>JAFGIW010000024.1 GCA_016929415.1 Chitinispirillaceae bacterium | reverse complement strand
TGCAGAATATCAATCGAAATGCGACGGTACATTCGAAAGTGCCTGTCACTGGCGGCGGGTGTACAGAATGAGCCAGTTTCCTTTCCTGCAAACCATTATGTTCACCAGACACCACAATATGGGTGCCATTGCCATAGGATTCTGGGTTAATGTTGGTCCTTCCGATGTCACTGATATTGATTTCCAGCCAAAAGGCGCCCTTTGTCTCCTCAAGTTCGATAATTATTATTCACAGTATAAAGAAATTTTAACGAAGAACGATGCGTGCGTAAGGGACCCCTGTATCTCTCTGGATGGTAAAAAGGTTGTTTTTGCAATGTCCGGCAACGGTAAGGGAACCGGGTACCTGCTCTATGAATTGGAAATCGATAATCCGGGTAAGGTAAAGCAACTCACCGAGTACCCTGCAGGTCTGAAAGTGGCGGATTTCGAACCATGCTATCTGCCGAGTGGTGATATCATGTTCACCTCCACACGTTGCTTCGGCGTGATTGATTGCGGATGGCAGCCTACCACGAACATGTTTGTAATGAATGGCGAGGGAAAATATATGCGTCAGGTCGGATACGATCAGGTACATACTTTTTATCCGGTTTTACGTCCGGAAGGTACCGTTATGTACTCACGCTGGGAGTACAACGACCGCGACATAGCGAACATCGCGGGATTGTTTTATATGAACCCTGACGGTTGTCACCAGACGGAACTTTTTGGAAACCAGACCACGTGGCCGATGAACTTTCAGCATGGCCGACCTGTTCCCGGTAGTCCAACCAAGTTTTTCGCGATTGCAAGCGCGCATCATGGTGATTACTCAGGTGAGGTGTGTGTAATTGATGTTACTAAAAACAGCAATGGACCGGAAAATGTTAAAATGGTCAGCCCGCCGCGTGAAACGAAAACCCGTGATAAAAACGATACTTTTGCGTTTGGGGGAGTATACAGGAATTCCGAGTATCCGTATCCGCTTGATGAAGAGTGGTATCTTGTTGCATATCATGATGAAAACAAGTATAACAGCATGTCTTATATGCACAATACCGGCAAGTTCAGGATCTATTTAAAGAATATTGATGGTACTAGCCGGGAACTTCTCGCCTGGGGAAGCCAGTCTCTGCATAACCCGGTGGTGGTTGCACCCTGGAAAGATATCTGGGGATCCGATCCTTTTCCAATCGCGGAACAAGCAAAATTTTACGACAGCATGGGTACCTATACCATGCAGGATGTCTATGAAGGTGCAGGTATGAAAGGCGTCGATAAAAAAAGCGGCGTTGCAAAGAAACTTCGCGTCGTTGCACTCAAATACCGCGTTTCGGGAGCGTGCCAAAACGGCTGGGCCGGCATGATTTCGGGTTCCAAACCATCCAACGTCATTTTTTCAGCCCCGGATATTTGCCCGGTCGCTCTCTGGGGCGGCTCATGGGACGTAAAGAAGGTCCTGGGTGAAGCAAAAATCAATGAGGATGGCTCCGCCGCATTCAAGGTACCGGCAAGGACGCCGGTCTATTTTGAGGTGCTTGACTCCAATGGATGCAGTATCGCAGGCATGCGCAGTTGGTCCACGCTCATGCCGGGTGAAACATTCTCCTGTCTCGGATGTCATGAAAGTAAAGCCGAAGCTCCGCCTTCAGGAAATACCGCCCTTGCCGTTAACGCCCAGAAGCTTGACACACCGCTGGGTATCGAGAACCAGGGGTTTGATTACCCGAAAATGGTTCAGCCGATATTAGATAAGTATTGTGTGAGCTGTCATAAGTCGGGTCATTCATCCGGTTTCGATTTGAGCGGAGACCTTGTAATGAACAACAGTGCGAAGAAATCGTATGCAAAATCATACACCTCTCTGTTTAAGGGGATTGGTGCTTCAAACAGCAACAAAGCGATTAATATCGCCACCATATTATCCCAGGCGCCACAGATGCCCCCCTACTCATACGGTTCCACCAAAAGCGGGATGATAAAGGCTGTTAATGGGGGCGTCGCGGCAATGAAAGATGTTAAAATCACCGACAAGGAGAAAAGAATCCTGGCCTGCTGGATCGATATTGAGGCGCCGCATGCCGGATCCTATGACAGTTATATGTCATCATCCGATGCACAAAAATACAAGCAGTTGGAGGCAACCGCCCAAAAATGCTATGACATCGAAGCGAAAAATGTTAAGGAATGGGCTGAAATACAAAGGACCGGAGTCAACCCGAATGATCGTATGATAAAAACCGCCAGTAGCGAAGTTGCGCAACAGCTCAATATCGGTTATCTGCCTCATAAACGTGTGCTGGTTCTCCAGAAAGCCATTGAGGGTAATTTCATACTGGTCGACCTCAGAGGAAGAGTTATTTCCCGTATGAAATTGTCACATCAGAATACTGATGATGTAACAATTTCACTGCCGGCATCTTTGGGTACGGGGCTCTACATTGCCAGATTTGAAGGTGTCAATGGAATTCAGCAGGCGAAGATTTCCATTACACAATAATTAAATCAGCGCCTGTTTAATTTTACAACCGGACTATCATTTGATAGTCCGGTTTTGTATTTTCCGATGTACCGATGAATGTCTTTATTTCCAGATTCTGTTTTATCCAGCGGTGCCAGTTCGATATCATAGAGACTCGAAGCCCACGGATGTGAAGAGCATCCCGCTTGGCGGGACCCGAAGCAACCTGGATGGTTCAGTGAACATACTGCGCCACTGCGGTATGTGGACAGAGACGCCACCCCGAGCACCTCCAGCTGAGATACCCTTTTCTCATCAGCAGCTTGCCGGACCAACTCTCGACGGATAGAGACACCTTCGAGGGCGCCTTCCTGGGAGCTTCCACCCACTATTCAGCCTTCCGGGATTACTGTCGATTATGATTTTTTTCAGAGTCTGGCAGGCTGAACGTTACCTCTGATACATTACCAAAAATACCACTTCTTGCGGTAGCTATGTCCAATTCTTGCATTTTATGCCTTTGGAGACCTGTTTTCATCTCAAGTAAGGTGACTATGAAAGCAGTATGCAGGGAATTTCATGCAAAAAACGGATCTGATGTCAAACGAATTTCAGGGAATTCATGCCCGAACCGAAAAAAAGGAAATCCCTATCAGTTATTTGTTCACGAATGACTCCTTCGACAACGTCTTTCCATGAGCAGCGCCGAGCCTGCCACCAGCGGGGTTCCCACGAGGTAGAGTTCCGCACAAAAATGAGGGCCCTGATAGTGCTATCAGAGCCCCTGATCGTTAAAACCGTTCACAACCAATCCGATTGATTTATTCTTTTAGTACCTTAATGCTGTATTCCAGCAGCCAGAGCACATACGGAGAATTGTGGACTCCATGGCTCTTGTCTTGTCTGATAAAAAGGTAGTTCCAGCATGCGCCTGCAACCGCCTTGGGGAACATGGTGCCGGCTGTACCGGGAACCAGTGAAAAGCCGATCTTAGCGGTGGAATCTTTCTTGATGATATTTCTGGCAACAAGCGAATCGCGCAATTCGGCCAAAAGCGTGTCGACCTTGGCCCTGGTTGTGTCGACGTTGATAGAGGAGTTGACTGCGGCAACCGCGCGCTTTGACGGCATGAAAAGATGGTTCTCGCCGTCAGCGTTGCTCACGTGACATGCCACGCAGCCATTTTCAACCGATGTAAGCGGAAAAACGGTCGGCTTGGTCGTGGTGGAGCAGATGGACTCGCATCCGCCGGTGCCGATGAGGATGTTTGTCTGCGGACCAAAATGCGCGCCGAAAAACCGGCTGGTGACCTTGAACGAGTCGGGGGCGGTCGCCGTGTCGATCGGGTTGATGGATAAGGCCTGATGGCAATTGACGCAGAGGTTTCCCTTGCCCATGTTGATGCTGTCTGCCGGTTTGGCAGCAAGGCCGGCCTTCTTGACTGTTGAAAGGTCCCAATCGGTGGTATCGTACGCAGTGTGAATTTTATGGCAGGTGCGGCAGTTGATATTACTCATATTGAGCGTATCGATGTCTGTCTTCGGTTTGCCGTCCACTGTCTGGGTGATGAAGCCGTGGCCGGTGTGACAACGTGCGCAGCTGGACTTGCCGAGCGCTGCTGCAAAACCCTTGCCGATGGCGTGTTCCGTAGTGCTCCACTCGAACTTCTTGGCGGCGAGACGTTGATCCTTGCCATGGCAGACCCTGCATTTGGGGTTCATGAGAAGGGTGTCGAATTTTACCATGGCTTGAGAATAGAGAAGGACCAATGAGTCGTATTTCTTGATCATTGTGGAAACCAAATATAATCGCGGTTGATCTCAGCCCTGGAAAACCGTGTAGCGCAACTCTGTTCAACGACCAGCTCCACAACTGCGACGAAGTGACCGCACAGATCCGCAACAGCCATCGGCTACTCTGAAGACACTGCTTTTTCAATTATAGGGCAGACCCATACCACCGGACGTGCCATGGTCCGTGTGCGTAAAATACCTAATCTGAGAATACTGAGAGCGTTTCTTGGTGCGGTAGGTAATGGAAATTCGACGGCAGAATATGGTAAATTTAGTGTCTGATTCAATAATCTCTTATCCGGATTCTCTTGAATGCTCCATCTCCATTTCGCACCGTCGCTCGATATGCTTGTCGCAGACCTGCTGCTGAAACTGCGATATGTACGGACCGACCCTTTCGTTGCCCCCGACATTATTGTACCGAATCCCGCTCTGGGCAAGTGGCTTCGTATGCGGCTTGCCGACGGGTGCGTGGAAGGGGGGGGGGCAGGCACTGCCCTTCGGATGTGTCGCGAACCTTGAGCTTCCAACCATCGAACGCTTCCTATGGAAAAGTTTACAGCCCGGTGAATATGTCATGCTCGATCAGCACAGGATCCAACAGGTACTCTGCGCATTGCTTGACGAGGGGTGTATCAGCCGTGAAGGGTTCGAGCCGGTCGGATCATACCTTACCGGCCCTGCCGGTATCGACCCGTTAAAACGGGTCCAGCTTGCCGCGCGTATCGCGCACAGGTTTCTTGAATACGAATACAACCGGCCGGGAGTCTGGAGAGAAGAGGGCCGGTGGGAACCGGCAGGGATCGACGGTACCTGGATGAAGGGAAAATCGTATGTACCACCGGGCAGCCTTGATGAACCCTGGCAGGCGGAGCTTTACCGGTTGATGCGCCGATGTTTTGCCGCCGCACCACGCAGCGGCGACGCCAATGCCGCTGCCTACCTGACGCTGCCGCAGCTTTACCGGTTGCGTCGTGAGGAGGTAACTCCCGCCGGAGCTCCTTTGCCGATGCAGCCTGCAATTGTTTTCATGTTCGGCGTTACCAAGGTCAGCCATTTTCACCGTAACATTCTGGTTGAAATTTCACAGATTGACAACGTTGACCTGCAGGTGTATCTCACCAATCCCTGCGCCGAGTTTTGGGAGGATGTCAATACCACCCGCAGCAATGTGCGCCGCATCTGGAGCAGCACGACGAACGGGGCGGCCATTTCGCCTCGTCGTCACGACGACTACGACAAGGAAGAGCTTCATCTGCTCGCCGGCGCCGCACCAACGGCCGATCACCATCACCTGGAACTCTGGGGAGACGCCGGAAAGGAGAATATCTTTCTCTGGTGTCAGGATGCGCAGTGGAACTTCGACTACCGCAGCCCGGAATGGGTTGACAATGAAATGAAGCCTGCTCACTGCTCGAATCGCTTCAGTATTCGCTGCTGCGGCGTAAGGAGGAACTGATTCCGCCTTCAACCGGATTGTGGAACGACTCCAGCCTTCAGATACTTGCCTGTCCCGATCGGGGAAGGGAGATCGAGGAGATCCGTGAGCAGGTTCTTGATTTCATAAAAGATAACCGCATTGCCATGCATAACGAAGTCGTGGTGTACCTTACGGATCCATCACGGCATGTACCGTATATTCAGCGGGTGTTCGGCCGTTTCAAGCCGTACGACCCGGAGTATATTCCGTTCTGTATTCTCGGAACCACGGGAAAAGACACGCTGTTTGCGCAAGGGATGAAGGCGTTGCTTGACATAATGCAATTACGGTTCGACCGCGCCCACGTTTTCGAACTGCTCCGCAATCCGATCGTACAGGCTACCCGGGGGTTTTCGGCGGACGCCGTTTCGATATGGGAGCAGTGGGCGGAAGCGCTTTCTATTTTTCGCGGTTATAATCTCGAACAACGCATGGAGATGGGGGACACCGGTCTGGCGCTTACCGATGCCCACACGTTTAAACTCGGCATGGCCAGAATGCTGGTGGTGGAGCTGACTGAAGGAGCGGTGATTCTCGATTTCATTGAAAATGAAACAGGTAACGATTCATCAGATGCGAAGTCGCTTCCGGTGATTCCCTACCGTGATTTTGAAACATCGGACCGGAAAAATCTCGAAATGTTCTGTGCGACGATGGAAGCGCTTTATAGCGACGGAAAACGGTTGCGCGAAAGCGTTGAAACCGGTCCTGATGGTGCCGTTGAAACGATGAGGAATCTTGTCAGTCAGTGGATGGGGAAAATCCCCGAAACGACTGCCGTCGACGGAGCTGCCGAGGGGAGTATGCTGCGCTCATTGTACGACGGCCTTGCCGCGGTTTCGCTTCAGAAAAGCATCCCCGGAAGAGCGCATATTCCGTTTGAGGAGTTCGTGACGCTCGTGACGGGGTGTCTGCCCGATGAGGGAGCGTCGCCTGCCAATGCCTGGACGGGCGGGATTACTTTTGCCCCGCTCAAGCCGTCGATGGTTGTTCCGCACAACATTATTTTTGTTGCCGGGCTGGATGATGTACTCTTCCCCGGATCAAACGAACGGCCGTCATGGGGTCTGCTCTCATGCAAACGTATTATCGGTGATTCCGACGGGGTACGCGACAGCCGGTTCGCGTTTCTGGAGTTGCTTCATGCTGCCCGTAAGCGTCTGATTCTCACCTACCGTTCAAAGGACATGCAGAAAGAGAGCGAATTGCACCCGTCCAGTGTGATCGAGGAACTGAAAGCATACCTGATTGACATGATAAAAATCATGGAATACTCCGACGGGAAGCAGGTATATGCGTTTCAACGCGAAATACCATGGATTGTCCATATCCGAAGCCGGCACTATGTCTTCGGCCGCGATGTTCGATTGTGCGGTCAAACATGCAATTCAAGATTCTTACAAGGATGTCG
>JAFGIW010000198.1 GCA_016929415.1 Chitinispirillaceae bacterium | reverse complement strand
TTTTACCATGTATTTGATGACATCGTAGAATGGTTGTAAAAAAGGCGGACCGACGCGCATCTGCACCCGTGCCGTCACTTTCCGGTCTATCCACGATGTTACCAGTCCGACAACGGCGGTAAAAATCAGACCGGGAAAAATGAGGACTTCGCCGATGAGTAACAGGTATCTCACCATCAGGTTTCCTTCTTGCTCCATGTCGGAGCACGTACTGCAAGATGATCGTTCACGATATGAAGATCGCCGGCTTCAGACTCTTTTAGTTCACGATATTCGATTGCTTTTTTCGCACAGGTCGATACGCACTGTAATTCACCATGCTCAAGCTTTTGAAGGCAATAATCGCACCGGACGGCATAGAACGGGGTGAGTTCGGGATAGATCGTGCCGAACGGACATGCCTGGCTGCAGCATTTGCAGCTTACGCACCGCATATTGTGCCGTATGAGTACCCCGTCGCTTCCGCGCTCAAGCGCTTCGAATTTACATGCAGCGACACAGCTCGGTTCCTCGCAGCGCCGGCACGTCAGAAGGTAGGAAATCCGTTCGCGAAGATCGCGAATGCCGTGATCGGAGATTTCAGGCTGATAGAGATAGTCGCACGTTACCGTGCATTCGTCGCACTCATCGCACCGATACATATCAATAATCAACCGCTTGCTCATGTTCGCTCAATCCCAGATACGAGGTTCGTCTTTAATCCGGTCATAAGTAAATACCGGTCCGTCTTTGCAGGCGTAAAAAGGACCGATTCTGCAGTGACCGCATTTTCCGATGCCGCAGCTCATGTTTTTTTCCATGGAGAGATAGATGCTATCGGGAGAATATCCCCGTTCGAGCAGCTTTATGGTGGCAAATTTCATCATGACGGGAGGCCCGCAGACAACTGCCACACTGTTCCGGATGTTTACCGAAAGTTTATTGTTTTCAAGAATGGTCGTTACCACCCCGATATTCCCCTTCCAGGTTTCATCCCCCTTATCGACACTTAACAACAGGTCGACCTGCGGATTTCCCCATGCAGCGGATACGGCCTTTCGGTACACTATATCTCCGGGTGAACGGGCGCCGTACCGGATGATAATTTTTTTATAAAGATCCTTTTCTTCAACAAGAGCGAAAAACAGGGCACGGAGCGGTGCCAAACCAACCCCGCCGCCGACTATGAGAATCTCCCTGCCCTTGAATTTGTCAAGTGGATAGGGTTGCCCGAGAGGCCCTCTGATTCCCACTTGCGCTCCTTTGGTCAGAGCATGGATCTGTTCGGTTACCGCACCAACCCGCATAATAGTAACGTCCATGGTTTCTTTTACTGCAGGTGAGGAGGAGGGGGTAAACGGCGCTTCACCGAGTCCGGGTATTGACAGTTCGATAAATTGTCCCGCCTTGAAAGGAATCGGTTCTTCCGGACGAAAGGTAAATGTGGTGATGTTCGATGTTTCGGCAATGATATTTTCCACTGTCGCGGGAATTGCCGCATAGGGATTATGCTTCATCGAGCGCCTTTCTCAAAACATCTCGAATATCGATTTTACCGGTACACGCCTCGATACACCGCCCACATCCGTCACATGCGTATGAATGCAATACCTGAGGAAAGAAATTGAATTTTTTATCAAAACGGTTGTACAGCCGTTCAGCACGAAATTTACGCGGATTCGCGCCGCCCGCGACACGGGCAAAATTTTTATAGAGACATGAATCCCATTGTTTGATCCTGGCGGGAGTGTCTGTGTCGGAACGTCCGTCGGCAAGCAGAAAGCAATGACAGGTGCAACAGACGAAATTACAGGCGCCGCACTCAACACAATCCTCGGCAAATTTCTCCCACAGATCCGATTCCATCGAATCCGCAACAGCTTTTTGATAATTTTTATTGTTATCCAATCCTTTTACCGCAGCTTGATCCGCAACCGATTTATACACTGCCTGCCTTGCAGCATCACGGGCTTTGATTGCATCCTGCCCCGCCTCCTCGAGCAGATCGTTGCACGAATCGAGCAGGTTTTTCCCCTTTTCACTTCCCGATTCGATAATGAATTTATTACCGGGAAGAGGAGATATATTAATATCGAAGCCGGACTGTGCATATGGTTGATCACCCACTGCAGTGCAGAAACAGACATCACAGGGCCGGGAACAGTCGCAGGAAATGATTAGTGTGTTGTCACGAATTTCTTTATAGTAAGGGTCGGCAGGTTCGCTATCCCGGAACACATAATCATGAATTTTAAGGGAGGCAAGATCGCAATTTTTAACTCCGATTGCCGCAATGGGCGTAAATGGCGCAGGTTGTTCATCCTGCAACAATTGTCCGACTCCCTGGCGGGGTGGAAGCATTATTGATTTAAGGGGTTCGACCGGCCGGTAGGGACCAAGCGTATTGCGGTTACCGTCCCATTTGGATGCTGCAACAAGGTGGTATGTTGAATCCGTCTTTTGTAATGCGAAAATACGATACCCGGTACTTATAAATTCAATCAACGCGTTTATTGTACGGCCCTGTTTTAACTGCTTAACCATAGTTGCTTGATTGCGTTTAAGATGCCATATCCGTCTTTGTATCGACTTTCAAAGGAAGCGATACATTTATTTCCCTATATTTTCTTTTTTTCCCGCGCGTCTATTGATTTACAATACTTTATGGCAATATGATGAATGATGAATAGTGAATATATTAAATGATGGGCGCTGTGTCAAAAAAAATATTCAATTAAATTCCGCAAACCCTTGCTCCATGTTCAGTGAATAAAATCATTTGCTATTTAGTATTTTTTATATTAATTTTTTAAGCTTTTTAAAGTTGTTCCGATTTATTTATGTAGCCCCTACAAGCCGGTATGTTCTCTGCGGACATCACTTCTCGGGAAAGCGATACGAAATTTATCCCGGATGCGCAAACGCATAATAGAATAGAAGAGAATTCATTGTTTGTTTTAACGAATGCGACCAATGATTTATCATGGGTATTGGTTGAGTTCTTTCATTTTATTTTCCAAGGATAGTTATTGTTACTCCATAATTTCATTCCACTTTACGTAACCACCAGAAAGGGACCATGCCGTTTGTTGGCATACCCATAAAAAGGTATCTCTATGAAATTATCGTTGGAAACGATTATCGATCAGTATCGTGCCGATCCGACGCGACTTATGGATATTCTTCTCGATATTCAGTCGGCGAAAGGACGGATCGGCCGGACCGCCATTGATCTGATCGCAAAGAAGTGCAAAATTTCAGTCGTCGACGTGGAGCAGACCGTTTCGTTTTACCACTTTTTCTCAACCGAACCGCGGGGCCGCTACACGGTCTATCTGAACAACAGTGTGGTTGCAAAAATGATGGGAAGCGAAAAAATTGCCCGCGCTTTCGAAAAAGAGGCCGGATGCACCTTCGGCAGCGTCTCTTCAGATGGATTGATCGGGCTTTTCGAAACCTCCTGTATCGGGATGAACGATCAGGAACCCTCGGCAATCATCAACAATGTCGTCTTTCCCAACCTGACCGTCCACAGCGTTAAAAAGATTATCGAAGGAATGCGTAAGGGGAAAAAAGTGAGTGAATTGCAAACGGTTAAACCCGGCGACGGAAACAACGGTTCAAAGCTCCTTACCACAGCAATCAGCAATAATATCCGCAAAAAAGGACCGGTGATTTTTTCCGAATACAAACAGGGCGAGGTCGTAAAAGCACTGACCACCCTAACCCCGCAAGTTATCATCTATACTATGAAAAAATCGGGCCTCCGCGGCAGAGGCGGTGCCGGATTTCCTGTCGGATTGAAATGGGAATTGTGCAGAAAGTCCGCAGGTGATAAAAAATATATTTTTTGCAATGCAGACGAAGGAGAGCCTGGAACATTCAAGGACCGAGTTATTCTTACCGAACGACCGCAGCTTCTGTTTGAAGGAATGGCTGCCGCCGGATTCGCGGTTGGAAGTGATCAGGGAATTCTCTACCTAAGGTTCGAATATTACTACCTCAAAGAGTATCTGGAAGCTATCCTTGACGACATGCGCAAGAAAAAACTGCTCGGTAAAAATATCGCCGGCAGATCGGGCTTCAATTTTACTATCCGGATACAATTCGGTGCAGGGGCCTATATCTGCGGAGAAGAGTCGGCACTCATCGAATCCGCGGAGGGTAAACGCGGTGAACCGCGCGACCGGCCGCCCTTTCCCGTTAATAAGGGGTATCTTGGCCGGCCTACGGTCATTAACAATGTCGAAACGCTCTGCGCAGCCGCAAAAATTCTACTTTTTGGTGAGGACTGGTACCGATCTCTCGGTACCCCTCAGTCGACTGGAACCAAAGTATTAAGTATTTCCGGTGATTGCCTCTATCCCGGCATTTATGAAATAGCCTGGGGATCGACGATAGGTGAAATCCTCGAAATGGCAGGAGCCGAAAAGGTGCAGGCGGTTCTCGTAGGCGGCCCTTCCGGTTCTTTTGTCGGACCCGCCCAGTTTAATCGCAAACTATGTTATGAAGACCTCGCCACCGGAGGATCGTTTATTATTTTCAATGAATCGCGCGATCTGCTCAAGGATGCGGTGCTTAACTTCACCGAATTCTTCATTGAAGAATCGTGCGGATCCTGCGCACCGTGCCGTTTTATGACCGTCATCCTCAAAAACAAACTTGAGAAGCTGCTTCACGGCAAAGGAGTCGCGCAGGACCTCGTTGACCTTGAAAAGTGGAGTTCCATCATGCAGGCAAACCGGTGCGGCCTCGGTCAGACCGCCGCCAATCCGATCAGGACCACATTGAGCAATTTCAACCACCTTTATACCGTACTCATACGAACGAATGACGATTTCGTTTCTGAATTCGACCTCAAATCGGCGGTAGCCGACTCGTGCGCCGTCGCCGGTCGTAAACCTATGCTGCACGGAGCGTAATCTATGAACACTGCAATAACTTTTACCATTGACGGCACAACCTGCACTGCCGAAACGGGAATGTACGTTATCGGCGCGGCGCAGAAAAACGGCATCTATATCCCATCCCTCTGCAACATGGACGGCGTCGCGCCGCGGGGTTCCTGCCGCGTCTGCACCGTTCGCATAAACGGAAAACTCATGGCAGCGTGTACAACGCCGGTCTCCGAAGGCATGAAGATCGAAAACGACACCGAAGAACTGCGCGACCTGCGTTCGCAGATCATCGAAACGCTCTTCGTCGAAGGCAACCACTTCTGCCCGTCATGCGAAAAATCGGGCAATTGCGAGCTCCAGGCGCTTGCTTACCGGTTTAAAATAATGGTTCCCCGCTATCCCTACCGGTTTCCGGTGCGGGAGATTGACGCAAGCAACCCCAAACTCATCAAAGACCACAACCGCTGCATCCTCTGCAAGCGATGCGTCCGGGCGATCAAGACGAAAGATGGAAAGAACCTGTTCGCCTTCAAGAATCGCGGCCATAAACTTGCCATCATCATCGATCCGTCGCTGGCATCATCGATCACCGATGAGCTGGCGGAACGTGCGTCAAAGGTCTGCCCGGTGGGAGCGCTCATTAAAAAGGAGACCGGATTCGCACAGCCGATCGGCAGCCGCACCTACGATCGCTCACCCATCGGCTCAACCGTCGAACTCGCCGCAACATCGCCAAATGCAAAGGAGACCGCCCTATGAGTAAACCCGTAATCGCAACCGCTTCCCTCGCCGGTTGCTTTGGATGCCACATGTCGATCCTCGATATCGACGAACGTATTCTCGATCTCATCGAACTCGTTGAATTCAACAAATCTCCGGTCGATGACATCAAGACATTTACGAAGATGTGCGATGTCGGCATCATCGAGGGCGGCTGCTGCAACAGCGAGAATGTTCACGTCCTCAAGGATTTCAGGAAAAACTGCGGAATACTCGTTTCCCTGGGTGAATGCGCGATCATGGGCGGGCTTCCCGCGCTGCGCAACGGAATCCCCATCAAGGAATGCCTCGAAGAGGCGTACCTTCACGGTCCGACCATTGAAAAAGGCAATAAAATCATCCCGAATGACGATGAACTCCCGATGATCCTCGACCGGGTCTACCCCTGTCACGAAATCGTCAAGATCGACTACTTCATTCCCGGCTGTCCGCCGCGCGCCGACCTGATCTGGGATGCGCTGGTGAGCCTTGTCAAGGGAACGCCGATGAACCTCGCCTACGAAACCGTTAAATACGACTGATAGAGAGTGAAGCATCTATGGGCAAAAAAATAACGATCGAACCGGTAACCCGCGTCGAAGGTCACGGTAAAGTGACCATCCTTCTCGACAACGACAATAAAGTCACCCGGAGCAGATTCCATATCGTGGAATTCCGCGGCTTCGAACGTTTCGTACAGGGACGCCCCTACTGGGAGGCGCCGGTGCTCGTGCAGCGTCTCTGCGGAATCTGTCCGGTGAGCCACCACCTCGCGGCCGCGAAAGCGACGGATGTCATTGTCGGCCTTGGCTCAAGCGGTCTCTCCCCCACTGCCGAAAAAATGCGGCGACTGATGCACTACGGCCAGATATTTCAGTCGCATGTGCTCCATTTTTTTCATCTCGTCTCCCCCGATCTTCTCTTCGGAATCGATGGAGACCCGGCAGTCCGCAATATCATCGGCGTCGCGCTCAAGCACAAGGACCTCGCGGTGCGGGGAGTGGTCATGCGTAAATTCGGCCAGGAGATCATCCGCGCCACCGCGGGCAAAAAAATCCACGGCACCGGAGCGATCCCCGGCGGCATCAACAAAAATCTTTCCATCGAGGAACGCGACTTCTTCCTCGACGGCAAGGCGATCCCGTCGATCGACGCCATGATCGGATGGGCGCTCGACACGGTCAATTTCTTCAAGCAGTTTCATAAAGAACACCGCCGGTTCATCGACGAGTATGCCGCTTTCCCGTCGAATCACCTGAGTCTCGTCGCGAAAGACGGCGCGCTCGACCTTTACCACGGCGTACTGCGCGCCGTGGACACCGACGGAAAACGCATTCTCGACGACGTCGATTACCGGGAGTACCTCGACTACATCGGCGAGGAGGTCCGCAGCTGGAGCTATATGAAATTTCCCTATCTCAAATCGCTCGGCAAGAAGAAGGGATGGTACCGCGTCGGACCGCTCGCCCGTCTTAACACCTGTGACTACATCCCCTCCCCGCTCGCGCAGAAGGAGTTCGAGGAGTACAAGGCGTACACCAACGGCAAACCCGACAACATGTCGATGCACATGCACTGGGCGCGCCTCATCGAAACGCTGCACAGCGCGGAGATGATAAAAATGCTGCTTAACGATCCGGACCTCCAGGGAACGAAACTCGTTAAACAAGGCAAAAAGGTTCCCGAAGGCGTTGGCCTCATCGAAGCGCCGCGCGGAACGCTCCTCCACCATTTCCGTATCAATGAAAACGATCAGATCACCATGTGTAACCTGATCGTCTCCACCACGAACAACAACGAGCCGATGAACCGCGCGGTAAACTGGGTTGCGGTCAACACCATCTCCGGCAAACCGGAAGTCACCGAGGGGCTGCTCAACGGCGTCGAGGTCGCCATCCGCGCCTACGACCCCTGCCTTAGCTGCGCCACCCACGCGATCGGCAAAATGCCGCTCGAAGTCTCCATTATCGATGCGGACGAGTCGGTCGTTTCCAGAGGGTGGAAAAATATTGACGGCCAGTGATCGCCCCCTGATCCTTGTGTACGGTTATGGAAACCCCGGGCGTCGGGATGACGGACTCGGGGTTTCTTTTGTCCACGAGCTCGAACGCCTCGGCATCCCGAACTGCACCTTCGAGGAGAACTATCAGCTTAATGTCGAGGACGCGCTGACCATCTCCCGGTTCGACATCGTTATTTTCGCGGATGCGTCGTTGAAGGGAAAAGGCTTTTCCCTCACTCCCCTGCTCCCCGCCCTCGAAATCGGCTTCACCACCCACGCGATGCGCCCCGCCTCGGTAGTTGCGCTGTGCAAGGACCTCTATTCCGTCGCGCCGCAGTGCTGGCTGCTCGAAATTCGCGGTTATGAGTGGGAGATGAAGGAGGAACTGTCGGAGGGGGCGCGGGAGAATCTCCGAAGGGCGATGGATGCCGTCGTCCCCCTTTTGAAAAGCGCAAAGGTGGAAGAGGTCAGGGGATGAATCGTATTGGTCACAACGATACAGGAGGAGCCAACCCATGAGCAACCGGAACGTTCCGCTCATCGACATGGCTCTGTGCGTGAAATGCCGCGAGTGCATCAAAACATGCCCGCAGAAAGCCATAATCGTCAAGGAAAACGACAACAACCCCCAATGCGCCAAATGCGTGAAGTATTGCCTCCTTATGGAAAATCTCCCCTGCAGACCGGAAGATATCTGCATCATCTATGACCAATGCAATTCGTGCGGAGAATGTATCAACGTCTGCCGCTACGGTGCCATAAGCTGGGTTGAAGACTGCAGAGAGGGCGGCGGGAAGTAGAGACGTAGCGTGGCTACGTCTCTACCACCACACCAGCAATAATCATTGACAATAAAGAGATACCTGATTCCCCCTTCGCCTCTTGTCGTCATTTTCCCCTGTTCATTTCCGCCTTTCGACGGTCCCCCGGCACGGGGGACCTGCGCAGAGCGAGAAGGTCGAGGGGGTTTTGACGTAAAGAGGAGAGCGGATCTCAATTGTCCTCTCCGCCATTTCCGGTTCGACCGTTACGTAATACCGGCGAGGTCAGAAATGATCTCACGCACGGCGCACGAAGTTGTCGTTTGATTATCGTTATGATATACTATAGTCGGGGATCGGCAAGAGAGGTGAATCCCTGCCCGTGAGAGAACAGATCTCATGACGCTCACCTGCCGATCCACACGTTTACCGGTCGCGATGAATTTTTCTTTGGCCAACCATTCACATCAGGGGGGAAGTATGCATTATTATCACAAGGCCGTCTGTTCTCTCATGCTTTTATCCGCGGTTCTTTCGGCCGGGGACTTCGGCGGCGGAAGTATTACCGGCGGAATCGCACTGCCGGTGGGTGAAGGGTCTGATGCATGGAAAATAGGAATGAATTTCGAGGGAACCGGTTACGGAAACCTGAACGGTTTCGTCTCACTCGGAGGCAAGTTCGGTTTCAACCGATGGACTCCGGATGACGATGCATTCCAGCCCGGCACAGAAGTGGATGCATCGCTCATCTATCTCGAACTTTTACCGATTGTAAGAATCAATGTCCCCATTGCACCGGACATCAAATATTTCATTGAACCCGGAATGGGGCTCTATCTGGGCATCGCAAGAGTATCGGTATCCTATATGGGATACAATATCAAAGATTCCGATTCTGAAGCCGATTTCGGCATGTCATTCGCCACCGGTTTCGATATCTACTATTTCGAGTTAAAGCCTCAGTTCAAGATCGTATTTACCCAGGCCGAAAGCACGAAATGGTTCGCAATTACGCTTGGACTGGTATTCTGACACTTCACCGGTAGTCGTTTCCTGAAAGGTCGGGACAACGATGTCATATTATCCTCAATCGCTACAGACATGCCGCACTTACGGTGCTTAAGAAAAAAAACACTCTCTGCATAACCACAACTTTCCAGAGGCCGACATGTCTGTAGCAATGCGAAAGGAAGAGAATCATGAGGCCCTGTAAGGGCGGCATGTACCTATTTTTCGAACTGCTCACCATTTTTAATAAAGCATTGTCTTTCTCTCCGGTATCCTCCTCAATAAATCACCAAGATTACGACAATCTTCCCCGCACCCATCACGACTTGATAAAATCCCGTCCCCGCATTCCGGGAAAATAATAACCTTTTTGAGGGATTTTGCAGCGACACAGGCTGTATTGGAAAGTATTTTAATCCATGACAATTCCACCGGACAACCCGAGGGCACATGAATACGAGTCAGCCGACACCCGGGGATATTAAAAACGCACTGCAGGAACGTTCTTTCCGCCCGATTGCAGCGATAGTAATTATTTCTGTTATCCGGTGGGCTGTTGCCGAACCCTTTGATACGGAATCCGTTGCGGAGATGGAGGCAGATACAACCGATCATTGCGTTCCCGAAGTACTCGTTACAACGCAGCGGGAACAATGGAAGCTCTGCCTTAACCTCATAGCGCCGGAGAATGATTCGTGCGCGGAGGTCACTGTAAGCGGTCATGCCACCGGCGGAGCCGTCATCCATTTCAAATACACCGAGGATGGAAAGTGGCATTATGCGGGGATGCGAAACGTCGACACCGCGGAGGGCGCCGCGCCCGTGCAGGTCGATCTGACGAATGATCCCGAGGGCGCTCTTTTACGTGTGGCAATACATCCGGCGGCGGGGAGCGACACCTCACTCCTCCTCTCCGCGCTCCGTTTGCGCAACGACCGCCCGGATACAGCGGACACCGCCCCCCCCTCCAACCTGACGGTCAGGCGGATGGTCCATAACTGCCACCGACCTGAATACAAGGTGGTTATCGAAGAGCGAAAATGGACCTATCCGCCGGGCTATCGTTACCGCCATCAGGTGTTGAACTATCCGGAGCTTTCGATGTTCCATTACGGCGGCTCCGTCCGCATGCCGACGGCAAAGTCTCTGCAGAAATGGGCGGATCTGTATTCCGGCTACCATATTGCAAATCCTGATGAACTCAAGTTCGACGATCCAGAAGAAATACTGCAACAGGAGGAGTGGCTCAACCGTTACCTGCGGAAAAATCCGGTCGACCGGGACCGGCCGAAAAAGAGGCGGCGACCGCCGTTGATCACGTTCCGGGCGCTGAAGTAATCGGTCTCTTCTCCGCTTAAGGCGAGGATTGTAGAGAAAGCTGCTCGGAAGCCCCGCCGACAGCGCTCTCCCCGGAACCCGGCAAGTATTGGAGTCGGATGCCTGTCTTTATGACGGCCGGCTGCGGGAGACCGTATGCCGGGGATTGCAGCTCCCCGCTGCGAAAACTTATGAATACTGCGGGCTCATCAATTGCGAAAATGCTTATGCATTTAACACACGCTACGTTTCGCCTATTGATGTATCTCTATGCATTATCCCTTTGATAACGCCACACTGCGCGGTCGGCAGCCTCTTTTCTGGAGATGCCGGGCGCCCGGGAGATCTCATACCGGATAAGCCGCTCGGCCCGTTCACTGTCGCCGAAGCAAACCTTGAGAAGCGCCTGCTCGGTCCGGGACGAACCAGCCCGCCGGCCGCGCGATTTCAATCGCCAAAAAATAAGCGCCGCAATTCCCGCCGCGGCGATTATAATAATAACGGTATACACCATGACCCCGCTCCTTTCGTTGTTGCCGGTTTATTGCGCAAAACGGTTCCATTACGAACCTCCCCCGATCCCATTCTCACAGGCCTCCGGAAAAACTATGAATCGCATCGCTGCAATCCTCATGAGCGGCCGCCCGCCTCCGCGCAGGCAGGTAGGGCCGGCATATTCCTTTTTATTGCTTATTGTTCTTTACCCAGAATTCAGTTACGGATTTCCCGTCCTTTTCATGGAAGTGTAAAGAATCGACGAAATGAACATAGCTGCCATGGTTTAACAGCAGTTCTTTCGCGACATGTTTTTGAAGTGATATAAATTCATTGAAATTCATTAAAAGCTTCCCGTAACAATCCGCTGTTCTCATGTGCACATGGAGATGAAGGGCATCGTTTATTATTTTAAACCAGAGCAATTGCAGGCATGGAGCTATGGTGCTTCTCGTATAATCAATATCGTTTTTCCAAACGGTAATCTGTGCCCTCGGACAGTCCGGCCATTCCCTGAGTATCGAAATGATCCGGCCGATATAATCCTGGTTTTCCTCAAAAAGCCTTTGTCGGTAAAGCGTGGTCCATTCATGATCGACCTCGCCTTTTCCGGTTATCAGATATGCACCGATGTTTTCAATAGATTGCCTGTTCATCGGGAAAAACGGGGAAAACAATTCACCATCTATATCCCGTATCTCGATCGCCGCACTTTCATTTCGGAAAAAGTTGTTACATTCAAGCGGTTGTCCCTTATCATAAAGAGACAATACAGCCGATTTCCAGGCCTGAGCTGCAGAATCTTCCTGGATAAACAACATTATTCATCCTCCTTTCAGCATACTCCAACCGGCGACCCCGCGGCCCAAATCTCAGATATTTCATATTTATAAAGATCGAACCATTTTCCATCTTTACGGCTATATACGAATTTCGGCTTCCTCGCACCTCCCTGGGTCCGGAATGTGTAGCGTTCCACATAGAGAACACTATCCATGCTTTCCGGGTTAATTATCATTGCACTGTATTCCAAAAGATAGTCGATCAGCCTTACTTCAAGTGTAGTGTATTCGCGCATCAGGTTCTTTAACGTAGACAGGCTGGACCGGGCACGACTTCTCTCCTGATCCGGGTTTATCCCTCCGGGAAAACGCATTGCCGCCATCTTATATGCAGCGCCATCCGGATCCACCATGATAATTCTTAGTTTCCCGCCGTTTTTCAACATGCATTTGTAATGTTCATAGTATTCATTCAGGTTTGAGTTCAAATGTATTCCCGTCTGGACAATCTCTTTTGCATTCCTGATATCTTTGCCGTACGATTCCGGAAACGATTCGTTAATATCTAATTTAGGGCTTCCAAAAAGGCTTGCTTCAATCGAGTCCAGCTTCCTTCGATTATTAAGCAAAACGATGGTAACGAAAAACAGCGCGCTCAAATTAATGGGGGTTAAGTCAACATTAACCGGTATCCGGAATACGCCTGAAATAACATTGACTATGGCCAGACCGAGAGACAGAAAAACGGTGACATAAAGATCGATGTTCACCCCTTTTTTAATATCATCAATTACACTATTTAACGATCCCATTCTCTCCTCCATTGATTCGCGGCATTTTTATGCTTTCTATTCGGTGCGGCCCTCGTAATCGGCATGATGATAAGGTCCTTCCGTAAGGTGCCGGGGGAAAAGGTATGAGGTCAAAATAAATAAAGATTTATAGAGTGGGCAACATGTAGTACCCGCCTCACCCCGGTGGGTCTCTCATTCTCCCGTCCCCTCTCCACGCGTGGAGATGGGGTGTCAGCAGGCGACGGGAATGCAAAACCGGCACGAACCAGCTCTTTGTTTAATGATCCGCCATCGGGCAGTATAACCTCCCCTACCGTCCTGCCGTAACGGTCAATATCAGTTACTTTAACGGAAACCTGCCTGTTGAACATCAAATCGGAAGTGAATTGTTTCGCCCGTGAACCGAAAGCTTGTCTTTTTTTCCAGGGCAATCGACACCATGAAGGCGTATATTAATCTGTTTTTTTTTCAGGTGTCAAAAGGGTGACCATATCGCCATTTTAGCCTTGCGCTGTTGGCCGACAGTTTTCGTGGCAATTCTTTTTCTGTCATAGTTCTCCTCATTCAGCCGGCGCCCTCTTTATCCTTCATCCTTCAATACATCATTCAATACTTTCGATAGTTCATCTCCACAGTAAGGCTTGGCAATACTATTTAAAAATCCATGTTCCTTTGGATTCGCAAGAACCGGGCTATCAGAATAGCCGCTTGAAACAATCGCTTTCACATTTGGATCAATTTCAAATAGTCTGCGTATCGTTTCTTCCCCGCCAATACCGTGCACAACGGTTAAATCAAGTATAACAGAATTGAATTTGTTTCGTGCTTTCAACGAACTGCTGTATGCTTGAATCGCCTTTTCGCCGTTTTCAACGCATACGATATCATAACCCATCCTGCTTATCATTTCGGAAGCAACTTTGCGAATGGATTCTTCGTCGTCCATAAGAAGAATTCTTCCTGTTCTATGAAAAAGCGATGCGGTTTCCCCGGTTCCTTCTTGTATATCATCGATAATAGCAGGAAGAATGATGTTTACCGTAGTACCATTGCCCAATTCTGATTGAATAGAAATGTGTCCGCCGTGTTTCCTGACAATTGAGTAAGTCGTGGCAAGACCAAGCCCGGAACCTGACTGCTTTGTGGTGAAAAAAGGATCAAAAACTTTTGTAAGATAGTCTTGTGGTATTCCCGTTCCTTGATCTCTAACGGTAATACTTACATATACGCCCTCGGACAAATCGGAAATCTCATTTTGCTTTATTTCTCTGTTGTAGGCTTCAATTCGTATCATTCCGCCGTTTGGCATTGCGTGGCGTGAATTAAGAAGGATGTTGTTGAATATCTGGTTCATTTGTCCATGATCGCCTTCAATCGAATGAACTCTATGTTGAAAGTTCTTTTCACAACGAATATTAGTGCCACTGAGTGAAAGCTTTATTGATTCGTTTATTATGTGTTCTAGAGAAAGCGGCTTTTTTTGCGGAGATCCACCCTTGGCAAATGTCAGTAGCTGTTGCGTTAAATCCTTGGCCCTTGAAAAGCATTGCATCGCACTCTCAATATATGCCTGAGCATCGACATCATGGTGTATGCTCACACGTGCCAAATCTATGAAACCGAACAAACCCCCTAACAGATTGTTGAAATCGTGGGCGATACCTCCGGCAAGCACTCCGAGGGATTCGAGTTTCTGTATCTTCTGTAGCTCCTCTTCAACGTGCTTTTGCTCGGTAACGTCACGGATGACCTCCACCGCACTCTCTATGGTACCGTCTGGAGTAGCAAGCGGGGCTGAGATAAGTTCGTACTCTTTTCCGTCCACTCCCGTGAGTTCCACGATCTCCACTCTGTTTCCCGCAATCGCCTTCTTCATCGGGCAAAAGTCGCATGGTGTTTGCAGTCCCATGTAACTCTCGTAACAGAGCTTGCCCTTACAGTCACCGAACCGCTTCTGTAGTACGGCATTCTGAAACCGAACTCTATAGTCGGTACCGACAATGTCCACTCCTATCCCCGTGCTGGCCAAGCCCGTGAGGAGAGCCTGATGGGAATTCATCTCGTCCCGCAATTTATCCTGCGCACGCTTGCGAGCGGTGATGTCGCGGGCAATTATGATAGCACTGGCTACGTTGCCACGCTCTCCGATTGGACCCAGGTGGGAGGAATACCAACGCATCCCTTTCTGTGCATCCCACGCTGGGTGTTCTACGACCTGGGCCTGTGCTGTCTCAAACAGCTGTGCCAGTGCCTGCTTGAAGGTCGGAATGTGGTTCTCTGGAATCCAAGAAAATACCGAAGATCCCACTACGTCCACCTGGCTGATTCCCTCATGCGTTCTGTTAATGAACTGAATGGCTCCATCATGACCTATCTGGATCACGAAGTCAGGGGCATTCTCGGTGAAAGACTTGAAACGAGCCTCACTTTTACTCAGCCCTTCCTCAGCATTCTTGAGATGATCCAATGCATCCGAAATAACCTGAGCGTCATGCGGAGGTAGCTTCACCAGGATATCCTTGATTTTCTTGGGAAGGTAAGTCCCTTTGCGTGATTTCGTTTTCATATCTATGAATTCCTTTCTGCCTCCCCGGGGAGGGGCAGGTTCCCTTGGCGCCGGCTCTTGTATTATATTTTACTTTGTCTTAATTGCCGCGAGAATTTCTGCTAACATTTCTATTATGCCCCCCCCCCCTATCCCCTTACTCCCGTTATTTCAGATATATATTATCCGCCTGTTCCGGCTGCAATGTGTACTATCAGGTGCATACTATCTTACTTTGCACCGCATATCCCCCACCCTCTCGCTCTTCGCGATCTGCAGTCGCCTGTCAGCCAATGCAGGAATTCGCCTGATTGTTAAAAAGGAAATTTCAGCGGAATTGTCATGATGATGTCATTCAGAGGGGTTCCGGAGAAAAGGGATATAAGATCAAAATAAATAAAATTTATAGATGGGGCAACATGTGGTACTCGCCTCTCCCCGCCCGTTCTTCATCTCCCTCCCCCTCTCCACGCGTGGAGAGGGGGTCAGGAGGTGAGGCGACGGGCCGTGGCTGTAAGGGGATTGCATAACCCCATTCCGGTTTCATACGGCTGCGGCGACCACACCCAATGTCCAGAGTTGCATCGCACTATTTCCGTGCACTATGGCCGGCCGGCCTTCGGCCGCTGTTCTTTCAATCTTTCTTCGCCGCCACACGGTCGTATTTATTTACACACACCGGTAATTACAACTACCCAGAAAACGATCAGTAATAATGGAACCACCTGACCGGGAGTAAAAACTGAATACCATGAGGTATTTCCGATAGGATTCGGGAAAAAACCGTATTCGTTTTTAATGGTATTCCAATATCTTTCCATTGTTTTTTTAACTTGACGAGCCCTGAAAACAGCGAAGAATACCGCAAGCGATATGGCAATCGCGAGGATCGAAAGCGATACCGTTCCCGGTATTACAAACTCGGCAAACTTATCCCTACTTGTGAACAATAGAGATATTCCCGCAATAATAAATCCCTGTATCGTCAGATACCACGTCATTCTTGCATTGATCAAACTATCCTCCCGATCAAGAATCTTCAAAACCAGGTCAATCATTTCCATTTTATCGATCTCATTTTCAGCCATTTTCTCTTTTTTTTCTATTGTTGATTGTTCGTATACATCAATATTTCCATCCTATTTTATTCAACCTCTCCGACTCAGACAACGGCAGGTACTTGTATACGGCATTTTTTCCCTCGCATCGGCATGGTTATAAAGAGCATTAAATGCTAATTCTCTAAATGTCATTTATATATAACTCCATTGTCAAACTTCTGTTCAGAAGAACAAAACCCACGCTATCGACAACCCCCACATATTTTACAGGGAATTCCCCCTCTTTCTTCCACTTCAGAAGCAGGGATTTCAATACAATTCCGCGTACATCTCGCTGCCGCCTCCCGATTCAATCGTTAATGCCGTGTCCTCCGATAAATTCAATTCTTTTGCAAAGGAGTACAGTACCGACCGTTATCGATTCGGTGACCGGACCAGGTTAAACCTCAACTCCCCGAGAAAAGCTATTCCTCCATTTGCAGTATTATGACTTCTTGTGCTTATTGTCGTCGGATAATATGATGTTATGCATGTTATATCACTCTTAATCGGATGCGAATAGTTAATACCGAAATTCAACTCGATGATTCGCAACTTTTCAGGTCTGTATATAATGCCGAAAGCGGGTTGTAGCCAATAAATTGTATACCGACCGTTATCTTCAAAGCCGATTTCTTCTTCATACGATGCGGATGACTGTACGACCAGTTCAACCTCGCCGGGGCCGCACCGAGTGACGGAGCCGATTGACAATCCGGCATAATAATTGGATTTATCCTCGTGCTCCCCTTTATAACCGGCAGTCCCGGCGAATAGTGCGGCCGCCATATTCCTGAACCGTTGCTCTTCACCCAGCGTAAACAAGGCCAGCTTTATATTCCCCTGCCATATTACTCCATACCGTATATATGGAAGTACGACTCCGGAAAGCTCAAGTCGATTGTGAAAACCTAACGTGATGAAAAACGGATTCTTTTCATCGACAACGAACCTTTTTTTAGACCGTATTTCAGGTTCTGCGCGATTAGTATTGAGCTCACCGGAAGTTTTTATGGACGTGCTGACTGCGAACCTGGAAGTGATTCGTGGAGATTGTATCAACGGTATCGGTGAGCATTTGAGCAGAATCAACACGGGGATGCTTGAAAGGAAAAAATAGCGCATATGGTTTCCGTAAGCGTCGTAGTTGATGGTGGAATCAATGGATGAAAATAAAATACATCGGGTAATTACCGGAGTGTAGCTTTTAACCATGGTTTTGAACGACTCTCTCCCCTGCTCCGGCAGCCCGGTGTAATACGACATGAAACAACGCCATGCAATTAATACCGTATCCGCGGTTCTCCTCAACGTACCACTCTCACCGTTGCCGTTGCGACACTGTTTCCCGCGGTAAGTCGGCAGAGATAGACCCTTCCCGCTCGATTATTCCCATGACTGAAGCATCGTAACTCTGATCGGAAAGAGAGGCTCCGCGGAGCCAGAGGAGCGCTGTGCGGTGTTTGTTCCACGCCGGAACGATGGGGCTGATGTTATCCCGGATGGAACGTCTGGTGGTATTTCAGAGTCTTCACATTAAATATAACTGTTCCTCCTTCACTGCTGGAAGGTGCATTCTTAGTTGCCGATTTAGAACTCTTCTTCTACCATACCTGAAATCCCACGGCGCCACAGGCTCAGGATCGGCCCACAATCACCGCTTTGATTCCCGTGCTTTATTTTCCAACCGGGCAAGCTCAGGATCGTTTGAATAATACCCAAGTTGAGCGATTCTTTTTGATGGTGAGATGGAAGATGTTGAGTGAAGATGACATGCAAAAAGCGCAGACATACCCGGGGAGG
>JAFGIW010000197.1 GCA_016929415.1 Chitinispirillaceae bacterium | reverse complement strand
GTTTCAATCCACGCACCCGTACAGGGTGCGACAGTACTGCAGTTAACCTTTTAATATACATCAAATTACATTGTCTCATGCGCGAACATATAATTACGAGACAGGTTAGCTATTGACAATTACACTACAGATTCCTTCCATCTCCTTTTTATTCTTCACTTTACGTCCTGTCGCGAACGGTAAGGCATTTCATGTTTGCCGAAGGTTCGCGCAGTGATTTTTATTAAAAAATGAGCGGTCCTTCCGGGTCATATGCTTTTTTTGCGCCGATGTGTTCGATACGTTTTTTCCAGTTTGCTCCGAGAAAATAGAAACGCAAGCTGTCTTCCTCTGGTTTAATGATTGAGGTAAGTCGTTGTTTAAGGGTTACCCACTGGGCCGGGTCCACGAGGCATTCGAATACGGAATATTGAACACGCTGTCCGTAGTCTTTGCATGCCTTGGCGACATGGCGCAGTCTTGTCTGGCCGAATTTGCCTTCGGTCTTGACGTCATAGGTTACAAGCACCATCATAAGATGATTTTTCCTATTTCCAGAAAAAGGGCGGATATGCTTCCAGGTCTCCCCGTAAAAAGCGCGCGAAGAGTTGCGCCTGCACGCATTGTATCAATCCGATTTTTATTTTTTCTCCGATAAACGGATGGGTCACTTCCTCCTGTTTTCGTTCCTGCCATGCAACAAGGACGGTTTTCCGGGTTTCAGAGTCCATCATCACCCCGCCGCTCTCGGTTATGGTGAAGCCTTTTCCCTGCACCTGCTGCCGGTTAATAAGTGCAATAACGAGCCGGTCGGCAAGTGCCGGGCGTAATTCTTCCATCATATCGAGTGCAAGTCCCGGCCTGCCGGGACGGTCACGATGGAGAAAACCGACGGCCGGGTCGAGGCCGACGCTTTCGAGCGCCGAAACGGTATCATGCACTAGAAGGGTGTAAATAAAAGATAACAGTGCATTAACGTTATCGAGCGGCGGACGCCTGCTTCTCACGCGGAAATAAAAATCCTCCTTGTTCGCGGTAATGAAATGATCGAATACGGCGAAATAGTCGGCGGAAGCATCGCCCTCTTTTCCGCGGAGGGTTTCGAGATTGCGCACTTCGGTAATTCCCCTCAAGTGCCGTGAATATGCTTTGGCCGCCGATGCAAGAATCGCCTTGCTCGCGATCTCCTCCCGCTCCCGCGCAGCCCGCATGAGCATATTGCGGCTGTTCACCAGCTTGCCGGTCAGCATGTTGCGGGCAATGATTGTCGACATCTCAGGAATATCGGCATACCGGTATTGCTCGCGGCGAAGCAGGACATTGCCTGAAACCGGACCGCACACGCGTGCAATAAACCGACCATGCTCGGTAAGAAAAGAGACCGTCACTCCATGTTCGGCGCACAATTCCATTGCCGGCGGACTCATCGAAACCTGTCCGAAACAGACAACGCTTTGTAATTGCAGGATCGGAAAGCGATTCTTCGTTTCATATTCAACACGAATGAGAAGTGTCTCACCCTCACGCGCGACATAGGAACCCTGTGTCGTTATGAAAAGGGTGTTGAGGAGGTGTTTCATTTTACGGTTTTCATGTTTATATAAAATGGATGTAGGGGCACGCCATGGCGTGCCCCTACTGTTTTCAACGTTGCCCTAAACACTCATTTCACTATCCATTTCTTCATCCCGAATGCCTTCGTCGATATATGCATTTACACTTCCCTGCATTTTTGACGCTCCCGGCATGCAGATTTCAAAAAGCGAACAGTTGTCGCACTTCTTACAGTAAATCGCCTTTGGCGTTATCGATGTCGCCAATAACGAATGCAATCTCATCGAAGTATCTTTCGTTAGTTTACGCAGCGATTCATCGAACGCGACATCAACCCTGCGGTGTTGCGAACCGTAGTACATCGCACCGGCTCTAATCACGGAGCAGCCGAGCATCTCCTCCAGGCAAAGTGCTTGTGCGCAAAGTTGGATTTCATCGCATTGGTTGGATTTAGGTTTACCCCGTTTATACTCTACCGGAAACGGTTTCCATTGACCACTTTTTCCGGAAAGGCTGATTCCGTGGCTTTCAACCCGGTGAAATTCCACCACATCGGCTATTCCCGATAAACCATGTTCAAGCGACCGCAGTTTCAGCCCTCGTACAATTAAAACGTCACCACGCGATTCCGATTCCTGCTCGTGTACATGGTTGTGAAGAATACGGCCTTCAGCGGTGAGACGGTTCTCCGACCATGCCTGCTCGATGTGGATGAGACAGCATTGGCGCTCACAGAAAGCAAGATGCTGCAATGCTGAGATAGGACGTAGATCGGATTCCGCAAACATTCACCTATTACCTTTCAAACCGGGAAATTCTTTCACTATCGAGGCAGGATTATTGCGAATGTACCATCGAATGCGTTGCAGTTCTTTTTCATTTCGTATGATATGGTCATAAAAAAGACTCTGCCATTTAAAACTGGCATAGCCAGTTTTCTTACACCATCTGGTTACGGCGCCTTTATACTGATTGATAATACTGCTTACCGATCCGGGAAAGACTTTTTGGAATCGGACGGATATAGAAGCCGTCGAATTTCTCGCTGCGGGTAAGGATACGTGGTTTAATGGTGCATCATGGGTATTATCAACAGGTAGGGGCACGCCATGGCGTGCCCCTACATTAAATCCGTTGGAATTATCATTTTGATCAATGATCCTCATTATCCCATGGAAATGATCCGGCATTATCACATATTCATCCAATGCGACATTCGGATAGTGTTTAGGTATTTCCAACCAGTATCTTTTTGCCGTTTCACCCACAGGCAGGAGTTTTAACTTTCCTCTTTCCCAGCAGGCTAGCATACAACGGATATTGTCGATGTTTATGGTGATGAAGTAGTATCCCGGTTGCGAGTAATCGTATCCTTTCAACCGGACGGATTTACGGTGGTGGATTTCAGGGTTGTAGTATGGCATTATAAGGCAAGGTTGTATTGGTTATGGTAGATGGTGGATAGTAGGGGCACGCCATGGCGTGCCCCTACTATGATATACTGCCGGACTTTTTCTGCGCTGCAATGTTTTATTGGAACGTTATAGCCTTAAGATTATTTTTCATACCGGTCACCCGACCATTCGCAGTAATCTGATTTTTTTCTCACTTAACCCGGCCTCGTTAATTATTACTTCATAATCATCGAACGACCTCGTCGGTTTTGTCGCATCCTTTCTTTTGACAACAACTCGCTCGAAAAGCTCATGCGCGGGAACGTTACCCATCTTCGATCCATGCTCGAATATATACAGACCTTTCGTTGCCATCATTCCGCGGGCGGCGCTACGATCGTGCTCGAACATGGTGGATAGCGCCTCCCATAAGAGATTGAGGTCTTCTTCTGAAAAGCCGGTCTGCTCGGCAAGCGGAGCGGAAACAAAACCGTATGTACGGTAGAGCCCGTAAGGAATGGTGAATTTGCGGCCCATGGTACGATTGTCACCGCTCTGTTTTTCAGCATCTGCTGCTGTTGTGACTGCCATACGTGTGATACTGTGTTCAAGAGAAACAACTGGGTCAACAGATCGGCCAAAGGTCAACTGGACGGCTCCCCTGACCTGCCCGGCATTTGCCCCTGTAGAAAGAACTGCGCCAAATGTCCTGATGTCGTAATAATTTTGGCACATGAATTTACGAGCCTGGTCTATTTCACTGCCTTGGCCGGTCCCGGATTTATTTCTTTTTTTGCCGTCAGAAGGGTTATCGGGTTCCTTAGTCAGATCGATTTTCATGTACTCGTAGGCCCGGTAAATAGAGTCATTAAGAATCGATTTCTCTTTAACGAAAATCAGGTTGGGAGCCTTATCCTTGGATTTAATCTGTATGTAATTTCTAACCTTTCTTTTAAGACACACATCTGTCACCAAACCATGTCCGGTTTCCGCGTCAACGCGTGGGAGATTCCCAGCGTCGGGATCACCGTTAGGATTGCCGTCGGCAACGTCAAAAAGAAGCACGAAATCGTATCTTTTACTTATAGCCATAATAATTTCCTTTCTGTAAGATGGATGGTTATTTTTCGGTTAAATCTTCTTTTTTTGTGAAAAAGTCCTGCCGCTGGTGGTAATACCCGACAGCGAAACGACCTTGTTCGTGCAGGTCAAGGTGGCCTGGGAAATCATCAAAATGGCCGATTATCTCTGCAAGCAACCGTTCGAAGTTTACAACTCGACCTTTATTTTCCATTTTAGTAAGATGATGATTCTTTAATCTCATCAAGTTTGCAAACACTGTTACTGGGCTTGCACAGGCTGCGCCATAATAGCGCTCCCTAATAGTTGCATTAAGCCCAGGATTTGCTTCCTCCTGAATTTTTTCTAGCACAGCGAACAATCTGCCTAACTGATAACCAATAGATGGTTGGCTTTCATCGAGCGACATAAAAAGCTCCTTATGTTTTGTGTTTATATGAATCCTGTGGTATCGGTTGAGGTACGCTTTTGTCAAGGCGGCGCGGACAGGCTTTACCCTGTTTTCTGTATCGCTATGGATGCGTCGAAGCGCAGCTTGCAGTAACGTTGCCGGATATGGGGCGCCTGTCAGTATCGATCGCATGAAATCACCTGCGACATTAGGAGGAATATTTTCGCTTTTATCCTGTGATGCAACATTGACAAGCAGGCGCCAGATCGAATAATATTCCGGCTCTTTAGGTGGTTTGATTATTGTAAGATCATCAAAGTGCCTTTTAATCCGCTCCGCGAATTCCGCGACGGTGCCAACCTGCCAAAACCGTACTGCAATCCGGGCAGCATTGGGGGCAAGGCCAAGTACATAAAAAAGAGAATCGCCCTTTTCGTTGATGAATGCTCCGCTGTTGACGGACTCATAAAGAGCCTTAATCTTGCGGGTACCGGCATCTGGGTTATCTTTGGGCGGTTCAGCAAAGATGGTTGAGAAATCAGATTCAAAACTGGTTGCCTTTGCGGACCAGAAGACGGTTGTGGCATCTCCGATATGAATGCATTGATTCTCAGATGCAAGTAGTGTATTTAATGCTTTTCCATACTGAATGGCTGTAACTTTACTAATAGGTGAATTAACACTCTGTGTTTTTTTAAATGAATTAAAGGAATCTTTATTGAAACTGACAATGCATGCACCAGAAGATTGCGCACCCCAAACACCTTTTGTAACAGGATGTGTTTGTTCAATTAAAACAGGAGAATTACCAGTAACCAGGCAAGTACCCCAAACATTTTTATCTGATGATTCAGTCTCAGGTTCTTTCGAGAGTGCAATGCTGACTTCTTCTATTTCAAAAACTATGTTCTGATTTGTTCCTACTCTGAAACTTACTTTAGCATTACCTTCATTGAGTATTTCACCATAATTAGGGTGTGAAAGTATTTCGTTGAAGTGAGAACGGCCTGCAAGCCCTTTTTCCAGAAAGTTTCTCACCGCGAGTATTTGTCTATCTTTCGTCTCTTTAAACCAACAGTCAATAGCTTTGATCATACTTGCTAATCTTAAATCACCTTTATCTCCCAGCCCTAATACAAAAGAGGCATTGTCCCAGAGCAAATTAGCATCCTTACCACTATTCGTATGTTTTAATGATTGTTTGCCAATATTCGGGACATTCATAGGACGTGATGTTTTTTTCTTACCATCATTTTCGCGGAGATCCTTTACATCGATGTAATTTCCATCATCATCCAATTCAATTAAAAAATCTATTCCACCTTTTATCCAGCCATCTTTAGCTATTTTTCCATCCGCAGCCTTCCGGTCATAATATTCCTTCAATGCCTGGAGTATCATCCTCGCACCTCTACTTTCCTGTGGTCGGTAATAACCGCTCCCTTTTCGATCTTTGCCTTGAAAAACATCGGGGTCGGGTCTGCTGGGTTTTCAAAATTCATGTCATAGAGCATCCATCCAAGCTCCCGGTCAGGTTCCGGCGGCTGCCCTGCAGGTTCAGCCATAGGATCGATCAATTTAAAATCGCAAGCAAATTCCCGGCAACCAAGATAGGGTCTGTGGAAACATTGCCCCTTTTTTGCCCGCCGCTCAAACATTGCGGCGTATTTCGCAGGTTTTTCATCGGCTCGAACGAATTCCTGCTCTTCACCGGCATCAGCCCACAATTCAGGTGATGTAGCACGGTTGTTTTTCCGATCACCGGGCTCGATAAAATCGAAATAACCATAAAGCCGGTACTTGACATCTCTCAAAAACAAACCGGCCCGTTGTTGCCTTTCTTCTTCAATAAAGAATCCCATGGGTTCGTTCGATTCACCTGAAAGCTGTTTTGCCGTAGGACCGGTGAATTTTTTACCTACTTCGTTCCGTCGAACGGACACCCATTTGATCGGCTTCATGATTTCGATGCGGGTAATATTCCAGTGTATGGCAGGTTTCCAGAGAATCGCTTCGAAAACGGCTCTCGCAGCGGAGGGTGTAATAATGTCATAACTTACCCGTTCAACCTTCATTTCAGGTCGTGTGAAGCATGCGTAGTCACCCCACACTTCAAGGCACCAGTCTTTCATGGGCGGCTCCTTTCATGAATCATAGGATAAATTTATCAGGGTTAAATGGTATTTCATCAACTGCCAATCCGGTATCCGGATCATAACTGGCTTCCGTTTCAAGCGCGAAGATTCCCGGTGTTATTTCTGATATCAAGCCTTTTAGCAGTAATGCCGAAAAATCGTTTTGATAGACGTTTACAGTATACCGCTGCAGTTTTCGTAAAAGCCAGCGTTCTGGTCCAGTCTTTTTAAGTATTGTGATTAGTTCTTTACCTTTACCGTAAGGTACGAGAACGCTTTTTTGCTGTGTGTCATCAATAATTTTGAATTTTTCAGCAGCAGACCGGAATTGTATCCCACATTCATCCGGATCCGGCTTCAGCAATTCAATAATTCCATATTTGTCCAGGGAGTTTGCGGACCAATAGAGACGGCTAAAATATTTTTCAAAATTTTCATGAGACAGCGGGTCTGCAATGCCGTTTATAAACAATGTATTAGTTGTTTCGGCAGCTTTTCGTAATATTCCCGGCGGAGATTTTTTGGGGGGAATAAAAACCACTGTCCGGCCAATCGGCAACTTGCCCTCCCGATTGCATCTTCCGGCTGCCTGTGCTATGGAATCAAGCCCAGCAAGCGCACGGTATACAACAGGAAAGTCGAGATCGACACCGGCTTCAACCAATTGCGTGCTGATGACACGTATAGGTGTGCCGTCGGCAAGTTTCTGTTTTATTTCTTCGATGATGTCGCTCCTATGCTGACCGCACATGAGCGCCGACAAGTGATATGTTCCGGAAGGCATAAGCTGATAGAGGTCGCGGCAGCTTTTGCGGTCTGAAACTACACAAAGTACCGCCGGGTCGCGCAGCAGGTCATTCTTGATATCATCAAGTGTACGTGCGGTTTGATAATCAGTCGGCAGTTCAACATCAACTCTTTTTAATTCACGGTAGAGCTTAGGCACATCAGAAATGATTTCGCGGATACTTCCGGGTGGTAGCCCCTTGAATTCTTTGAAATCGACTCTGCATTCCAGGGCTGGTTGCGTAGCGGTTGAAATGACAAATGTAACATTGTAATTTCGTTGTAAGAGATCGATAGTCTGAATGACAGGGTACAGGTATTCAACGGGAATAAGCTGCGCCTCGTCAAGAACAACCACACTGTTGGCAATGTTGTGCAGCTTCCGGCATCTGCCCGGTTTCGCAGCGAACAGCGATTCGAAAAACTGGACTGACGTTGTGACAATTATTGGCGCATCCCAGTTTTCGGCTGCTAAACATGATTTTATGGTTGAACCGTCCTCATCAATATTTGAATGGTGCTCTACGACCTGCTCGTCACCTAACGCCTTTCTAAATACATCAGCGTTTTGTTCTAAAATGCTGGTATAAGGTATTACATATATGACACGATCCATGCCGAAGGTAACCGCATGTTCAAGGGCGAATGCAAGACTTGAGAGTGTTTTACCTCCACCGGTTGGAACCGTCAGAGAAAAAATTCCAGGTTGCATTTTAGCTGCTTTTCGACAATCCGAGAGGATACCATTGCGCAATTCATTGACATTCGTTTTTTGTGCATTTTGTGTTACCTCTGCCATATGCGTATTGAAAAAAGGCAACAGTTCCTTCAAGGTCAGGTAGTCGCCTCGCTTGTTCGACTTTTCAATTTCCATATATTTCTCTGTATCGAGGTAGTCCGCATCGACCAGGCAGGAGAAAAGCATACGTATCCAAAGTGGCAAATCGAGGCACTTGCCGTCAAATGCCCATGGAAAGCCACCAGGCCGTTCAGTTTTAGCGATAATCTTTACTTCTTCAGATATTCCTGAAGTGTCTGTTTTGGAAAAACGGTAACTCAGCGAACTCTGTCCATGCGGACCTTCGTTAGACCAATTAGGAAGCCCCGCGTGATGTCCAGCGATACAGTAGGCTAAAAAACGCCCCGGACATTTCCCTAATAATTCCTCAGCCAATTTGGCTGAAGGGGTCGAATGATCAACAGTATTGGGCTTACCTTCAAGATGCGCATCAGCTTGCCCGTATCCGCTTTTTTTGTTTAAATATTCTTGCCACCTTTCAGTGGATTTCCCCGAGTCATGCATGAGACCCAGCAGTTTTCCCCATTTTGCTGAAGAAAAGACCCCCACAAACGCAGACGCGAGTTCAGCGGTTCCAAAAAGGTGGTCGGATAAGAGATGTGGTTCGTTCCATGTGCCTTCAGGTTTAAGCTTGACATGAGCAATATGTTTATTGGTCACACCCCACTCCGTTCAGATTCTATGGTTATCTATCTTTATTGTTTTTTCCATCAATCATTCAGTCCCGCCCATCCCCGTACAAAATAGCACTACCGGTTTATTTTCCCCTGAATACCCCTTTGGGTATGCCCCGCCTTTCACCGTGGGAGAGGCCATGGCGGCATTGCCGCCGGGAGTGGTCAGGTGTTGTCAAATTATCCGCATTTACAACGATTTAATGTTTTTTCCTTCACCCGGCCATCTTCTCGCTATTCCCCCATCCTCCCGTTTCCGGGCTTTCCCCCAGTACTTGTAATACAGCGGCGTTTCACTCATGTATCGGCTCCTCGCAACCGGACACTTCGAGAGCTTCAGTGTCTATTGAATATCTTCATAATCCTGGCAATCCCTTCATCCTGCAAATCCCGATTCTGACATTGTTTTCTTCCATGTGCCGCCATCACGCCTCACCCGGTGCCGCCTCCATTTCCGCCCCCCTCTCCACGCGTGGAGAGGGGGATCGGGGGTGAGGCGTGGCGACCATGTCAATATAATGCCC
>JAFGIW010000196.1 GCA_016929415.1 Chitinispirillaceae bacterium | reverse complement strand
TGTCAATTTCTTGACGAACACCGTTCTTCTGGGAATTCTTCTTTGATTAGCAAGTGCACGCCACTCCTTGCGAGCGGATTACGAACTATTCAAGGGAACAACCAATATTCCACTTAAGAAGGATCAAGAAATGAATCACGGGTAGGGCATTTTTTTGACTGCCGCCGGGGAGCGTGATTATTCTTGTCTGAAAACGAGTCTTGTTTTCATCACCGTCAATCATTAAGGATTTTACTTATCCTGCCGATTTCACTTTCGGCAAAGGTGGCTTTGGCGCTTTCGCTGGTACCGTCGAAATGCTCCCTGACTTTCCACCATGCATCGATCGCCGACTGTGCCGCATCCCGGGAGGGAGTTGCATCGTACCGCGCCGAAAGATACCTGGCCTTGTAAAGCAGAAATTGCCCCATGCGACTGCGTTCGGTGATCCGCCCCGACGGGACACGGGTTGACATTTCAGCCGCCTCATATGCCTTTTTCCACTCCCCCGACTCATAAAGGCAACGGGCATACAGCGAGTAGTAGGCGCCGTCATTGATGGTTTTTGCCTCGAAGCGTCTAATCGCGGCCGACAGGTTGCCGCCATCGACCAGCGCCTCGAGGACGGCAAGCGGATCGGCGGCCGAGGCTGCAGGCGATTTCTTCCGCACCGGTGGCGGTGCCGCGGGGGGAACAGTCTTGGTTGTCCGGTGCTGCACGGGGACGAGTGATGGTTTCTCCGCCGGTACCGGTACCGGGGATGTGGCCTGTGCAGGCGCTGCCGCGGCGGTCACCGCAGGCCGGTCCGGCCGTTCACTGATGGTCTGCACCGCCTTCTGATGCCGTGAAACGGCCGGCGGCGGATTATCACCCGGCCGGTGTGCGTTGAAAATAAAAAAGCCGACCGCGGCAATCAGCAGAACGGTGGGAACCACCCCGGCGACGATCGGAACCATCATTTGACGGGAGATACGGATCTTACGCACGGGAACGGTTCCCGTTTCGATGTACCGCTGGATCACCTCCTGGGGATCCTCGAATGATAATTTTTTGTAAATCATCATGAGTGTTTTCATCAGCTCGCCCACGTTCTGATAGCGGTCTTCGGGGCGCAACTCCATGCATGTGGTCACCAGCCGGTAGATACGCCGCGGCAGGTTGACGCAAAACTGGCTTAAGGGGACATGGTCGTTCGTTTTGCGCTTTTCGATGACCTCAAGCAGCTGTCGTGATGGAAAAGCCTTGGTGCCCGACAGCATCTCGTAAAGGACCACACCGATGGCGTAGATATCGGTACGGGCATCGACCTGATGCGACCGTATCTGCTCGGGGGCCATGTACTGCAGGGAACCGGTCACCTTGTCGGGATCGGTATGAAGCGAAACATTGGTGGGATTGGCGATGCCGAAATCCATCAACTTGATGATGCCGCTGCGCGTGATCATGATATTCGCCGGCTTGATGTCGCAATGAATGACGCCTTTGCGCTTGCGGCCATAGAGGCTGAACTCTTCCTGATGCGCATAAAGCAACGCACGGCAGACAAGTACCGTGATCGCCAACGCAACCACGGGGGGCATTGCGCCGTTGGTCTTGAGGGTCTGCTGCAGACTGAAACCGTCAATCCGTTCCATCTCGATATACGGCAGGCCGTTCCACTCTCCGACGGTGTGAATTTCAACGATATTCGAATGATCGAGCTTCGAGGTTATCTTTATTTCTGTTTCAAAACGCTGCAGATCCTTTTCCGACAGATTGGGACGCCATAGTTTGACTGCACGATGGATTTCCAGCTTGGGGTTCCATATTTCATAGACGACTGCGGCGCCGCCCTCACCAAGGACTGACGTTACGAAACCCGAACCGAGAGTTTTCGGCGTATCCTGATCTTCCGGCTCGTCGTTGTGTTGCAGTCCACTTGATACTGATTGGAGTGCATCCATGAAAGAGAACCTTTTCTATTATTATTTTTTATAGGCAATTGAGCAATTATCGGGAGCTGGGTGTATAATATAATGAATTTAAATAAAAAAGAAAAGACATGAAGTGTTACGTTATCGATATTTTTAAGTTAAGCGTTCAAAAAAGCAGGTTTTATATGCAAATACACCACTATTCTCCACAGTTGATTGAATTCAAGCAAAAAAAAAGGTATTTTAAACCATTTCTAAAATTCTGAAATTAAAATGCGAGGATGGCGAAACTGGCAGACGCGCCAGGCTTAGGATCTGGTGGGGAAACCTGTGGGGGTTCGAGTCCCCCTTCTCGCACCATGTAGGCAAATAACTGTAGATTTTCCGTTTAAGGAGGAGTGCATTTTTGAAAACAACCGTTTCGGAACCGGAGTCCTGGAAAAGGCTCGTTAACGTCGAAATACCTGAAGAGGATGTCCGGAAAGCTTTTGACGAAAAATTGAAAACCTATCGGCACGATATGAAATTGCCCGGTTTTCGTCCCGGTAAAGTCCCTGAAAACCTTATCAGGCAACGTTTCGGGCCCTCGATACGCACCGAGATAATCGATGAATTCATTCAGAATGCTTTTCGGGAAGCCTGTAAGGAACATACGATTGTTCCCGTTGCCGCCCCCAGGGTGGTCGACTTGAAATCCGGCGAGGGTGAACCGCTCGCTTTTTCCGTCGAAACGGAAGTCGATCCCGCGATCGATATTACCGGTTACCAGAAGCTTAAAATCAGGCCCTCGCCGAAGAAACTCAAGGACAACGACGTCGATGCCGCACTCCAGAACCTGCGTGAACGGTTGGCGACGTTTGCCGATGCCGATCGCCCCGTCAAAAAGGGCGATTACATCAAACTGGAATACGTCAGGGTAGTCATTGACGGGGAGGATCGCAAGGACATCACCAATCCCACCCATCCGGTCGAGGTGGGCGGTGAAGACGGCCTGAAGGATTTTCATAAAGGAATCACCGGTCATGCCGCCGGAGAAACCGTCGCCCTTACGGTGAAGTTCCCGAACAATTATTCCGAAGGCGACGTGGCGGGGAAGACCGGCGAATTTACCGTCAAACTGCTCGCGGTGCAGGAAAAAATACTCCCCGAAATCAGTGAGGAATTTCTGAAAAAACTGGGTGGTTTCGCCGACGAAACGGCGCTGCGCGCCAAGATCCGCGACGATCTCGAAAAAGAGGAGAGCCAACGGGCTAAGGACGAGGCCCATTATAAAGCCATCGACGCACTAATCAAGGAGAACGATTTCGAGGTGCCCCCCGCGCGTATCGAGCAGTATATCGATTACATGTATCAGGAGGCATTGAAATACAAACGCCCCGAGCATGCGGCTCCACAGCGTGAAGAGGTCGCCGAACGATACCGCGATGCCGCGGTCAATTCCTTTAAACGTCAACGGATCATCGACGCCGTTGCCGAAAAGGAACATATAAAACCGGCACAGAAGGAGGTCGACGCGGAAATCGCCCGCATCGCGGAAACCTATCAGCAGGACTTCGAAACCCTCAAACAGGCCTTGCGGAAAAACGGTACGACCCTTCGTATCCGTGATGAGATCAGGGAGCGCAAGACCCTCGATTATCTGATCGGCGAGTACACGCCGGCGGAGGTGAAAGAATAGTATCCCCCGTCCGCTCGCCGGTACTATTTTTGTAAGGAATATGGTATGACGGGAATTTTCTTCTCTTCCGATGGATAAAACCCGGTCGAGACGTTACAATATGAAAGAAAGGTACACCTCGATGCCCGTAATTCCCTATGTAATCGAACAGACCGGCCGCGGCGAACGATCGTACGATATTTACTCCCGTCTGTTAAAAGAACGGATTGTTTTTCTCGGTTCCGATCTTGACGACGTCACCGCGGATGTGGTCATGGCGCAATTGATTTTTCTGGAATATGAAGACCCGGAAAAAGACATCACCATCTACATCAACTCTCCCGGCGGCATCGTCTCTTCCGGACTTGCCATTTACGATACGATGCAGTATATCAAACCCGACGTATCGACCATCTGCATCGGCCAGGCAGCCAGCATGGGAGCGGTACTTCTCGCGGCGGGAACAAAAGGGAAACGGTACGCACTTCCCCACTCGCGCATCATGCTCCATCAGCCGCTCGGCGGCGCGGGCGGCCAGGCGGCCGACATCGCCATACATGCCAAAGAAATCGTTCATGTCAAGCAGTCCCTCAACGAACTCATCCGGAAACACTCCGGGCAGCCGCTCGACGTGATCGCCCGCGACACCGACCGTAACTTCTACATGTCGAGTGAGGAAGCGAAGACATATGGTCTGATCGACGAAATACTCACGGCAAGGAAAGAACGATGACGGCACGTTCCCGCTATTCAGGAATCAAATGCTCCTTCTGCGGAAAAAGTCCGGATGAAGTCGGCAAACTCATCACCGGACCGTCGGTGCATATCTGCAACGAATGCGTTGAGATGTGCAACGACATTCTGCGTGAAGACAAGGGCGCCGCCGGCGGCGACACCACCCTCGAAACGCTCCCGACGCCGCGGGAAATGAAAGCGTTTCTCGACCAGTACGTCATCGGGCAGGATGACGTGAAAAAAGGCGTCTGCGTGGCCGCCTACAACCATTTCAAGCGTATCCTTTCACGTTCCCGCAACGACGACAGCGACGATGTCGAGATCGATAAGTCGAACATCCTCATGCTCGGACCCACCGGTACCGGGAAGACACTCATCGCCCAAACGCTGGCGAAAATGCTCAAAGTACCTTTCTCTATTGTCGATGC
>JAFGIW010000195.1 GCA_016929415.1 Chitinispirillaceae bacterium | reverse complement strand
CAGCAGGCACAACCGGCACAGCAGCAGGCACAACCGGCACAGCAGCAGGCACAACCGGCACAGCAGCAGGCACAACCGGCACAGCAGACACCGACAACCGATCAGTTACTGTTGGAACTGAAACGTCTTAAAAAAGAGAATGCTGAGTTGAGGCAGGGACAGTAGCACCCGGCCGAACCGGCACCTGCAACACCATGACGGCAACAACCATCGGCCGCTGTAACAGAGAGTGTCAAGCGCCGGCTATCTGTTTACGCCGCAGACGGTTAATTTCCCCGATCGTGTCGCGAACATGAAGGCATCCGTTATCAACGAGGCAAAAGCGGCGGAGGCCGACTACAGTACCACTCGGCCATCCCGACGGGCAACCGATAACAATACCGGCTATTTTCAGACAATACAGAACGTCCGGCGGACGATCGTCGCCCACGCGATCACCGGTGATGCGGAGGAAAAGGAGTATTTCCGGAGAGCGCTTGTTCTGGAAGCCGACTGGGGATTGGGGCGAAACCCGCTCAACCATATCCGCATGACAATCGCAAGCACCGCTCTGGAATCGGAACGCGGTGTTGAAAATTGCTATACATCGGGCGGTGATGACGGCACTCCCGGCCTGCATCCGGGCCATACTCCCTATCTCAATGTTGATGACCGGGCATGCGGTATGATAATGGGATGTCCGTCGTGGCTTCTGATATTAAGCGTCAAGGGTGAATCCGGTACACTGCTGAAACGATTACTGCGGGTACAATAGTGTTCCGGTAATAAAAGGAAAAAAACTGTTGCGCGGAACAACAGCTCAAGGACGTTTTCAACGGAGGCGGCATGAAATTACACGCATCCCTCGGTACTTCGCTTCTTGCCCTCGTATTTCTCCATCTGTCCGTGCCGGCGCAGATATCCCGCTGGGAATCACGTGGAATGGGCGGCGGCGGCGCACTCTTTTACCCGAGGGTGAATCCTCACAACACCGATGAACTGTATATAACCTGCGATATGGCGCTCACCTTTCATTCCACCAATTCAGGGCGACTGTGGGATATTATTGATTTCAGGCAGTTGAAATCCGGTACCTTTACGAACATGCAATTCACCGATGACCCCGATATCATGTATGTACGTCAATTTGATTTTGAGGAGTACAACTGGTTCCCGGTGAAAAGTACCGATGGCGGACAGACATGGGAGCGACTACCGGGCAGTGCGACGGATAATAAAATAATTTACGTTTATGCCGACAATAAGCGTTCCGACCGTTTGATCGTTACCACTCGAAATGAAATATACTTTTCAGATAACGGCGGGACCGCCTGGAAAAATATCTACTCCAACACGGAGAGTGACGGTGCGTATATAAGCGGCGTTTTCTGGGATGGAGAAGCAATTTATATCGGAACCGGCGGAGGGGTGCTTGTTTCGGAGGATAACGGAAGCACCTTTACAATGGCGGAAATTCCCGGATTGCCCGCGGGGGACGGTCTTGTCTCCTTTACCGGATCAAAGGCAGGCACCACCACACGGCTGTTCTGTATCACCACTTCGGCGGGATCTGTTTACCCCGAGATGACCGGTTCAAATTACGAAGGCTGTAACGGTGTTTTCAGGCATGATTACGGAATATCTTCCGGTTGGGAGTCGTGTGTCGAAGGTATCCCGGAAGACCGGGATTTTCTTTTTGTCGACATGGGCGAAAATAATATCGATGTCGCTTACCTGGCTGGAGGAGATCAAACGTTCGGATTCCCGTCGGTATTCAAAACCACCGATGGCGGGCGGAGCTGGAAAAATGTGTTTCTGACGGAAGACAATGAGAATATCATTACCGGCTGGGCCGGACGACGGGGTGATTATGATTTCTGGTGGGGCGGCACCGCTCTCGGGTTCACGGTCTGCAGAAGCGATCCGGATATCGCCATAGTGACCGATTACGGTTATCCGCACATCACCACCGATGGCGGCGGGATCTGGCGGCAGATGTATGTCGCCGAAGAGGATGAGAACCCCGCAGGTTCTCTTACGCCAAAGAAAAAAAGTTACCGCGGCATCGGAATGGAGAACACCAGTTCCTGGGATATCATATGGCTTGATTCCCTCAGTATGTTTGCCGGGTTCTCCGATATCATGACAACACGCAGCGCCGATGGCGGCGTTACCTGGTCTAAAAACTATTCCGGACTTTCGACGAATACAATATGTAAGTTTGTGCAGCATCCCGATAACGGTATCCTTTATGCGACCACCTCTTCGAAACATGAAATCTATACCACCATCGGTTTGACCGATGATCTTGACACGCATACCGGAGGAATATTCTTCTCGGAAGACGGCGGTACGACATGGGGCACGCTCCACGATTTCAACCGGCCGGTCTGCTGGATAACCGTCGATCCGGATGATCATAACACCATGTACGCATCGATAGTTCATCATGAAACCGGCGGTATCTTCGTTTCAAACAATATCAATGACGGCGCCGGGTCGGCATGGGAAAAACTGTCCGCTCCGCCCCGTACCGAAGGGCATCCCTATATTATTCGTATACTCGATGACGGAACGATTCTCTGCTGTTATTCAGGCAGGCGCGGCGACAGCGGTTTTACTGAAAGTTCCGGCGTCTTTAAAAGCAGCGACGGGGGGGCAACGTGGGAAGATTGCGGTGATCCGGGAATGCGGTTCTGGACGCAGGATATCGTTGTTGATTGCCACGATCCGGAGCAGAACACCTGGTATGCCGCGGTTTTCGGCGGGTGGGGAGGCGCACCGAATCAACTGGGAGGGCTCTACCGGACAACCGACCGGGGTGAGAACTGGACACGGATATACGAATCGTATCAGGTGTCGTCATGTACCAATCATCCGACAAACCCCGACGTTCTCTACGTCGCCACTAACGGAAACGGACTGGTCTATTGCGAAAATATCACCGGTGAAAACCCGACGTTCACTCCGGAGGCCACGTATCGTTACCAGAATCCCCGAAGAATATTTTTCAATCCGTATAATCCGAAAGAAATCTGGGTGAGCAGCGGAGGATACGGGGTGACGTGCGGATTTGAGGGAGATATGGCGGTTCGTCCGACCGTTTCTCCGACAAAAACGAAACAATTGTCGTCCATACGATATAATCAACACAACGGGCATCTGACAATACATTTGGCATTGACCGAGGCGGCACTGCGTGAAGTAACTATCTATTCAGTATCAGGACAGCGGGTTCAGCGGTTGAATGGGGCAACGCAGTTCCGTAAAGGAAACAACCGGTTGGATATCCCGCTGCGGCATCCGGTGCCGGGTGTCTATTTCGCACGGGTAATCGGGCCGGGTGCGGCTGAATCACTTAAGTTTTTTGTGTATTGAAATTTGATGAGGTTCTCCTGCGTTACCTTACTCGCCGTCTCCGGGTTTCGGGTGTTTTGAGGAGTAGTACAGTTCGAGGAGTTCCCGCGGACACTCAACTTCCTTATAGGTAAAGGTGGGATTGTCGACCGCGTGCATCCAGTCCACATACCAGATGCAGCCTTCCCAGAGGTCGTTCAGCGCCGGGTCGTTTCCAAAAAGATTGTCGCACATGCCTCTGACGCACTCTTTCAGATCTTCCGGGTCGGCATCCCAACCAAGGTTGATCTGACACTTCGAGATGAATCCGCCGAGGCGTACTCCGACAACCGATTCATCACCCTCATCGACATTCCACTGTTTCGCGCAGCCCTGCCCGAAAGCCCCGAGGCCGCCACCCGGGATCATGATGTCGAACTGGCCGCCGCTCACGTCGTGGCCGATGTTCGAGGCCATGACGATCATGGTCTTTCCCTTTATCATCGCGTGGGCCGCCTTCGGCTCACCGTGCCTGAAACCGCCGTCGAAATCGAGCTGAAAACATTTACCGCACGCGGAGTTTTCGGCGGGGACCGCGGCGAAGCCGTAAGCGAGCTTTTCACAGACGGCGAACGGGGTATGGCGGTAACACATGTAGGCTATTCCGTCCTGTTCGCAGCCGCTCTTCGTACCTTCGAGCCACGAATCGTATTCATTGCCGACCTCTTTGAAGCATTCGATCTCTTCGGCGCCGTCGATCCCGCAGTTGGCCGCGAGGTGGCGTGTGTTCTCGGGCCAGGAGCAGGAGGGTTTGCAGCAGTCCCAGTAGCGGGAACCCCAACCGCTTTTTCCGCCGGAATTGGGAGTGGGCATCGTCACGTCATCACAGCTTCTGGTTATGTAGTCGAGTCTCGATATTTTCCGGAGGAGGATTTCGATGCCGCTCCGTTCATACGATGAAATCGGATATATCGCGGATTCATAGCCGTCGGCGCTGATTGCCAGTGCATCGATACCGGTCTGGGCCTGCGGGGCGGATTTCCGCAGTATTGTCGCGGTTTCGGTGCCGTTTGATTTATCGTTGTTCAGAAGATTGCCAATGCTGCCGGCTCCTGATGACACATAGCCGAATACCCGTCGTGTTTCTTCGGCATCAACCGCTATCATGTAGTAACCGGCGCCGAACCTGTTCATCGGAAGCGCGATAATGTTCAGTCCGGCTTCGAGCCTGTCCGAGGTGACATCGTATACCGTCTTTCCCGAAATGGTATAAACGGTAACGGCAACCGGCGCCGGTCTGCCGAGAATGACCCGTAAACGGGAAGCGCAAAGAGTGACTGATGTAACAAATCCCGGAAGCGGAACCTGTCTGCGTACCGGGGTGATCTCTCCGGCAAGCGTAAACTGTCCGGCTGAATCTGTCGTTGCGGCTATACTGCTGTCACCCAGTAGTACAAGTTCAGCCCCGGCAACAAATTTGTCAAACTGATTCCGGACGGTTCCGCTGAGGTTTATAACTTCGGATTTCAGGGTTGAAAAGGCTGAAAGGAGGATTATCAAAGAGCTCAGAAAACGGGATGCAGTGGTCATAGGATGCTTTTCTCTTAATAAGATAAATGGTTATGAAACCGCTTAATAAATTATAATATATCATCTTTCCGGAATTATACCAACCGGACGCGGGAAGCCGCTCGTCGAGTGATTGCCGGAGGCAATCGTATCGAGACGAGCGAAAACGGGCGAACAACCTGCTTCAACAAATTTGATATTGTCAAAATGGGAAATTGAAATCGCGTGCAAATGAACAAGTCAAGATGACATTTCTTCATGCCGGGTCCCGCCCCGGCAGGCGGCCAAGGGGTGTTCTGCAGCGAACACCCCTTGGAACCCCGCGCCGCCCCGCAACTACGCCTTATCACACCTGTTTCGGGAGGCCGTTGAACTCGGGCCTGCAAACTTCCGCAGGCCCTAAGACAGCAACGGCCTCTTGTCCTCCACAGGTGTGGGCTCCGTTGAGGGGAAAGAGTAGCTCAATTTTTCATTACTTACTGACGAGTCGAGCGTCGGTAGTCAACCCTTCCAGGGGTTAGACACAAGGAAACCACTGGCTCCGCCAGTGGAGT
>JAFGIW010000194.1 GCA_016929415.1 Chitinispirillaceae bacterium | reverse complement strand
GATGATCCGCCGCAGGTGTTCGTGGGCATCGATCCATTCCCGCAGACGCATCGGCTGAAGCCCGTACCTTTCACCGAAGCGACGCAACAAGGCAACGATGCTCCGTCGCGGTCCGTCCCGCTGCACCGGCAACCGTTTCCATAGGTTAAGGTAGGTCATGAAATCGGAATCGGGATGCCGCGATTCACGCTTTACCGCGGCGGAACCTTCCGCTGCCGCAAGCGGTTCCTGGACCGACAGCGCCGCCGCAATGACCATCACTTCGGGTACGGCGCCGAATTCTTTTGCCCGAAGCAGCATGCAGGCGACCGGGGGGTCGAGGGGAAACCGCGCCATCGCCCGTCCGAACGGAGTGATGCAACGCCTCCCGTCAAACGCCCCAAGCTCCTGTAGCTGCCGGTATCCTTCGGCGATCGCGGTAGATGAAGGCCGTTGCAGAAAGGGAAAACGTGCGCCGTCGCCCGCGTTCAGCGCATGCATCCGTAAAAGAGCCCCCGCGAGACCGGCACGCTTTACTTCAGGCAGTACGAACCGCGGCCTGGACAGGTAATCCTGCTGCGCGTAGAGCCGTATGCAGATTCCGTCGCGCACCCTGCCGCACCTCCCGGCGCGCTGGTCCGCCGATGCCTGCGACACCTTTTCGACGGGCATCCGGCTGAGCGATGCCTGGGGTTCGTAGCGCAGCATGCGAACCAGGCCGGTATCAATGACAAAACGGACATCCGGCACCGTGAGCGACGTCTCGGCGATATTGGTCGCAACGACGATTTTCCGGCCGCGGTACTTTTTGAACACATCCTGCTGATGGTGCAATGCGAGACGGCTGTGCAGCGGCAGCATCGCCACCTCCGCCTCGCGTATCCGGGAGCGAAGCCGTATGATCGCCTCCGTCACGTCATCAACCGTCGGAAAAAAGATCAGAATATCTCCACGCTCCCCGGCGGCACACAGCTCCTCAACCGCGACAACGGCTCCTTCAATGAATGAATCAATGCTATACCCTTTCCAGAGTTCGATCACCGGTTTATAGCGCACCTCAACCGTAAATCTTCGTCCGGTCACCGTGATCACCGGCGCATGGTTGAATGCCCGGGAGAAGAGCTTCGTATCGAGTGTCGCCGACGCAATGACAAGTCGAAGTTCCGGACGCTGCGGCAGCAGCAATCGGAGGTAGCCGAGCAGAAAGTCGATCGTGAGCGACCGCTCATGCGCCTCGTCGATGATGATTGCGTCATAACGGGTGAGCAGCGGATCTCCGGCGAGTGACGCCAGCAATACGCCGTCGGTCATATAAACAATTCGCGTGCTTCTTTCCAAACGTTGACGATAGCGGATTCTGAAACCGACTGCTTTTCCGACAGGAGTCCCGTCGAGCGAAGCGACATATCCGGCAAGCGCGGTGGCGGCAATACGACGGGGTTCGGTTATCGCGATCCGGCCGGCGGTGCCCCGTCCGGCCTCACGGCAGAGCAGCGGCAGAACGGTCGATTTTCCCGACCCTGTCTCCCCTGCCACGATGATGACCTGATTATCTCGCAGGGCGGCGATGACATCATCGCATCGGGGATAAATCGGCAACTTGTGTATCGCATGCGGCAACATGGCGTTACTGAAATCACTCCGAAGGTACGGAAGCTCGTTCGCTGTTACATGAAAATGTACATCCCCGATGTGCGGAGCAAGGAGAAAATTCTCTTCCCCCGGGCGTGGGGAAGAGGTTGGGGGGCTAGAGGGTTAGAGCGTTTAAATTACAACGCATCAACTCCCGTCAGCTTCTTCCCCGCCTAAAAAATTCTCTTCTTTATCACGGAAGCCGGGGGAAGGTTGAAATAGAGACGAATAAAGAGTTCGTATGCTTCACGGAATTTTGTAGACCTGTCCTGCCGGGGGTCCATTTCAGGAATCGTCAGGACACGCATGCGCCACTCTTTCATCTGGAATGAAAGCTCTTTTGCCGCAATGCGCAACTTCACCACCTGTTCCGGGTTGAGACGCCAAAGCATGATGCGCCGGTCGCTCTTCGGGGAGAGCAGCGACTCTTCATAGAGGGAATCGGCGATCCGTGTAACTTTTGGTAAAGCGCTCATTGAGTTGTGCGCTCCGCAGTAAAGATAGAAAAATCCCCTGAAAAAAGGGGGAAAGTAGCCATCAAGATAGAGGAGGCGGCTCCACCGGCCATACTTCAGATCTTTCTCATAAATAGCCAGTGTTTCCTCAAATTTCTTGCACACCCGTTCTATTATTTTAGCCTCGAAGGGCGAAAGCCTGTAGGCGCTGAATGGCCGCTCGCGATAGAAATGGTCTACCCGTTCGCGACGGGTATCTTTGACATAACGGTCATCAATCATGCCGACTGCCCATCCTTCACTGGTATTGCCATAGGTAATATATGCCTCAACGAACTGATTATCGCTGTCAAAAAGAGTGGTAATTAACGCAAGAGGTAAGGTAAACGGGTGGCGTTTCTGCAGGTTTTCCGAGAAACAGACCTTTATCATTATCCCGGAGAGTAATAATAGTATCGCCGCTTTTTGAACCTTCATCTCCAGCCTGAACTTATAGAGGTGAGGAGTCTACTGTGTCCTATTAAAAGAACGATGAAGATTTGATGATAATGGTTTCCAATCGCCTACAACCGACTGATTGGCAGATTAAACAGGTCATATTGTATCATACAAAACCGCTCTGATCAACCGTAAGTTTGCACAGGAGCCGGGATAGTAATGTCGACAGTCGGTTAATCGATTAACAACCCGGTAAGAAACAGGGGGCTTCTTGACGGAACGATACTATTTTATTTTACAGATATCCTTATTGTAGACATGAATAGCGAGACGGAATTTATCATTGGCACCGAAAAAAATAACGATTCCCCCGACTGATGTCGCGACACCTCCGATGGTTATTACGGGAAAGGCGGGTTCGGGGATATACCCGTCGGCAATAATCAGACCGATGCCGGCCACTATCATCACAACGCCGGAAATGCGGCGTGCCCTGAATTGGTGATAGTAAGGAGCACTCGCACTGTTAAGGCTTATAAAACCACACATGGTTTTCATATTGAGTTGTGTTTCGCCCATATAATAGTCGATCCGAAAGTCACCGGTACGTTTTGAAACGATTTGCTCCCGGTTCACGCAAAGTGCCATGGTAAGCGAATCCTCCGGATGAGTTTCAGAGGATGGTTGGGAAAATAACACTGATGCCTGAATAGTCAGCCAAAGGACTGAAGAATATATTATGATTCCATACTTCACTGGATAATCCTCCCAAAACCGCGCCGGAATATCAATTATTCATTGAATATACCATTGAAATATAGTATTTATTGAAACACATCTGACATTTTTCATTGAAGATAATCGTTTAAATAACCTATGGATTCAGAACTCCCCTTCATCGGATTTCATGAGCTGATTCAAGATCAGTTAGCCGCTTCCGACCAGCGATCTTTCTCTCTCATCAAACGATGTTTAATAGAAGATCAAACCAGTCCTGCACAGCCTTTTACTGTTCTTATACAGAAACTCACCGGAAAAGTACTCACCAACGGTGAGGCGATAGTCTGCTGGAAGCAGATCCTGAAACATAAAATAGTGGTGCAACAGAAGCTGGGGCGTACCGTCGGGATTCAAACCGCGGCTATTGACTATTTTGAGTATCATTCTCCGGTCGAGATGCTTTTTCGGCTCTCTTCCCGTCAACACGAACCAACGGTTATTCAGGGCGGTGAAGCGGCCGATTTTATATATCGACAAGGGTATCATCTTGAAAAACTGAAAGAGGAACTCCTCAGGGCAAAACGATATAAACATGCCCTCTCCGTCATCATGGTGGACCTCGATAATTTCCATGTCATCAACGAATCGCTGGGCTATAAAAACGGGGACAAGGTGCTGACGACCATAGTTCGCATTATCAAAAAAACCATCAGGAGTGTTGATTTCTTCTGCCGGCTCTCGGGTGATCGTTTTTTTCTGATCCTGCCCAACACCAACCAGCGCGAGGCCAGAGAACTGGCGGAGCGCATCAGGGTCCAGATAAATGAGCGAACCGGACGTCTCAGCATGTTGTCGGAGGGTGTTACCGCAACGCTCTCGGTAGGGCAATGCTCTCATACCGATTCTTCGATTGAGTTTATACGCCGTATCGAACGGGTGCTTGATGAAGGAAGGCACCGGGATGGAAACGCCGTATTTTCGATCTGCTGAAATGGCGTTCAATTTTATTGGATGCTATGACGTTCGTCGATATATATTATACGATAGCGTTGCAACCCCCTGCGCGGCATGCACACACGATGAAGCATTTGAAAGCGGGTGGGTGACCGATGGTGCGCACTTCAGGGAACGGAAGCCGGCGTTAGAGGCGGTTCCGTCGGCGTACGAGTGAGCAAATGCCTCCCCTGAAAAACAATACAGGCCGCACGGAATAATTGACGCTTGAGCTGCCGCGTCGAGGAGGTGTTGCCTGTAGCCGTGCGGGAAGGGGGAATGAGCTGTTTAATCTGTAAAATGAGGTTCAACATGGATATTGGCGGGCGAGACTCTCATCATTTTCACATCATTGATATCGCCGGTAAAATCGACCGGCTCAAAGACTCAATCGTACTGAAGTCATATGTCAACACCCTGCTGGAACGTAATCTTTTTTTCGTGGCGATGAACTTGGCAAAGGTAACCTATCTTGACAGCGGCGCGCTAAATGTGCTTATTTACTGCCACAATACACTCAGGAAAAAAAACGGTTCTCTAGCCCTTATCGAACCGAATGAATACGTGCGTGATGTTCTTGAAGTCGTGGGCCTGAATAAACTTGTCAAAATCTACTCAACCGAGGAGGAGTTCGAACATGAAATTCAGAACAGTTAAATTGTTGTTCGTCGCAGGTGCCGTTCTCGCGGGATGTGCCGCCAGTAAAGATTTCATCAAACCCACTCAGGAAGAGATCGACTCCTACATTCAAACACATCCGGATCTGCCCGAGCTCGATAAATCGTGTATCTACGACGGCCGTTTCGAGATCGGCATAAAGCAGGAAACACTCTATTTCCTGCTTGGTGAACCGCTGAAACAGGAAAAAGTCCAGCAGCCATGGGCGCTCCAGGAAAAATGGACCTATAAAAAGAGGGACCAGAAAATCTTTATTCTGGAAGATAAACACGTGGTGGGCATTCTCGAAAAAAATTGAACCGATAATAACAGTCTGTTCTCAAAGTAAGGGCGAGTTTTTCTCGCCCGACTTTTTTATACACTGCCATCCAACCTAGATCGCTTAACGTTTCAACAGGGTCCTCCGATCGATGCATGTCCTGGACATTATCATTGCAGTCATCACCGCATTTCTGATTTTCGCCGGTTTGAGACGCGGGCTCATAGGTGAGGTCATCAGATTGTCCGCAATGGTTGTTGGAATATTTGTCGCATTTCTCTACTACCAGGACTTTGCGATGCGCTCTCCGCTTACCTTGATCCCCGTTCAGACTCACATCAGATATGCAATCGCCTTCATCCTCATTTACTGTCTCTGTGCGGTGGCGATAATCATGGCCGGATGGTTCATTAAAAAAACAGTACATCTGACACCCCTCGGCTGGATTGATAGACTGATCGGCGGTTCGATAGGTTTTTTAAAGGGTCTCCTTATCGCGTATGTCGCCTGTCTCTCGATTTCATCCTTCCCCATACACCGGGTTCAGAACGATTTCAACAATTCGCTCATCTATCGAAGTTTCAAATCATTGCCGAAAGGTCTCTCCCTCAAAAACCTGTTGCATAATCGTACACGACTACATACAATTTTCGATAAAAAGCCCTCCCCGCAGATCGATAAAATGCAACATAAATTCGATGAGTTCAAAGCAGCGGTCGATTCGGCGAAAAAGGCGCAGATATCTGATCAGTAAAGGATCGTATGTTCATTATTCCCCTTATGGCTGCCGTCTACGGACTGATTCTCGGTTCCTTTTTCAATGTGTTGATCTGCAGGATCCCTGAAAAAAAATCAATCTTCCGGCCCGCCTCACATTGCCCGAAATGTAAAACCCCGATCAAACCATTGCACAATATCCCGGTCTTCAGTTACCTGTTTCTCGGCGGGAAATGCCACTCGTGCAAACAGCCCATCCCAATAACCTATCCGCTGATAGAAACCCTTACCGGCGGCGCAGCGCTTGCGATATGGTATTTTTATCCGCCTTCGCTGCAACCGCTCTCGTGGCAGTCTATTGTGGTCTACGCAACAAGGGTCTCATTCCTTCTGCTTATTATTCCCATTTCGATGATCGACCTGCGCCACTATATCATCCCCGATCTGTTTACCCTGCCGTTTCTCGTGATCGCCGCCGGCATCGCTTTTCTTCCGGGAAGCCCGACCCCGCTTACGGCCCTGTACGGCATCCTTGCAGGAGGGGGGCTGCTCCTGGCAATCGGCGCGATCGGGTCGTTGCTGTTGAAAAAAGACGCCATGGGTGGCGGCGATATCAAACTCATGGCAGCGGCCGGCGCACTCTGGGGGGCGCAGACAGCACTGTTGAGCATCCTCTTCGGCGCCCTGCTCGGTTCGGTCTACGGTATAGTCCTGATGGCGATACGAAAGCTCAATTCCGACCACCAGATTCCCTTCGGCCCCTTTCTAGGCGCAGGCGTCTGGATCGCGGTACTCTTCGGGGATAAACTGATGAACTCGTGGCTTTCGGTTTTCGACAGGCTGGCGGGAGGGTGAGTGGAGGGGGAAGTAGTGAGTAGTAAATAGTCAGTAATCCTCACACTTCGCCTTCACTATCCCCGTCCGTCGTTCGCCTGATGACGCCGCGTAAAATCATTATCACTCGAGCATCCTTTTGAAAGCCTCAAACTCCTCCTTCAGCACCCCGACCTCACCATGGAGAGCCGCTATCGCCGCCTCCAGCGCCATGACCCGGTCGGATAATGAGCTCCCGGTATCCGAAACCGTCGGACCATTCTGCAGCACACTCCCGGCATCCTGCCCCGCAGCCCATTCCTCACCCGACAACAGATGGACGAACCGCGGTTCCTTACGGCCGGGTTGTCGCGGCAGCTCAAGGATGAAAGGACCGTCTTCACGGGAGATAAGCCCCCGTATCACCTTTCCCGTTTCATCAAGCGATGCAAAGGAACAGAGCCGGTCGGTACGGAGCCGGATTTCTCCTACGGTCTGTGGTCCCCGCAGCATCAGAACGCACAACACTCCCGTCTCCTGTTCGGTCAACGGGAAAAGGCTCCTTACATTATGCTCATATTTGAAAACACGCGCCCCCGCCACCGAGCGCTGCCACACCAGCCGCTTCTCCTTGAGCGCATCGATCGCCGCCACGACCTCATCATCGGCGAGGTGCATTACCGGTTCACGGTTCGATCTCTGGTTGCAGGCATTGACAAGTGCATTGAGCGACAGGGGATAGTAGTCGGGGGTGGTGGCCTCTTTTTCGATAAGCGCCCCCAGCACGCGCACCGCAACCGAATCGAGATTCAGTTCCATTCATACTCCTTGAAAAGCGCAGTCACGCTCAAAGATACCATCTGATACCCCGTTCTCACAATCAGACCTTTTCTTCTTCCCAATGAACCGCTACTACGATATGATGTAAGAGGATATGATTCACCTCAACAAGGAGCTTGTATGCATGCGCGCAATGTTATCGGCGGTTTTCTTGCAGCGGCTATCATAACGTCACAGGCGCAAACCCCGGCCTCCGCCCCACAATCGCAACCGGTCCCGGCACGTCCGGCAACCGCGGCAGCGATAAAAGCGGCACCGGCTGCATCAACGCAGAAGATTCAGTCCGGTGCAATGATCGTCAAACGGGCGGCCATCGCTCTGGATGTCGTGGATCGCGAGCCGCGGGACACCGGTACGGTCTTCCCCCCGGAAGTCAAACGGCTCTACTGTTTCACCGAAATCGGCAACGGACAGGGGCAGGAGATCCAGCATCGCTGGTACTGGAACGACGATCTGCTCAACGCCGTCTCCCTGAAGGTCACCTCGAACCGGTATCGCACTTACAGCGCGAAAACGATACTCCCCGGAATGACAGGCGAATGGAGGGTGGCCGTTGTGGACAGCAGGAATGAAGCGGTGTTGCAGATGGTGAACTTTACGGTAAAATAAATACCCCTCCGGCGTATGGTGTGATGCGGCATTAAACGCAGGGCACCGCGGTCTCCGATTGCGATATCGATTCCGATGAAGAACCTGTGGACCTCATCTCATCGAGGTGCGTTTGCGACAGGATTATTCCCTGATATTCAAAAACAGGCTTCCCCTTGAAAGCACTACCGCCTGCAATGCGCGATCGGTCACACGGACATCGCCTATCGAGAGCGAATCGATGAACCCGTTGACATAGACATTCTTCATCAATTTCGAGTTGCAGAGCATCTTCTGGACCATCAACTGGGATTCAAGCATCTTTTCGCGCAGCGGAAAACTGAGATACGGCTTCACTTTATCGATGATGACACCGTGAAACAGCCACTCGGCGGTGTTGTGCAGAGCATTTTTCGTCGATACGTCGAAATCGAGCTCTTCGATCGAGATCGTCGATTTCTGCGCATCGTACCGTGTCCGGCCGATGACATACACTTTACCTTTGAATGATCCGGCGAAGTCGATGCTCACCACCGCATACCCCTCAAGACCGTAAATCTCTATATCCTGGACGATGACCTCCTTGCGTCCGGAGGTGAAACTGCGGCCCTGCAGATACGAACGCAGGAGTTCCGACGCATTTGCATAGGTGATCTCGCTGTAAAGATTGAGGACAAACGACGAATCGACTCTTCCCGGTATGACGAAATCGGGGAGGGAGTCTTTCGGGGTACAGACCGGTTCTTTACCGAAAAAAGTTTCCGCTACCGAGGTGATGCCGACCGAACTTGTAATCATCCTGCCGTTTCCGGCAAGTTGCGTCATCGAGACGGACCGCGGTGTAAGGCGCAGCCAGAGCGGCGGATACTCCGCAAGCCGAATCGGTTTTTGGATCTGCACCCAGAGCGGGTGGAGCAGTTTTTTGATATCGAGCATCGAGCTTACGCCCTTGTCCACAATCTCGCCGAATTTTTTATGCTGACGCGAAAGGATGAAATCCGCAAGTGGCTTGACCGGGATGGTGACGAAACGGACCTTGACAACCGGATCGGTCGTCCAATCATAACCGTCCGATTCCGTCATGGTGACCGCCTTCCAGTCGTTTTTAACAAAGAGACGCGACCGGAATTTGAGCGCGATCCCCGCTTCAACATCCTGGTACTCGGTATGCGATACGCTGAATGCACCGACGGAAAACGAAAATTGCATCCAGATCCGTATCGGTATCCGGTAGTTGAGCCGGTCCCCCTGCAACGACAACCTGATCGAGTCGCCTTTCCACACCTTGACCTTTACATTTTTCATGACGCCGACCGTCATCGTGTCCGATTCGAACAGAAGCGGCGGGAGCTGTTCGTTGATCATCTGCTCCAGGGCATGGGTCCTTATCTCGACCGGGACATTAATAATCGAAGGAACGGGCTTGAACGCCTCAGCCAGTATCCGGCCGGCCGGCAGAGCCGGCGGTGCGGTGACAGAGGGAGGGGTGCATCCGATGAGGCACATCGCCACACAGGGAATAAAATGCAGCAAGTCACGCATAATAAACCACATCGTTGAAAATGATGTAATTAATATATATTATGCAATCCGGGCTGCTCGGCGACATGTCGGTAATCGATGAATCCGATGTGATGGGAGCAGCTTATCAACCAATAATTACTCTGGAGCATACCCACGTATGGACCATTCCGAACTTCTCGACTTTCTTCTCACGCGCGTCGAACTCTTCGCAGGATTCCCGCGCGATAAACTGCAACTGATGGTCGACGGTTCACGCGTCCGCACCTTTGAACCGAACGAGGCGATCATCGAATTCGGAGAGGAAAACCGCTTCCTCTTCGTTCTCATCGACGGTGAAGCGGAGGTTGCGGTCACCGATGACCGCGGCGACAAACGCAGGCTGGCACTCCTGCAAAGGGGCGATTTCTTCGGAGAGATTTCGCTCATGACCGGCGACCGGACAATCGCCGACGTGATCGGCGTCACGCGGTGTACCGCGCTGTGCGTGCCCGACCATCTTTTTGTTTCAATCGTCACCGCCCACACGCCGGCGCTCCGGTTTCTCGGCCGGTCGATCACCGCGCGGAGCATCTCGTATACGGACAACTCGCCGCTTAAGGAGCTGGCGGCCTCCGCGGAACGCCGCAGCACCGATCCGTACGGTTTCAGGCTCCATACCGAGAAACCGCTCAAGATTCTCGTGGTCAACTGCGGTTCGTCGTCGCTCAAATATTCACTTTTCGACACCGCCGACGATACGGTCGCGGTTACCGGTATCATCGAGAATATCGGTTTGCCGGAGGGAAAGCATCAATTTACCGTACATAAGGTGAAAAACGTGCGTCCCTCCCCGGCGAAAGACTTTACCGAAGCGATTGCCGACATGATCGCGCTGCTTACTGCCGGCGACAACCGCTGCATTCACGCCCCCGAGGAGATCAACTGCGTCGGTCACCGGGTGGTCCACGGCGGCGATCGGTTTACCGATTCGGTCGTCATTACCGATGCGGTGATCGACGGCATCGAAGCCGCCGCCCACCTCGCCCCCCTGCACAATCAGGTCAATCTGCAGGGGATCCGTGCGGCTCAAAAGGCATTTCCCGCCGCGCACCACGTCGCGGTGTTCGATACGGCGTTCCACCATACGCTGCCGCCGTACGCCTTCCTTTACGGACTCCCGTACGAACTTTACGAAAAAAACCATATCCGCCGGTACGGCTTCCACGGTACGTCGCACAGCTATGTCGCCCTTCGGGCCGCGCAGCTCCTCAAACATCCCTTCAACAGCCTAGAAATAATAAGTTGCCATCTGGGAAACGGCGCCTCGATGTGCGCCATCGACCACGGCCGCTCCGTCGACACCACGATGGGGCTGACCCCGACCGCAGGGCTCATCATGGGGACCCGCTGCGGCGACATCGACCCGGGGATTATAACACATCTGCAGAAAGCCGAGGGTTACTCCGCAGCCGACTGCGAGCGGCTCATCAACAGGGAAAGCGGCCTTCTCGGCCTTTCGGGGATCTCATCGGACATGCGCGCCATCGAAGCCGCAGCGGAAGCAGGCGACCACCGGGCGCTGCTTGCCGTGAAGTGTTTCGGCTACCAGGTGCGCAAGACCATCGGCGCGTACGTTGCCGCCATGCAGGGGCTCGATGCGGTCATCTTTACCGGCGGAATCGGCCAGGGGAGCGCGAGTGTGCGCAACTACTGCTGTCAGGGGCTCGAGTGCATGGGTATCCGGATCGACGAGGCGAAAAACCGGGCGGTCGATCTTTCGAACGGCCCATGCGACATCTCCGTTGACGATACGCCGATCCGGATTCTTGTCATCGCCACCAACGAGGAGCGCATGATCGCCCGTGAAACGCTGCGCGCCCTGCGCAAGGAGCAGATCACAAAGGTCTTCACCGCCGGCACGAAGGAACCCATCCCGATCGAGGTTTCGGCGCACCACGTTCATCTGAGCGCCGAACATGTCGAAGCGCTTTTCGGTAAAGGCCATACACTCACGCCGCAGAGCGACCTCTCGCAGCCGGGACAATTCGCCTGTAAAGAGCAGCTCACGCTTGTCGGCCCCAAAGGAAGCGTCGAACGGGTACGGGTACTCGGCCCTGCCCGCAAAGAAACCCAGATCGAAATCTCCATGACCGAACAGTTCAAGCTCGGCATCCACCCGCCCATCCGCCAATCGGGCGACCTCAAGGACACCCCCGGCGTCACCCTGCAGGGCGCCGCGGGAGAAATCGCCATCGACCACGGCGTCATCTGCGCCATGCGGCACATCCACATGTCGCCGCTTGACGCGCTCAATTACGGCGTCCGCGACAAATACGTGGTACGCGTGCGGGTCGAGGGGGATCGCGAACTGGTCTTCGGCGACGTGCTGGTGCGCGTCAATCCAACCTATAAGCTCGCGATGCATATCGATACCGACGAAGCAAACGCTGCGCATATCGCCGCCGGAGCGACGGGGGTGATCGAGGAAATCCAGGAACGGGGGTGAGGGGGGCGGGAAATGCACCGCCCCTTCGATTGAAATCGAAACTATATTGACATCTACAGGTGGTATGGTAACCGCGCCCCCCGGTGTCTATTATCCACTGTCTATCATCCCCTCAATGTATTTTCTATGCAAATCAGCAACTGATAACGGCAGTTCAATCTCGAATTCAACTGATTTTCCCGCTCGCGATTTCTTCCCGTCGCCGGCACGTTCCGTCGTCGTGCTTCCCACCGCTCTTTCCAGCGAGATCAGTTTCCCCTGTTCCATGATCGAACCGTTTTCCGGCGGGTAAGAAACGCCATCTGCCCTGAACCTGGTGATGATTTCCCGGTAGGTATCGATATTGTCGCCGTAGGCAAGTTCGAACCCGTAGTGGATTGTCTTCTTCTTTTTATTGCTTTTATGCGCAGCAATCCACCGGATATACTCATCCCAGTGTCCCCATACCAGGTAATCGTTGATTGCAATGTGCTGATAGAAATATTCACGACAGGCCTTCATGAGTTTCGGCAGTTTCCAGGTGGCAATTGCGGAAGTAAATGCATCAAACCACCCGTCCGCCGGGACACAGTCACCCATGGCTGTCTGAACAAGAAGATCCGTTGTGATGGTCATGCGCTCGGGAGCCGGGCGTGTGTGTCCGTGGGTCATCTCCCCGCTGCTCCCGACAAAAAAGGCGGTCTTTGCCGAAGCGATTTCATTCCCTCCCCAGGCCCGTTTTCGTGAAATCATGAAAGCGGTTGTTCGCTGCATGCTTCCCGACATCTGTTTGTTAAGATCCAGGCAACGGGCGCCGAAAAGCGCCGGACGATTCATATGGTCCCATACGTACGGCACGATTGTAAAGCTGCAATGGTCAAGTTCCACCGGATCGGCCCGGGTGGCGGGCACCGCCCGATGCAGCGCCGGACTGACAATATCAAATACCTTGCTGTTGAAGGAATCATCATAAAACAGGCGGTTGTTGTTCTGTCTGATTTCATACCACGGTGCGCGTCCGGAGCCCCCCTCACCGCATCCGTACCGCTTGTTGACCATATCGGTTACAACCCAGCGTTTTCCGATCTGCTTCAACTGGCCTTTGCCGTACCAGTAGCCGCGTCTGCGTTTCCAAATTCCCTGCCGGCTGAAATTACCCCCTTCCGCCGGGCCGATCAACCGACCGGTTGGAACACCGAAGTACTGCGTCTTGAGGTAGACCATCGTATCGAAATCGGCGACGACGGTCGGAAGTTCGTCGATCGGAAAGGCCGGGCCGCGAAGCACGATGTCACTTTCCCTGACGCGCCGTCCGAAAAGTTCATCGCTCCGGTATGATCTTTCCTCTTTTGTAAGCAGCTCCAGCACCACCGGAACGTCGTCGACGTGGTCGAAGTGCATGTGCGACAGCAGAATCGCCGAGAATGAGTACCCGTTTGATCGCGCGTTGCGGATGAAGTTGACCAGCGCCGCGATGCGATGGAGCGTCGCCTGATCAGCTTTGTAAAGAGGCCGCGGCCGCCTTGTCATGATACTCCCTATCCACCATGAATGATAACTCGGCCACGGGTCGATGAGGATGATGTCCCTGTCGACATGGTTGATCACCAAATATCCGGCAACTCCCAGCCAGACGATCTGCTGAAAACCGCCGTTATGCATATACGGGAGCGGATCGTAAATCGGGTGGCCGCTGTTATCCACTGCCACGCAGCGATTATGGAATTTTCTGTCGCATTGCATAGCTGTTCCTCATTTAAAGCCATCGGGAAAAACGAACCATGCCGGCGATGGTAATATAAATTATCGTCACTCCATTTCCTTCTCCATCCGATCGGCGATGTGGTATATTAATGTCATGGATTGCAAATTATCATTGTCGGGATCAGATCACGCGCGTTTTCCGGCAATTACTTCCTTATTGCTGATTCTCTTCTGCCACTTTAAAGCGGAGTGTTACAACTATTCCCCCTACACGACGCCCGCACCTTCACGGCCTGTTTGTGAACTGGTCGCTTCGATTCCGCCCTTCTACGATATTCCGCAACTGATTGAAGGGACTTCCGTTAGTGAAACAGAACCTCCTGTTACCGTTGTTGCTTACCCGCCTAGTGGAAATCCGTTCCAAGTGCTTGAGCGGGAATTTACCCTGTTCGTCCATTCCCGGCTGCACCTTTTCAATACTATGATCGCCATCGACCGGCCATACCGACATTGCAGCATCCTCCGAAATCGCCACATCGCATCATCCGACGATACTCCGTCCGACCTCTTCTCATAAACCGCATTTCTATTGCGTGTATCTTTGACCGATGAACCATAATCGCCGGCGGTCGCCTGTGGTGACATCCGCAGCCGCCAACCGGTCGGTATCGGTCATACTCGATAATGCCATAAGGAGAAACCTATGTCTGAAAATAATCTTTCCATTAAAATACACCGCACCATCCGTCGCTGGAACGGATCGACCCTGGTCTGGGATATTGAAGCGTATCGCGGGACGGTGGAAGCCATCCGCGAAGAGGGACGCCGTCTCGTCACCTTGACACCCGACCAGATTTTCGGCCATGCGCACCGGTTCCGCGAAGAAATACGCAGCGGCGTCGATCCCGACACCCTGCTCGTCCCCTCATTCGCGCTTGTCGCGGAAGCCGTCCGGCGCGTGCTCTATATAGATCCGTTTGACGAGCAGCTCGTCTGCGGCATCGTGCTGCATCAGGGGAAACTTGCCGAGATGCAGACCGGCGAGGGCAAGACGCTCGCGGCGGTCTTCCCCGTATTTCTCAACGCACTCTGCGGCAGGGGTGTGCATGTGCTCACCTTCAACGATTACCTTGCCCGTCGCGACGCCGAATGGATGGGGCCGGTCTACCGGCTGCTCGGACTTACCGTCGGCTTCGTGCAGGAGGGGATGGGTATTACCGAAAGGCAATCGGCATACCGTCAGGACGTCACCTACCTGACTGCAAAAGAGGCGGGATTCGATTTCCTGCGCGACAACTGCCGTTACGATACGTCGCATATTGTCCAGCGCGATTTCCACTATGCGATCGTCGACGAGGCCGACTCGTTGCTCATCGACGAGGCGCGCATCCCGATGATCATCGCCGGCGCGACCGATGAACCGGAAGAACAGCTTACCCCGTTTGCGCAGCTCGCCCGGGCGATGCAACCGGAGCGTCATTTCTCGTTTGACGCCTATGGCCGGAAAATAAGCCTCACCGAGGAGGGAATCGATTTTGTTGAACAGCAGCTCGGATGCGGAGATCTCTTTACGTCCACCGGTGTCGCGTCACTCTCACGTTTGTACCATGCGCTTCATGCGCAGTACCTTCTTCATTGGAATGTCGATTATCTCGTAAGCGGCAACCGGATCGAACTCATCGACGAACTGACCGGCCGCATCGCCGAAAACCGGCGCTGGCCCGAAGGTTTGCACGCGGCGGTCGAAGTGAAGGAGGGGGTTCCCGCTCAATCGCGCGGCGCCATGCGCAGCTCGATCACCATACACCATTTCATTGCACAATATCCGAAAGTCGCCGCAATGACGGCAACCGCCGAGCAAGCGGAAGAGGAGTTCCACGACTGGTACGGCCTCGATACGGTGATCATCCCGTCGCACCGGGAGTGCCTGCGCAACGATTTCCCCGACCGGGTTTATCGGACCCGCCGGGAAAAGGGCCATGCGCTCATCGAAGAGATCGCGACTGTTCATGCAACCGGGCGGCCGATACTCGTCGGAACACGAACCGTCCGGGAATCAAGGGAACTCGCCGACGTCCTCATAGCGCGCGGCATTGACTGTCGCGTGCTCAATGCAAAGGATAATGCATACGAGGCATCGATCGTCGCGGAGGCCGGTACGGCCGGCGCAGTCACCATTTCAACCAACATGGCCGGACGGGGAACCGACATCAGGCTGGGCGGTTCCGACGGAAAAGACCGGGAGCGTGTCGCATCCCTCGGCGGGCTCTATGTGATCGGCACCAACCGTTTCGAAAGCCGCCGCATCGACGATCAGCTCCGGGGACGGTCGGGAAGGCAGGGCGATCCGGGGTTGTCGCGCTTCTTCATCAGCCTTGAAGACGACCTTTTCGTCAAATACCGTATCAACGAGCTGATACCGAAGCGGTATATCGTCACCTCCGCCGACGGCTGCATAGAAAATGCCTACGTCAATAATGAAATCAACCGGTTGCAGCGCATCATCGAGGGACAGAACGGGGATATCAAATTCACCCTCGGCAAATACTCGGTGCTCATCGAACAGCAGCGGACGATTGTTGCGTCGTACCGCAGGGAGGTCCTTGCCACCGGGAAAGCTTTTGAATTGCTTAGGGTAACCGCCCGGCCGGTTGTCGACAATATACTGGCCCGTCTCGGTGGTGAAACAACCGCCGCCCACTGCCGCACACTCCTTCTTCGGGCGCTCGACCGCTCCTGGTCAACGTACCTTGCCGACATGGCCGACCTGCGCGACGGGATCCATTTCCGCCGCTTCGGCAGGCAGGACCCGCTCCATATCTTTAACAGCCTCGCGATTGAGCGGTTCGAAACAATGCTGCAGGAGGCGCGGCAGGCCGCAGCCGGAGAACTCGAACGGTTGTGCGTTGATGGACCGCGCCGCGATTCCCCGGTAATTGACGAACGGCATAATCCCTCCGCAACCTGGACCTATCTGGTAAGCGACAATCCGTTCGAGGACAATCCCGATCTGCAATTGAGCGGCAATATGGGATATTCGGTTTTTGCCGGGCTGCTCTGGCCGCTGACGGCGATGATGCTGATGATGAAGAGGAGGGGGCGTAAAAGTTGATTTTTTAAAATGCGTCACTTTGACCACTATCGAAAAAGAGGAACCGGCCTTTATCAATGGTCACCCGTCATCGTTTCCAGCCTGTTTATACCACTATGAACACAGTTCCCGTACTGCTTCCCTACAGCGACAGCACATACTCCATCAGGTCATTGATCTCCTGCGTCGAGAGATTTGCGGATGCGTTGCTCATGGTCGGCAGTTCGATCATCTCCCGCATGGTCATGCTGCCGAGGTGATTGTAGGGCGCGGTGCGCCAAGCCTCGACAAGACTTGGCGTGTCCCACAACACTCTCACATCAAACGGGTCTGGAACGCCAGCGTTCCAGACCATCATACCGGTAAACAGCTGCGCGGGATGACATTTCACGCAATTTGTTTTTTCCCTATCGTTATACAGTTCCCTCCCATGCTGAGCAGCCTCCGTCAATCTTCCCTTTATTAATTTCGGGCTCGATACCCCCTTCATATACATTGCCAGCGTATCGATCGATGCCGCTATCTCCCTGGAGGGTATTCGAAACAACTGCAATTCGATTCCGGCCACTATCGCCTGTTGGGCATGGCCATGGGCTGCATACCAGCTCCGTGGAGGCGTCCACCAGGCATAGACGATGCTTTTCGTATTAAGGGGCGCCACCACCGCCCCGCCCCCCAGTATCCAATTCAACCCGTCGGCGCGGTGAAAGGGATGGCAGGAGTGGCAGGATTGCCAGTGCTGAAAACAGAGTTTCGCGTCGTAGAAATTAACCTCCCCCTGCCGTTCCCCGGTTCTCGGCTGCGGTTGATCGAGCGGAATCCGTCCAGTGACGGTTATTTCCGGCGACGACAGGTCGCACACATTCACCTGCGGCATGGACTCCGAAAAATAACCCGCGACATACGCTTTTTCATCGATCACCGCAAGGGCCCGGGGACCTTCGGTGCCTGCGGATACCCTCAAACGTGACCGCAGCAGAGGGGTGAAATCACGCTGAAGATCGATACCGGCGGCACTCTTTGACAAAACGGTATCCATCATCATCCGGTAATCGATCACCGACAGCTCATCGCACCCCGCATGCGCAACGCAAAGGCGCTTTCCGTCATTCGAGCATCGGACACTCCACGGATTCCCCATTCCCGTTTTTTCAAGATCGAGACAGATATCGTTGATCAGTCTTCGACCGGCGACGTCGATTATCGCCAGGTTGTTCGTATGAAGCCACCCTTTCTCGACCGTCGTCCCAACCTGGTTGAACCTGCCGATCAGATGAGTGGCGAATGCATAGTGTCCGTCGGAAGAAACGGCGACTCCCTGCACTGAATGGCTCCCCCGCGGCAGGCGGATTTCAGTGGCGACCACGTCGGATACGACGTCAATCAGTGAAACAATACTTGCGATTGTTAATGTGTCGGTCGACCGTTCGGCGGGCAGAAGGCTCCCCACGACCAGCGTCTTCCCGTCGGGGGTGACGGCGGCGCAACAGGGTTCGCGCACCGCGGGGATGCGGGCGATCGTTCTTTGTGCGGCGCAATCGATCACCGAAACGTCGTTGTCGAACCGGTTGCACACGTAAAGTTTTCCGCCGTCAGGTGTAATCACCGGGGCACGGGCGCCGTGTCCCGCGGGAATGCGGCCGATGACCATTCCCGCCGTAATGTCGACCACGGCCACGAATCCCTCCGGCCAGAGGTCCGAGGAACAGGTCGTGTAGAGGATTGCCCCGTCGGGCGATGGTGCGCATCCGGTGACCTCATTGGGAAGGCGGATTCTCGCGACAACCGTTTGCGTCGCAACATCGATGACGTCGATCCGCTTTGCCGTCTGTTCCGCGACATAGAGCAGCCTGCCGTCCGGCGAGGGGGCCAGGTCAGTCGGGGAGAGGTATTTCGCTTTCTTAAGGGTCGGCAAGTCGCGGTTGAGCGCGAGAAGCTCGAAAATCACCGACGGCGGGGTGGCCGACTCAATGATATTCTGCGCGGACGGCAGTTGGGAAATGAGAAGAATAAGGCACACAAATGACAGATTGATAACGCTGTATCCTTGCATCGTCCCTCCCACCAACGATGTGAACCGAACTTTATACAGACTGATCAGGCTGATCAAGGGTGAAATTGACCATGCCGTCTTTTACTAATATAGCCAATCCGGCCGGGCAATGCTGTGTATATCCTTGAACACACCATCCTACGCTTCCTGCAGGATACAGAAACCACCGCCTAATAGTGGTTTCTGTCCGCTTTCAGGTATCACACGCACTTTCCCCATCGCGCCTGCATCAGAATACCGCTTTCACCGTCTTCGACTGCTTCTTCATCACCACGATCTCAAGTCCGGCTGTTCGGCAACCACCCCGGCCCGGAATCAGGCCGGGATGCTCCCTTCGGCGCCGTTGCTGGGAAATCGGCATCGGGTATGCGCGGATTGTAATTTTAAAATATATATTGCTAAAGGCGAAATTATGAAAAGTATCGTATCGTTGATGGTCGCAGGTATCCTGTTCCCTCTCTCCGCAGACTCCGGACTCCCCTGCCCGGCGCTCGATAACGTTCCTATAATGGAATGCGGCCGGATGCCCTTCGCGACTGCCGCCCAGTTAGGTCCGCAGTGCGCAATCGCCCACCAGCTTGTCCCGTTCGCCGCGTATCTCCGGGAGAAAAGCAAGCCCTGTTCCTCCCTGGTTGTGGATTTCGTCAAGCGGTATTCGAGCTTGACCGATACGGTAACCTGGCCGATCAACACTGCAAAAGTCCAGTGGATCGGTTCTCCCCGGGCGCCGGTTTCGCTGGTCATGTATATATCCATGTCGTGCCCCCACTGCAAGCAGGTGTATGCGCAGCTCTACGACTCACTCAATGCCGGGACGGGTCTTGACAAGCTCCTTCGGATCGGGATAAAAAATCTTTCCGTGACGCGGTTCGACAAAATGCTCGCCGCAACCGCCTTTCTGGGAAAGCAGCCGGCGTTTCTCCGAACCTTCGCTCCGATAAGCGAGCGCATCAGCGACAAGGTCGCACGCCGCATCGCCGACAGCATTGGCATAAGCTTCGATACATTGAAGACTCTTGCCGAATCGCCGCAGGTGACGAAGTTCGTCACCGATTCCCGCATTGAAGCGCAGCGAAACGACGTGACGTCAACCCCGGCGCTTTTTCTCAACAACCGCCGCTACCGCAGCGACAAAGATGCACGATGGGTTATCGACGCCGCGAGGTACATGGTTGAGGACAACCGGAGGAAGTAATAGTCAACCGGAGGCTGGGTATGTGGTTGGGCAAATCCCGGAGAGATCCCCTGCCCGCCGCCGTTGTAAACGACCGAGAACGGAAAACCGTTCCCCTTTATACTGCTTTTGTCCACGTAAACCCGCCGTAATATTTCCTGTATATCGGCGAATTCCCGGTCAAATGATCAATATAATTCTATGATGCCGCGGACAAAACGTGGAAGATAAAAACCACCCCCATCATAAATGATTTTTGTCCCCGCCCCGTAAGCATTTATATTTTACCCCGAACCGTCAGTACCGAATCCGCATATATCAAAAAGGAGCCTTCGTGTCCGTCATTCAGCCCGCTATAAAAAAAGTCGTTGAGGGAAACGACCTCTCCGTTTCAGAAGCCGTTGAAGTGTTCAATGAAATCATGAGCGGAGGTGCCACCGACGCCCAGATTGCGGCACTGATCGTCGGCCTGCGAATGAAGGGCGAAGCGGCGGGTGAGATTACCGGAGCTGCATCGGTCATGCGCGAAAAGGCGCTGCGTATCGAACCGCAGAACCGTGAGTTTCTTGTTGACACCTGCGGCACCGGCGGCGACGGGGCCGACACCTTCAACATTTCCACCGCCGCGGCGCTGGTTGCCGCAGCCGCCGGCGCACGCGTCGCGAAGCACGGCAACCGCAGAGTTTCGAGCAGGTGCGGCAGCGCCGACGTGCTCGAGGCGCTGGGAATGACGATCACGGTGACGCCGGAGAAAATGAAGGAGTGTCTTGACTGCGCGGGATTCGCCTTTCTCTTCGCGCCGGCCCTGCATTCGGCGATGAGATACGCCATCGGCCCGCGCAAAGAGATCGCGACCCGGACCATTTTCAACATGCTGGGACCTCTCACCAATCCCGCAATGGCCCCCGCCCAGGTGATCGGCGTCTTCGCGGCACACCTCACCGAGGTCTTTGCGGCTGTCCTTAAAAACCTGGGGAGCAGACATGCCTTCATCGTCCACGGGATGGACGGACTGGACGAAATAACGCTCTGCGGCGCGACGAAAGTGTCTGAACTGTCGGAAGGTTCGATACGCACCTATACGATCCAGCCGGAGGATTTCGGCATCAGGCGCACCTCCCGCAGCGACATCGCCGGAGGGCCTCCGCCGGATAACGCGCGAATCATTACCGAAATTCTCGACGGAAAAGGCGGCCCGCGGCGCGACATCGTCTGTCTCAACGCGGCATTCGCCCTTGCTGCGGCAGGAGTCGCCGCCACGCCGCAGGAGGGGATCGAACAGGCTGCCGCGGCGATCGATTCCGGAGCGGCGAAAGCACGGCTGCGGCAGCTGGTTGAGTTGACCTGCGGCAGGGGCGTCTGACCGGATTGCGGCGGTTGTACTGCATCGGCCTTCGTAAACGCATGAAGATTATTGCATGAAAAAGGGCGTTCGATAGAACGCCTTTATGCCGTCATCCTTCATTCCGTGCCGAACCATCTTTCTACCCTGTAATCGCCCGCACCATGACCACGCCGTCGATCGCTCTGATCTTCGCGACAAGCGCCTCATCGACTTCATCATCGATATCGATGATAGTGTAGGCGAAGTCGCCCTTGTGGCGGTTGAGCATGTCGGCGATGTTGATCTTTTCGGACGCGAGCAGCGTCGTGATCTGCCCCACCATGTTCGGGATATTCCGGTTGGCGATGATGATCCGGTTTTTGACCGCCATCCCGAGATCGCAGTCCGGAAAATTGACCGAATTCCTGATGTTCCCGTGCTCAAGGAAATCGCGCAGCTGGTTGACCGCCATGACGGCGCAATTGTCTTCCGCCTCGGGGGTGGAAGCGCCGAGGTGGGGAATGGCGATCACCTGTTCGTGCCTGAGAAGTTCCTCGTCGGGGAAATCGGTCACGTAGACGGCGATCCTCCCTTCGGTAAACGCCGCGAAGAGGTCGTCGTTGCACACGAGGCCGCTGCGCGAGAAGTTGAGCAGGAAGGAGCCCTTTTTCATGAGCGCCAGCCGTTCGCGGTTCATCATCCCCTTGGTGGAATCATTGAGCGGCAGGTGCAGGGTGACATACTCCGATTCGGCAAGCAGGCTTTCGAGGCTGCGCGCCCGCTTGACATCGCGTGAGAGCCCCCAGGCCGCCTCGACCGAGATATACGGATCGTACCCGCTCACCCGCATTCCGAGCGCGACCGCATCATTGGCCACCATCACGCCGATGGCGCCGAGCCCGATCACCCCGAGCCGTTTGCCCTTTATTTCGGGACCGGCATAATTGGATTTCCCCTTCTCGATGAGCTTGGGAACCTCGTCGCCCTTGCCGATGAGGGTCTTTCCCCAGAGGATTCCCGGAACCAGCCTGCGGGAAGCGAGCAGCATGCCGGCAAGCGTCAACTCTTTCACGCCGTTGGCGTTCGCCCCCGGCGTATTGAAAACGACGATTCCGCGGTTGGCGCATTTGTCTATCGGTATGTTGTTCACCCCGGCGCCGGCACGGGCGATGGCCTTTACCGAATCAGGTATCGTCATTTCAAGCATGTTGGCGCTGCGGACGAGTATCGCATCCGGGTTGAGAATTTCGGATGCGGCTTCATACCCGTCGTGAAGCGCGATATCCAGGCCGACGGGCGATATCTTGTTAAGTGTCTGCAGTTTATACATTAGGTAACTCCTTTCAGCGATTGTTCATTTCGAATGTTTTCATGAATTCCACGAGTTTTTTTACCCCCTCCACCGGCATTGCGTTGTAGACGCTCGCCCGCATGCCGCCCACCGAACGGTGTCCTTTGAGGTTGACGAATCCGGCGGTAACCGATTTTTTGAGGAACTCCGCGTCAAGCTCCTCGCTCGGGAGCACGAACGGGATGTTCATGAGCGACCGGTGCGGCTCGGCTACCGTCGGCTTGAAAAGCTTCGATCCATCAAGAAAATCGTACAGCATTGCCGCTTTCGTCTCGTTGATCTTCTGCATTGCCGGGAGACCGCCCAGGTCCAGAAGCCATTCGAAGACCAGCTTGGCGATATAGACGCAATAGCATGGAGGCGTATTGAAAAGTGATCGCCCCTCAACATGCGTCTTATACTTGAACATCGTCGGCGTGATCTCCTGCGGTTCGTCCGCCAGGTCTTTTTTGATAATAACGATGGTGAGTCCCGCCGGTGCGATGTTTTTCTGCGCTCCCGCATAGATGAGCCCGAATTTATTGACGTCGATGACTTCCGAGAGGATGTTGGACGACATGTCGACAACCAGCGGAATGTTTCCGGTATCGGGAAAGGTACGGTACCGCGTGCCGAAAATGGTGTTGTTCGAGGTGATGTGTACATAGGCTGCCTCAGGATCGAACGTCACGTTCGTCAGATCGGGAATGTAAGTAAAATTCTTGTCTTCTGAACTTGCGACCATCCTGACGGTCCCGTAGCGCTTTGCTTCAGCCATCGCCTTCTTCGACCACTGGCCGGTATGGACGATATCGCACTTCTTCTTTGTCACCATGAGATTGAGCGGCACCATCGCGAACTGACTCGACGCGCCGCCCTGCAGAAACAGCACATGGTAATTTTCGGGGATATTCATCAGTTTACGCAGAAGCACCTCCGCCTCAACGATGATCCCGTCGAAGACCTTCGACCGGTGGCTCATCTCCATCACCGATTGCCCGGAGCCCTGATAGTCGAGCATCTCTTCCGCCGCTTTTCGCAGCACCGGTTCGGGCAACATCGACGGACCTGCGGAAAAATTGTACACGCGTGCCATAGCATTTCTCTCCTTTGCAGATGGTTTATTCGTTCATTATCGTAGTGGTATATGCCAATGCGGCAAGTATCCGTAATTCTCCCGAAATGTCGATCGATCTGACGAAAATCCCGTCACGCTTCGGTTTTATGACCGTGGGCGTAAAATTGAGGAGCCCGGTCACCCCCCCGTCGCAACAGCGGTCGGCAGCCTCCTGCGCCTGTTGCGGCGGCACGACGATGAGCGCGAGTTCGATCTGCAGCCGCTTTACCGTTTCCTCGATCCGGTATGCCGGGAAAAGCTCGATCGGCGTATGAATGGTTTCCACCCGGTTGATATTCGAATCGAATCCCGCCACGATCCGGAAAGCGCCCTGCGGTATTGCCAGCGTGTATTCGAGAAGCGCCGAACCCAGCTTGCCAAGGCCGACAATGCAGCTCTTTTTCGGTATTCCGAAACCAAGGTGCCGACTGATAAGCGTCTTCAAACCCGCAATATCGTACTTGGTTCCTGCGGTTCCTGCAATCCCGATGAAATGAATATCTTTTCGTACCGTATGAGCAGTCTGCCCTAGATACTTACCCAACTGCGCTGAAGAGACCTTTTTAATCCCCTGTTCTTCCAATTTATTGAGTATTTCGAACACATAACTCAATCGATGGATGACTGGAAATGGTATTTTATTCATAAATTGTTCCATTATTCACATTTAATATACCCATAATTTAAGAAAAAATCAAATATTTTTTTAAAAAATTGAAAACCCTTATTATTATTGCCAGTTATGCTACTTTATTCACAACTTGTAAGATCGGAGGACTGAATAGTAGTAAGGGGGGGCACTGCTGATTTATATCGGTAAAAACAGGCTGATTTTTTGGCATTTATTGACCCAACCCTTTCCATCATGGCATACTTTGATTATCATTATTCCATCCATTCCTATTAAAGGGCTCTTATGACCATCGACGTTGCTGAAGTTAAGAGGCGGCTGCTTGTTTTCCTCAACGACCAGAACCTGGTTAATGAATATATCCGTCAATTCGGCCCCTCAATCGACATTAAATGCATCAAGGAGATAAAAGAGACGAAAAGCAGCGCTTTGCAGAGCTCGGATACCGCAGGCGCGGGCGATGATCCGCTCTACGAGCTGCAGGTCAAATGCCCGGTGTGTAACAAGGAAAACGTCACCCGCTACGAACTGCGCGCCAAGAGCCAGCAGATCACCCAGAACAAATTTCTCGTCCCGCTCTACAACGGCGCGCCTCCCTACCGAACCGTTGACTACACCACGGTGGCGGTGACCGTCTGCCCCCGCTGCCTTTTCGCCTCACCCGACAAAAAAGACTTCAATCATGCGGGATTGGCCGGACAGGGCGAGAACAAATCGCAACTGATCGGAAATGTCATCATGACGCTCCAGGAAAAAATTGGCGAGCGTAAAGCAGTCATGAAATCGGGGTGCGACTGTAAAAGCTACTTCAACCGCAACCGGACCGGCGAGGCTGCAATCGACAGCTACCGGCTCGCCATGCTGCGCGCCAGGGTTGAAGCCTGGTATGAACAGCCCTATTCCTATTATAAACTCGGCGCCTATTCCCTGCGGATCGCCAAAATCACCAAAGACGCCGAGCTTGATAACCGACAACCGCTCCGTGAGGCGCTTCACTATTTCGAGGAGGCGTTCAGAACATCCAACTGTCCCTCCGAAGAGATTGAAATGCAGGTGATCTATACGATTGTCGCGCTCCATATGAAACTGGACGACCACAAAAAGGCCAACTCCTATCTCGGCGTTTTCAACAATCTCCTTACCACCCGCAAAGCCGAAATGCGCGAAAACCAGAAACTCAGCACCACGCTCATTAACCGGTGGATGGGTAAAGCCAAGTTTTTATGGGAAGACCGGGAGAATAAGGAACTTTTCAAGGAAGAGTGAGGTGGCAAGGAAGTGTATTCTGCAGAACTACGGAGGCGCACTTGAAACCGCGAAGGGGGCGAAAGCATATTTTTTAATAGATTACGCGGAATCGTGCTGGTATAGGGTGTTTTTCACTGAAACTGAACTCGGGTGACCGGAGGCACCCGCCTCTTCCGCGGAACCGTCGATTTACATTACAGATTACCGTATCGGCAGGGTGACGATGACGCAATCGTCTCACGCACAAAAAATCATTGCGGCTGCTGTTTTTATTGCCGCAACCATGGCTGCTACATACAGCCGGGCACTTAGCGGGGATGCCCCCGTCCGGGTCGTTATCGTTGTTGACCGATCATACAGCATGTGCCAGAATCCCTCGGCCGGTGGATGCTGCGTAGAAGGTGATGGAAGCAACAACTGTATGATGAATGATCCGGATGACCTCTGCGCAAGGGCCTTCCGTAAGGCCCGGAACCGCCCCGGAGTACCGCCTTGCGGATCCGGGGGAAACGTATTTCAACCTCCTCGGGAGGAAGGTGGGGAGGGTGAATCTGGAATCTCCCTGCCACAACAAGTTGCCTGCCGGTATTCTCTTCAGGAAAACAGGCAGCAATGGCAACAGGCGATTGATCTGCGTGGTAAGATAGGGCCGTCGTCGCTCCCCCGTCATCCTTGCCGGTCATCGCAAGCCACCCCCTTGATGTATATTTTCATTACATGGCAGCGGTCCCGGGAGTATAGAAAGTGCCGGATTATCTTCAGTTGATAGACCACCGGCACCCGTTTTCAGCACAGCCTGCTGCCTCCATCTTGACCAAAGTGTTCAGACCATGAAAACCGTCACCATCGACAACGTTGAAATCGTCCTCGCGCATCCGCTTCCCATTGTTTCCCGCTGGATCGGGCAGCCGGAACCGATGCGGCAGCTGCTTGCCTGCTGGCATGTGGTCGCAAAGGACGACCTGCCGCTCACGCCCCGGATCATAGGGTATCCCGGCATCGGGAAAACGACCCTCGGCATGGCGGCGGCGCAGGAGCGCAACCAGCAGGTTTACATTATGCAATGTACCTCCGACACGCGGCCCGAAGACCTGCTCATCACCCCGGTTCTCTCCGAAAAGGGGAAAATCTCCTACCATGCAAGCCCGCTGCTCTCCGCGGTGATCACCGGCGGCATCGCCATCGTCGACGAGGGGAACCGCATGTCCGAAAAATCGTGGGCGTCGCTGGCGCCGCTCTTCGACAACCGCCGCATGGTCGAATCGATCATCGCCGGCATCACCGTCAATGCCCACGATGAGTTCAGGGCTGCGGTCACCATGAACGACGACGCATCGACCTTCGAAATCCCCGATTACATCATGTCGCGGCTGCAGCCTGGCATCAGAATTCCTTTTCCTTCCCGTGAAGACGAACTGCAGATCCTGCGGTACAGTCTCCCCTTTTCAGACGGGCAGACTCTTGACCTGTGCGTCGATTATCTCCAGCGCGCCCACGGCCTCGACCTGCCGTACTCGATCCGCGACGGCATCAACGCCATCAGGTACACCCTGAAATGTAAAGCGAAGAACCCCGATGCCGACACATCGCGCCTTTTCGACGACGCGCTGCGGCAGATCCTTGGCGACGAGGCCCTCGACCTGGAAAACCAGGCGCTCAAACGGCAGCAGTCGGGAGAGCACCTTCCTTCGATGCGGATGGGGGATTTTTTCTTTTCGGACGACGAAGAACTCAATCCCGATGCCGATGAGGAGCGCTAGGCGGTGCAGCTTGACCGGTCGATCACCGTCGTGCCGATACTGCATGGAAAGGCGGCATTCAGCAGGGTGATCCGCAAACGCTGCCTGGAGGCAGCCTTCGACTGCGTCGCCGTTGACCTTCCGGAACATTTCGAACCCCTCCTCGCCGGGGCCATCGAGGCGCTGCCGGTCATCCATGCCCTTGTCGCGCGTGAGGCGACGGGACCGCTCCATTACCTGCCGATCGATCCGTGCGACGCGACCATCGAGGCAATCAGGCAGAGCTTCCAGCACCATGTTCCCTTTTACTGCATCGGCTATCCCACCTGCGAAAAGGGTGAACCGCTCACCGCGCTTCCCGATGAACAGGCGATAGCCTCGCTGGGGTTCGATGCGTACAGCACGCTCTGCCTGCAATCGATCGCGACCGGTGGAAACCATCCGGTTGATGAGCTTCACGGCCGGCATATCGCAGGGAAGCTGCGGCGGCTGCAGGAAAAATTCCACGACATCCTCGCGGTGATCCATCTGCGCCATGTGCCGTATGCCGTGCGATACTTTCAGAGGAATGCGCCTCCGAACGAAACCTTTCCCACCCCGCCTGTGTACACCGTCATCGACCAGCCGGTACATCCCGACCATCTCTACTTTGCGCTCGGCGAGCTGCCGTTTATCACCGGGAAATACGAACGGGAACGGTATGATCTGTTTGCCGAGCCGTTCGATCCGATCACTTCGCTCAAAGACCTTTTCCGCGAAACACGCGACGATTATTCGGAGGCCGCCGACGACGTAACGACGCTCTCGCCGGTCCGTATTCAGGCGGCGCTTACGTTTCTGCGCAACCTTACCGTCCGGTCGGCCTGCCTGCTTCCTTCGCTCTTCGATATCGTCGAAGCGGCAAAAGGGGTGGGCGGCAACAGTTACGGCATCCGCATTTTAAAAAACGCAAAGTACTATCCCTGGTTTTCTCTCGACGACAGGGCGGAAATGCTCGGCATCGGCATTGACAGGATGCGCGTGCCGGCCTGGGGAATCACCGAGCGGGCGATCAACCTGTTTCGCGACCATCAACTTTTCTGGAAATCGATTTCGCTGCGTCCCGATCCTTCTGAAGAGCGTGCAAAACAGTACCGGTACCGCTGGAATCCCTTCGGCATGTGCTCCCATATCCCCGAGGACCTCACCATCGAACGGTTCAACGGCACCGTACGCCGGAAAACCTTGAAAATACTTATGGAGGATCATGCCAGAACCGAGAAATTCCGCACCTCCGTGAAAGATGGCATTGACATCCGCGACACACTGCGTTTCTGGCATACCGGCGAAATCTACGTCAGGGAGCTTCCGCCCAGCCGCGGCAAAGTGGATACCGTCATCATTATATTCGACGCGATCCACGACGAACGCTTCCCGCACCGCACCACCTGGTATGCGGAACACCCCGAAGAATCGACGCTTACCTTTTATGCAACCGACCCGTTTGAACGGCTTATCGGTCCGGGCATCGCCCGCTGCCGCTACGGCGGGTTGTCGCTGCTCTTCCCGCCACGCCCCATTCCCGATATATTCCAGCTCGAAACAGGCCATGAACTCCCGAACCTTGCCACCCGAGTAGCCCTTGGCGGCCTAATGTTCAGCCGGGAGAAAATCGTCGCGTACGTTGCACCCGAGCGGCCGGGAGCGCTTCTGGGAAATCTCGCCCGGTTCCATCATAAACGCCTGCTCTGGATACCGCTTGCAACCTTTTCTCAGGAAACCGTGCAAAAGCTGCGGCAATTTCATATTTTAAATGGAAAGACAGTGAGAAGCTGGGCTGCCCGCTTTATCGGAGAGTGACCCGCAGCAATGAAAGCAATTTTCTTCATGTTCATGATGAAAAAAAAGCGACGGATATCTTCAACAGTTCTTTACACATGGCTCTGTCTCCTTCCGCTTCAGCTTCATAGCCGGACGGACACCGCCGGGGGGGAGTTTTTCACCGATCTCGAAAAAATACTGCGTTCCGATTATCTGCTCTGCACCGGCGATTCAACCGAACGCTCACTCGATGAACTGATCCGTTGGCGGCAGACGATCGACAGCGCCACATCAGGCGACGATTATCCGGTAATTGTCCGTAAATTTACCGAGGAAACCGGCATCTCGGCCGCCAACGCGCGGCCCTGCGAAATCGTGCGGTGGATGCAGCGCTTCGAACAGCAGATCCGCGAAACTTACCGATTTCTTTCCGACGAACGGGACAGCGCGATTCAACGGCACGACGACTCGCTTTTCCTGCTGCACGAGCTGGAAAGCGTCATCAGGTCCGCCTGGGACCTCGTCGCAATCCCGTTCGGCCTTTCACTGCGGAGTGTGCGCATCCTGATGCGCCGCAGCAACCTGGCGCCGGTCACCGCAAGCGGCGCTACGCTTATGTGCGACTCACTACCCGTCGGAATTTTTGCCTTTAATGCCGCGTTTCATTTCTCCAAAGACGACCGCTACTGGTGCTATGAGCTCGAGAGTTCTTCCTGCAATCTCGATTCACTCGATACGTGGGCGCGGCCCATGATGGATTATCTTGCTGCGGAAATTGAAAAACGCACCTCGCAACCACCCGACCACATCTACCGCATCGGCCGGTTCGACATTGTTCCCGGCAGGCTCTCTATCTGTAAATTATGGAATTTCCCGTCGGCAACCGCCTACGTCGGTCTCGCGCGGGCGAACAACCGCTTCTATGCAAAAGTGATCGTGCAACAGTAACAGTACGGACAGTTGACCGCCATGCCCCGTAATTCATCGCCGCCCGCACCGCCCGACGGGAAAGCGTCCCCCCCGCGCGGTTTTTTCTGGGTTGACGCATTCATCATTCTTCTCGTTCTTACAGGTACGGCACTCACCCTGCCCGCGTTTCGCGCCCTCACTCCCGACAGGGTGGCGATTTTCAGGGACAACCGCCAAATCGCCGTGTATCCCCTAGCTGAGAATCGCGTTATCACTGTTGACGGCGTCATCGGTCCGGTCGAGGTCGTCATCAAAAACGGGGCGGTCTCGATCACCCGCTCCACCTGTCCGCACGGAATCTGCATGAAAAGCGGCCCCATACGCAGGCCCCGTGCGCAGATCGTCTGCGCACCTAACCATATCCTGGTCACCGTCACCTCCTCCGGAAACGATACCCTCGATGCAATTGTCCGATGACAGCCGCCGGGAACGGGAAACAATCGTCAAGGCCGTCTGGCTGCTCCTCGGCGTAGCCCTCAATACGCTCGAACTTTTTATCCCGCGAATCCCCTTCCTTCCCTGGCTCAAGCCGGGATTAGCAAACAGCATCACCATTATCTGGATCATCGGATTCGGCATGACCGACGCGCTTCTGTACACGCTGCTGAGGGTATGGATCTCATCGTTCTATTTCGGATTCTCGCTGGTGACCATGGTTCTGGCACTGAGCGGCGGCCTCCTCTCCACCGCCGCCATGGGCATCCTCTGGCACCTGCTCGGCCGGCGGAGGCTTCTCGGCACCATCGGCCTCGGCATCATCGGGGCGATCATGCATAACGCCGGTCAGCTCGTCGGGGTGTTCTTCCTATTGACACGTAATAACGCGATCTTTTATCAGCTTCCCTTCATGGGGATTGCGGCGCTCGTTTTCGGGGGATTCGTCGGGATAATCACGCCGATACTGTGGCGGATACTGGTGACCGAATCCCCGCTTTTTCCGGTACGCCCCGCCCCGGCAATTGCTCAGGTATACTATTCCCCGTCAACAGTACCGAACGGAGCGATATTCGTCATCCTCGCGGGAGCGGTGTCGCTCGTCGCAATGAATGATATGCGGCTCCTGGGCGGCATCGCCGCCGGAGTGACGCTCATCGCCTTTTTCGCCTGCGGCCGTAACGTTACGACGCTGCTCTACCCTTTGCGGTTCTGGATCATGTTTCTCTTCATCAGCCTCATCTTCCTCTTCTGCTCCTACGGAACGCGCATCCCCTTCCTGCCCATTGTCACCTATGAAGGCGCCGCCGCCACTGCGGCACAGTGCCTGCGCCTCTGGTCGTGGCTCGAAGCGGGACTCCTGCTCCAGAAGCTGCATTGCCACCGGTTGCTCTTCGTCGGGCTGAAAAAGGTCTTCCCGCGACACGCCGAAACACTGCTCGCCGGGCTGCTCGCGCTCGAATATTTCCCCGACATCATCTCGTTCGCAAAAGACAGGGAAGCCTGGAAGGAATTGCCGTGGCGCAGGCCGGCGGAAGCGCTGGCAATGTTCGTCGGGAGGATGCAGGAGGCTATTCTGCGGATGATCGAGGGGGGGAGGGAAAGTAGTCGGTAGGCAGTGGGCTGTGGGCAATTGGGAGATCCTTTACGACTCGACTTCAGCACCCCCTCCTCCTTCCCGCTTCTCCCGCGTCCCCCGTAAACGGGGGGACCCAATGGAGCCCTACGTGTTCCCCGTTTCCTTCGCCACAAAATCGGCGATTGTTTTAACCGATTGAATAATGAAGCGGCCGGGATTCTTATCGTCAATGCGCACACCGTATTTGCGCTGAAGGGCCATGACGATTTCAAGCGCATCAACCGAATCTATCTGCAGGACATTCTCACCATCAAACAGGGATTTTTCGTCATCAATCTCCTCAGGATTCACATCATTGATCTTGAGCGATTCAAGAATCAGCTTCCTGATTTCCATCCTCAATTCGGGAGTGGCTTCAACAGTCATTCATTTTCCTTACTTTGATTCTCAGTTCGTGATTTACGCACACATCTCCCCTTCAAATATACTACTTTAGCAAACGCCTTTTCCCCATGATACCGGCAAACTCCGGGAGATCCCGGATGAAATGTGACCTCGGCGAAAGCAGGGAAGGCGCCTTTACCGGGTAAGAAGCGCCGAAACAAATTCACCGGTCCGGTCGACACCGCTGATAAGAACCGCCTGTACGCCGGAAATCCTGTCGGGCATCGCTCCCAGTTCAGGGTGTGCCGGCAGTTGCGGATATTCAGCGTTGTTGACAATCATATCAAAACCGGCGGCGAGGGCGAAAAGCGTTGAAGCGCCGAACGTCTCTCCCAGAAAAGCCTTGGGAAACAGGACGCCTTTCACGCCGTGCCCCCCGCTCCTGAGCATTTTGAGATGTTCAAGCTCGGCAGCGTCATTCGGACCGGCTCCTGCGGCGGAGATGATGACGTCGGCAATGCTTTCCAATTCGGAAGGCTCTTCAACCGGCCGGTACCCGCAACCTCCGGAACAGGCAGCGGTACTTCTCATGGAGAGAAAAACGCTGCCTTCCGACACACCGAAACCAGTACCGCCCGGCAAAGGAAGCGACACTGCTTCTCCGCCTCCCCTGTACAGACCGTTCTCAAGGTAAACCTCTTCGACCAGTTCCGAATACTCTTCCGCGGCACCCACGCAGCAGCTTTCATAGTTCCCGAGATCAAGGTCGATCGCCGCGGTCGCAAGAGCCTTGAGGCCGCAGTTTTCAAAATCAACAAGGGTAAATCCCCCGCCGCGTATGTTCATCACTTTGGACACCGCGGCGAGCGGAGCATTTGACACCCCATTGGAAAAGGCGTTCGGGCTGCACATTTCAGGGCCGTAATCAAAAAGAAACCCGTGGAACTCCCGTAAAAAACCCGTGGCGCCGTGGGTCAAGCCCACGTAGAGGCCGTTTTTTTCTCCACTGAACGGGTCCATTTTCCTGCAGGAGTCCGCTGCGTAAAGCGCCAGCTTTGTCAGGTTCGCCATGCGGCGCTGTTCCCGCGGCGTCATTCCTTCGGGAGGCGGCACCGCATCCACTCTTTTCGGCGCGCTTCCCGGAGTACGTAATAAGGCCGCGGTTCTCAACTGTTCCAGCGAACCGATTCCCGGCGCGATAAGTCCGATCCCGCTTATACGATACGGCGCGTTCATGCAGCCTCCACCCGCGACGCAATCAGGGCAAACGCTTCACCGCCGAATCCGAGGGCCATGGAGGCGACACGATCAATCGAGGAAAGCCCCTGAATTTCAGACGAAACGATCAGGTTTGCAAATTCCTTATCCGGATTGTCGCAGTTCAGGGTTGCAGGCACCATGCCGTTTTCAAGGGAAAAGATAGTGAACAGCAGGCTCAGCGCCGCGGCGCCTCCGAAGGAATGCCCGGTCATCGATTTGGTGGAACAAACCGGGATTGTGGAAAGATTGTCGCCGAAAACCTTTTTGCAGGCCATGTATTCGGAGCGGTCATTTGCTTCGGTACCGGTTCCGTGCAGATGAATGTGGCTGATCGCATCAACGGTGATATTGGCGTCTGCAATGGCTTTGCGAAGTGCGGCAGCCATACCATCCCCTTCGGGATGGGAGCGGGTATAGTGATACGCCTCGAGATTGTCACCGAATCCGTCAATTTTCGCAAGAGGCGTTGCTCCACGCCTGAGCGCGGTTTCGCTGGATTCGATGACAAAGAGTACTGCCGCTTCACCCGGATTCAGACCGTCACGGGTTGAATCGAAAGGCCGGCACGGATTCCGTGATACTAGCCGGAGCGAGTTGAATCCGGCAACTACGTAAGGGGAAAGAGTGTCAAAGCCGCCGGCGACGGCACGGACGGTTCTGCCTGAGCGGATGCGCTTCACTGCCTGGCCGATCGCCGCCGCCGCCGAGCCGCATGCCGATGAGACTGTCATGTTAAAGCCCCGCAACCCGTATTCCGCGCAAACGCTTTTAAGAGGGGAACAGGGAAGAAAATGCTTCAAAAGTGATATGTCGCCCCTTTCTCCGGCATGCACCTTCCTGTAGTACATGGAGCCTCCGTGCATGTTTCCCAGCGTGGTTCCCACGATGGCGTCGACTTCATCCCCAGGTGCGAGACCTGCGCTCTGCAGCGCCTGCTTCATGGCGTGTGAGAGAATGCGGTTCGCCCGGTCCACAGCAGTGTCGTCGATCAAGCCGCCCGTCACCTCATCCGAAACCAGGCCGCAGATACACGGATCGGGCAGGTCACCCCCGAAGAACTCATGGGGAGCGAGACCACTGCGTTTATGCATCACCGCATCGCGATGCTCTTCAATGCTGTCACCCAATGCGGAAACCGCACCCGCCCCGGTGATCCATACCTCACCCATCAGCAGACACCGCCTTGTTCTTTTGTATCACCGGTCCTCTGCGGGGACCCGAAACTTTCTGGAAAAGCTTGAACATTTTATACGACTGGGGTTCATCGTAATAAAACGTTTCCCAGGCATAGTGGTACATCTCCTGGAGTTTTTCCGGTGTCATCCGCTTCGGCTGAAATACGACCCTGCCGGCGTTGTAAAGGGAATAGTCATTCGAAAGTATCCGGCCCTCCTTCTCCAACTCACCGCGGATGGGTGTGTGTGCAAAAGGCGTCAGCACCGTGAACTCCGCCAGGTCGAGGTTGATTTCAAGCAGAAAATCGACCAGACGTTTAATGTAATCTTCATCCTGATCATCGGTTCCGAGAATAATCGTACCTTCAACGCCGATACCGAAGCTCTTGTAACGCTCCACGCGGTTGCGGATATAAGCGGACGTGTCAAAAATCGCCTGATACACATACCAGGCGCCCGCCCGGACGGCAAGCTCCAGAACCTCATCGTCATCCTCAATGGGATGGCAGCACCATCGCTTCTTAAAAGGAATCATGGTCCTGAAGAGATCGAGTTCCCATTTTTTGTTCTGCGCCAGAGAGTTATCGACCACAAAGAGACGTTCGTTGTCGATTGCAGCAAGCTCTTCGGCTATGCGAGCCATGGGCCGCGGCCGGAATTGCCTGCCGCCGAGAAAGGCGGTGCAGCAGGGAAAACAGTTGAAACGGCAGCCCCGCGACGCATGGAACAGGTCCACCATCCGCACGCCTTTATGCCGGTAAAGCGAAAGGTCCAGAATGCCCCGCCGCGCCGGACCGATTGCTTCGATGGCCGGAAAATCATTCTGAAAGTCGTAACGCGGTTTCAAATGCCCTTTCCTGAAATCGTCGAACACCTCCTCCAGACGCCCCTCGACTTCACCGAAAAAGAACGAACTGCAGTGCCCTGCAATCTCATCGGCGTGCAGCATGGTGGCAATGCCGCCGAAAATAACTTGTTTGCCCATTTCCATGAAACGTTTCGAAATTTCAAAGGCATGGGGAAGCTGCGAGGTCAGCATGGCGGAAATGCCGATAAAATTCCATTCATCCCTGAAGGGGATATCCTGCACATTGGCATCTACAAAGGTAACCTCAACCCACGCGGGTATCTCCGCAGCCATGACCACCGGCCCGTGGGGCGGCAGATGAAATTCAGTCTGGTGTTCAAGCTTCGGCCAGGCCGGGTATACAAGAAGAAATTTCAATGAATGCCTTTCAATTTTATCGGGAATACGGAAAATACGTTCTGCAGAGGGTTATTCATAAAACATGAGGATTTCAACGCAGAGAACGCCGAGGTCGCAGAGAGAAATGCACGCAGAGGAAAAACTCCCCATAACTGGAGAGAACATGGAGCGTAAAATAATCGATTCAGCAATCGAAACCTGTTGTGATTACCTTTTCAGATGCACCTTTTTTCGCGTTGCGGCATGCCGTTGCCGTCGCGATACCAGCCTTGAAATGCATACCCCGATCGTGTGGGGTCCGGGATCGGAACGGAAATGGTATCGCCATGGGTCACCGATCGGGAATCGACGGGAGAACCACCGTGAGAGTTGAAGGTAACCTGCCAGACGGCAGCCGTCCATTTCGCAAAGAGCGTATTATCCGCAATGACGGTGTCGGTGAAAAAAATCCAAGAATTGGTACATGCCGTATCTTCATACCAGCCGCCGAAGACGCTGTCGGCCTTTTCGAGACCGCCGGAATTTTGCAAAAAGAAAAACGCACCCTTCGAGTATAGTGACCGTTTTCCCCGCCGGAATGAGAAGGCTGTGAAATTTGGCGTTTATGATAAGGCATTCAATTCCGGTTTCAAGGATGCATTCGATATGAAGCGTGATTCGGCATAAATATAATTCAATATAACCTAAATTGAGCGATTCTTTTTGATGCCGATGCATAAGATGCCGAGGAAAGACGACATGCGAAAAGCGCAGGAATACCCG
>JAFGIW010000193.1 GCA_016929415.1 Chitinispirillaceae bacterium | reverse complement strand
ACCTCCCTATAATGAATAGTGATTACCCTTGAAACCGTAAAGACTCTGAATTTAAATTACTATTAACCGCGGGAAACATACATTAGTCGGTATCCATTGCGCGTGTACCGTCTCAAATAACAACATTATGACAAAAAGGCCACTGACACACAGCAATTTCTTTTTCACGCGAATACCTCCTGCTATATATTCATTTAGAATCGCGGACATTACATCGAAATTTGGGTGAACGGCGCTATTATTATCTCATTTCGTTATATTTCCTTGATGAGTGTGCCCTTTCCAGCAATCGGCAATCCTTTAACGGTGACCAAAGTATGCTAATAAAGAAACCTGCAGTTTGAAATCGTATCTCCAAAATCACAATCCCATTGCGCTTCTTTTTTCGGACGGATATCCGCTGTGAAGGAACCCTTTATTTTGACATTGTCATATGCCGGGCGCTCCGGAACGCCTGCGATAACGATATCACCCGAGAGACGGGTGGTATCTTCACTAACTATATACGAGAGATGGGAAATATCATCTGCAATATCGTACCGGAGGAAAACAGTGTCACCTCCCTGTATAGCCGAGAGCTGCGCAATGTCATCCGTCACGATATGGATGAATGCCGAATCCGTCTCTGCCGTTGTTTTATACCTGCTGAATGTTAACTCCAACTGATAATAATAATCCTTGCTACCGATCAGCAATCGTAACGACAAGGAGGAATCCTCTTCCAGAAAAGCGACTCCGCCGCCGATGCCGGAATCGGTATTGACCGTTATTTCCTTGAATTGCATTGTCAATGTAGGAGTGGAGGTGCGGGTGGCAAACCATGGAAACTCAACCGCCGGTGATATACTGGAATCTTTATAATATCCTGCAATGAGATTACCGTCGCTGCTTTGCCAGCCGTAAAATTGCTGTTGAATATCCGATCGCACAAAGGAAATTTCCAGAATAAGAGGTGGCTGATTGAGCCTCGCCACCTCATCCACGACAAGTAAGGAACATCTGAAGGATTGATACATCCTATAACCGGTCATAGTTTCAATCAAGTCACCGGAGCCGGTCACCCGACTGTCCGCTTCACTGAACAGCAGCAACCCTTTATCGCCGTTGATATTGATCCGGTAATAACCATTGAGGGTGTGGCTGGTATCCGGCAGTTCAATCGCGATATCCGAACTGTCAATCGCCGCCACCCAAGGTCTTCTGATTTCCAATGAAGTATACTCGGTAAAATATCCGGCGGCGATTGTCCCGCTCCAGCTGTACCATCCGAACCACTTCCGACCGGGGGTGGACGTGGTAAAGCTGAATACGGGAATCGACCGTTCATTCCAGATGTTCGATGTGTCGTAACCGGTTCCGGCAACGAGGAAAGCATCATTGCCGATAACTCCTCCTCCGATCAAAACGTCATTTACAACGTTAAAGGAGATTGCGCCGGCCCTGCCGTCGGCATTGAGCGTCATGGCGTAATCGATAAACGTCATTCCGGTTCGGGAACCCAGGTTGTCAATACTTGTCGTATTGCCGGAAGAGACCGATACTGGAATCGTATCACCGGGAAGTGCAACAATCGCATTGTTTCGAACAATACTAATGTGATATTCCCATACCGGTAAATTCCTGATAATAAAGCACCCTGAAGAATCAACCGGTGCTGCCCTTCCGATCTCCTGAACGATAACGGCCGTTTTTGCCGAAGAATCAATAATTGATGTATCAATTCTCCCGATTATGGCTCCATCCAATTGAACAATACTCTGTTTTTCAATGAGGGTATCGGAATATTCGACAGTGACGGGTATAATGGAGCCAAATGTATCCGAGTGATTGACTTCAATAAGAAAGTAGCCCGTGTCAACAGAATCAAAAAGGAAAAAACCGTTCCGGTCGGTTGCAGTCGTATCTGATCGCTGCAATGATTTGCCGGCAAGACGTTTTGCCGGAAAAGACGGTAAAACGTTCCGCTGGTCATGGAGAATAACCACTGCTTCGGAAACCGTTTTACCTTCGTTGTCATAAATAATTCCGGCGATGGCACAACCGGTATCCGTTTCACTGATTGTACCGGCAACATTTGAAGTACATCCCGAACAGTACAGAAAGATCGACAGGGAAAGTACTATATATATTTTAATCATATAATTCCTATTTTGACATTGGAAAAATATTCATGTTCAGGTGACACACTTTAGTCGCCGGCTGGTCATCTTTATGTACGATAGACCGGATTTCCGATTTTACTCCCAGAATACGATCGATAATTCTATCGTACGCCGTGTCGGATACACTGATGGTCATAGTGATATTTCGGTGAGTCTGTTTTGTATCATCCGCGATCACCGACTGTGCAAGACTGCAGCATTTCATCTGATATTGTCGAATGAGTTCATCACGAATAAATTCGCCGGTGGTGATGACCTTATCGGTGGGTTTCCAGAAACCGTTGCCGTTCTTTTTTATCAGACCAAGCTGTTTGAGCAAGGCAATAGATTCTCGTGCCTGCTTGAGAGTAATTGCCGGGTAAAGTCTGGAGGTAACCGCCTGAATATCATTCTCAAAATCAATAACGTCAAGCAGTGCCCGAATCGCTCCGTGATACCACTCTTTATAGAACTGATAGGTATTTTTATCGACAATCCGAAACGGTGTGTTGTTTAATCTGACGATCTGTTCGAAATAGAACTCTTTTTCCGCAGGAATCACCGTCTGATTATAATTGACCATAGCCCTGAAATAGTTAGCCTGATTTCCTTTTAAATCCAATAACTCGATAAACCGGTTGATAAAGGTCGCTGTCACATTGGTCCGACCCTTGATAACATTGTTGAAATAACCTTTTGACTTTTCCTGCCCGAGCCGAAAGCAGACAAAGGAATGGGTAAATCCCGGCTCCTTTTCCTTACGAAATCTGTAATAATCGGCAAGGTAATTTCTGAAATTTATATACTCGAAGATATCCGGCATCTTTTTATCCATAACGTTATTATAATCAATTAATTTGCCGGCGGCAACATATAGACGTCCTATATTTTATAGGACGTCTATGCGAATCGATAGAGCAATTCTATTGGATTCATATTGATGATAAAATGAAATTGAATCATGGCTCAAACATACCGAGAAACAATAGCCTATAAATGTTACGCTACGACCAGGTCGCGCGGCTCTTCATCGACCCGTTCCGTGAACAACCGGTCCCATTTTTCCATGTCTGCTACAGCCAAGCAACGATACGCATCAGCTGCGCGATGCAGTGCGTCCAAAGTATGCGTGTTTGGTTTTGGCCTGTCCGGGTGGTATATTGATCAGCAGGTCGGGGTCCCACTGACCCTTCTCCGACCGCAAAAACCATGACACGATGGAGCGTATGCAAAGGGGGGTCTTTCGATACGCTCCGCTGCCAGGGGAAAGAACGTTTCAGCTTTTCATAGGAGGTTTGGTATGCGATACTTTTACTCCCTGTTGTCTGTTGCCGCCGCCGGTGCATGCATGGTGGTGTTTCTTTCCGGATGCGTCAAAGCGCCCGACCAGGAGCTTGCTGCCGCGAAGACGGCAATCAAAGCCGCTCAGGAAGCCGAAGCCGACAAATATATGGTGAACAATTTTCAAAATTTACAGAAAGCAATGGCGGCGGCTGAAGCGGAGGTTGAACTGCAAAAGAAAAAATTCGCCCTGTCGCGAAATTTCACGAAAGCTAAACAGCTTCTGAAAAACGTAACCGATCTTGCCAGACAAATTACGGCCGACGCTCCGGGAGCAAAGGAAGAAATAAAGAAACAGGTCGAGGATGGCCTGGCTTCCGCACAAAAAATGGCGAAAGAAACACGCGTCGATATCAAAAAAGCTCCGAAATCGAAGGGCAAGAAGGTCCTTGCGCAAATGGCGGCGGATCTCGGCGAAGCGGACAGCGCGCTCGTTCAGGCTGCAGCAGATTTTTCGGCGGGTAATATTGCGGATGCCGGGAAAAAACTTGCCGATGCCCAAAGATTGCTTAAAAAAATCTTTGATAAGCTCAGCAGCAGCGGCACTGAAGGTTTAATGTAGGATGCATGGTGTCCCCGGTTGGGCTACTTGCCAGCGCCATTTCTGCGAAGCGCAAGCCGCATGATGCGACTTATGAGAGCGGCAAAGCCGATACCCGCCTTTGCCGCCGACTGAGCGAATTCGTCATCGCGTCCGATGTTCGGGTTTGGATTCGCTTCTAATATATACACGGTATTATCTTCAGTCAATCGAAGGTCCAGCCGTCCGTAGTCACAAATCTGAAGAAGATTATACGCCTTTTTGCACACCCGCACAACCTGCTGGCTCACCGAGGGCTCAAGGTCGCCGAAGCCAAACTTGATCTTCCACTTCTCCTGGTAAGCTTTGTCCCATTTCAGCCGGTAGGTTGCTAGTACCGGACCGCCGTTGTCACTATTGCCGAATGTCAGTTCACGCGGCGGCAATACCGTGAGACGGCCGTTGCCGAGGACAGATACATACAGTTCCCGCCCTTCGATGTATTCTTCGGCAATCGCCGGCTGTTGAAACCGCTCGTGCACCATTGCGGCACGCTCCTGCAACTCGGCCTCGTTGCGCACCAGTGATGCGTTTGAGATCCCGTCGGACCCGTCCTCGTAGACCGGTTTCACCACCAGTGGATATTTCAACGATCGGGGAACAAACGTGGCCGCGCCGGGTGGCAACACTGCATAACCCGGCACTCTCAACTGGTGAGTGGCAAGAAGTTGCTTGCATAGCACCTTGCTTCGACACAGCGTTAAACCTAACGCGCCGCTTCCCGTAAACGGCACAGCCATCATTTCCATGAGCGCGGCGATGTTACTGTCCTTCTGACGGTCGTCACCGAACTGTTCTGTCAGATTGAACACCACATCGGGCCGCCGTTCGGTCAACGCTGCCACAATCGCGGCGACATCGTTACCGACCCCAAGGATGTTTATGCTGTGTCCAAGCCAGCGAAGCGCCCGAATAACGTTGTATTCAGTACTGTCACTTGGTCCGCGCTTCTTGAATTCCGGGTCTTCCTGAGGAATGCAGGGCGAATCCAGCATGACCGTAACAATAAGCTTTTTCCTCATCCCCCCTCCGATTTCCAGTCGAACCGCTGAAGTTTACCCATGATGGCGGTAATGAAGGCCGCTGTTTCGAACATCGTTTCCGCATCGGACTTGTATACGCTCAGACCAAGATCGATACACCGCTGCCGGAGACGTGTCACCAGTTTGTCGATATCAAACTTGCGTTGCATGGTCCACATCGAAACGCTGTTTATGATATGGCGGCGATGTTTACCGAGAAAATGTGCCGCCTTCTTATGTCGCTCTGTCCCCGACCGAACCGTGAATATGCGCAGAAGACCCAGATCATAGTACCCGTGAAAGTCTTCACGGAGAGATTGTCGTTTGCGTTCGTAATAGTCTTTTAGCGTGGATCGCATGCGCTCGGCCGCCCACAACATCCGGTGCGTGGTGACATCCGGACGCCTTGTCCCCACCGACGACATGAGATGGTCGACATAGAGGATTTTTTTCATCGCCGGCCATCCACGGTACTTCTCTTCCCATGTACGCCCCGGCGCAAGCCATACGGCAAACGTCTCGGCGAAATCCTCATCAGGATGCGCCTGCGCATAGTTGTCTGCCAGGTGAACCACATACCGGTGCGAGTAGGGCTGCGCCGTGTACGTAGACAGATAGGGCTTTGTGAATGGACCGAACAGCTCGCGCCAACGTGTCCGGCGATGAAGGCTGTAGGCGTAATTGATTGCATGGCCGGTTTCATGTCTGAGAAGCTGCATGCACCAGGTATCGGTGTCTCCCTCCGCCTCGAGCATTTTCTTCTTTTCCAGAAGGGTCAGGCGCGGATGAGCCAGGTAGAATGGTATGCCCACAACCGGAATTCCATCGGGCACCAGCCACTCATCGGTAAGGTAACAGGGCGGCCGGAACAAGATGCCACTTTCGTCAAGTTCCCGGTACAACTGAGCAATGCGCTCTTCAAGCACCGTGCCTTTGATCGAAAGATTCAGATCACGAATACGGACCCCGAGAAGCTCTTCTTCGGACAGTTCATCGATAGAGACCGACATTCGCTTTTTCTCGGTTTTTGCCATGCGTCCCTACTCGAGAAATTCCTCGTCTGATTCGCTGATGCGGATCTTCACAATCACGCAAACCCCTCGGCAAACCGCCTCCATCGGGCCGTTCCCTACATCATATTCTACAGCTTTTGTCCCGCCCGCTTCAATAAAATGAATTTTCCCACGCGGTTGACGATGCTTTCTGCGAAACGGTCACCTGATTGGTTCCATAGAGGTGACGGCGCAAAAATAACCACGCCTCGATCTGATGCCGCAGGTTGCATCGTCGTCAGATCGAGGCGTGGTTGTATGGAACTGCAAAACTGCCGACGGGAACGATGTACCACCCGGCCTCTATTTCATTGCCGTCACGTCACATAATAACTGGCAGGCCCGGAGCGTTTTATTTTAAAAGAACCTACGATTCCGGGAAAAAATGAATTTTTATAGGTTTCCTTAAGCATGACGATTACAGTATAATAGGAGTTCATTACTCAATACGATAATTTAAACAGAATGTAAAACTCATTCAGGAGGCCGGCATGGCATTTTTAGATGGTATTCGCAGGCAATTGCGCTCGGTGATCGAGTGGGAAAATCCGGGACAGGAACAGTTGTTTATGCGCTGGACCGACAACGGCGATGAGATCAAAAACGCTTCCAAGCTGATAGTCGGTCCGGGCCAGGGGTGCATATTCGTGTATGAAGGCAAGATCCGTGCTGTCACGATTAAAGAGGGCATGACCAATCTCAAGACTGATAATATCCCGTTTTGGACCACTATTTCCAGAATCATGCAGTCATTCGAGAGTGAACACAAGGTTGGCATATTCTATTTCCGAAGAACAAAAATACTGGACCAAAAATGGGGCACTACCTCGGTTATCAAGTACAACGATCCGGTGTATAAATTTCCGGTGGGTTTGCGTGCCTTCGGCAACTACACCTTTCGTATTACCAATCCGGAAAACTTTTTTGTCAATGTGATTGGGGGGACGGAGACGTATACCGCCGGAGATTTTCGTGACGTGATGGTCGATCGCATCATTCAGCCTCTGACCGATTATTTGGCCGAAGCAAAGCTCAGTTACGGCGATATTGATGCCAATCGTGAAGAGATCGCCAACGGCATAGAAACCAAACTACACCCCGATTTCGAAAAACTCGGTTTTGAGATCACCGATTTCCGGGTTGAAGGCACCGGTTTTGACGAAGACACCATGCGGCGAATCAACCGTATCGCCGACATGACTGCTGAAGCGCAGGCAGCGCAGGCCGTGGGTCTCAATTACGCACAGGTGCAGCAGCTTGACGCCATGAAAGACGCTGCGAAAAACGAAGGCGGCGGCGCCGGGATGGGAATGGGCCTTGGAGCCGGGATCGGTTTCGGACAGATGATGGCAGGAGTGATGGGCAACAACATGACCCAGCAACAACAACCGCAGCAGCCACAGCAGGCCGCTCCCTCGGAAGCCGGCGGCGACGATGCCATAGCGCGGTTGCAGAAAGCAAAAAAGTTGCTTGATGCAGGTCTGATCACGCAGGAGGAATTCGACAAGAAAAAAAAGGAGATCTTGAGTAATATTTAAGAATCAGTATGGATTACCTACCGTATCAGGTGGATTTGATGTGACGTCCCTGTGATTTTAGCCAATACAGTTCCCAGTAAAACCATACATCCACCATGGAACATATAGAGATGAATAAAGTGTACTGCATAAAGAAATGGTCTTTAAGAATATCCCCGTTCGTATTGTTGACGATTAGTCTAATAATCTTAATAACGGCTACACAATTCAAGATGATGGGCCTGCTCAAGCAGAAGAACACCATCGAAAACGTGGCTGTTGAGCGCATTTTTATTGACCGTATTGAAAAAGACGGGCCTTTTGATATCGCACATGTATGTATTACCGCAACCATGAAAGATCGTTTTATCTGTGAAACCATACCGGCGCTTAACAGCGAAGGTGACGACCGTTTTACTGAATACTGGTCGTTTATTCGTAAAGCAGGCGCGCCAAAAAAGAACATGTATGCAACCTTTAACTGCCCGAGTTGTTCAGCTCCTTTACCCGATGATCTCGGAGAAACGGGCAAATGCACTTGCTGCAATACGCTGATCAACACCGGTGAATTCGATTGGGTGCTCTCTGAAATCACGCAAGTTGACGATTATGCCGGACGTCGAGCAATGGCAAAGATGCAGGGATTTGAAAGAAATATCAATTTTATCCGCAAGCATTTTGCCGACTTTTCAATACAGCATGTGGAAGACAAGGCCGGTAACGGCTACCTGCAGATGCAAACCGCAATTGTATTTAAAAAAAAACCTGAAATCATGCGTCGTTTTGCAGACGATAATGTGGCTGCTGGGGAGAAGAAGCTCATTGACCATGTGCGGCAACATTATGTGACTGCTCAGTCGGGTTAACTGCAAGCTGATTGTTGAATTGTGTAAATTAAATTCGCCGTTCAGCCACCGTGCCTTGCGCTCGTTTCCCGAAACCCGTCATTGCTGCACGCCCCCGGAAACCTCAATCTGTGTGACATAGGCACTCATCAAAGAGTTGCCCTGTGATCCAGGTTTCACAGTAACATAGTAATGGTGACATCATTTATACTATTTCCCGGCATAAAAAGCTCTTGGAGAACGCTTCCATTAATCGTAAAATGTATAAGTACCTGAACTTGAAAATAATCCGATAGAGATCTCGATTTCTTCGTTTCCTGTATTACAGGCGGTAAACGTATCATTGCCGGATTCTGTATATATCAACCGTATAGTGCATTCTGCTGTCAAATATGAAAAAAGTTGTCATCAGACTCGCCATCGGCATAAAAATCCTGCTGGGCTTCATTCCCCTGCTCATACTGATCTTCTCTATTACCTCTCTGACGCTTGTCCGGCTTAACCGGGTCAACCGTATCAACCGTGAAATCGTTTCAATTGACATGGTGGCGGAAAAAACAGCCGAAAACATGGGCGAAATTCTCCTGGCACAGGAATCATACGGACGCCGGTATATGATTCTTAAAAGCAGGGAAATGCTCACGCTGTTTCAGCGGCGTGATGAGGAATTCAACCTTGAATACAAATCTGCGGCGGCTGTAGCAGAAAGTTATCCTGCTCTCGATACCGCGGCATTCTATCACGATGACTACAACCGGCTTTTTGAAACGGTCTTTGAATTTCTTGACAGTGTCGCGACAGTCCCGCCCGAAACCGATTCCCTCCGGCGAAACGCTTTTGACCGGCAGGTGAGCGTCCTGCGAGCCGTCGGACTCGAAGCCAAGCGGAATCAGGGCAAAAAAATGAAAGCCATTGCCGAAGTCGGTCGTACCACGTTCCGTACAGTGGCCATTCTGACCTGTGTCGGCATTGCCCTTATCATCCTTATCACCACGCTCATCAGCCGGAACATACTGAGTTCGATCGGCATCCTCAAAGCCGCCGCCAATATGGTGTCGCTTGGAACCTTCATTCATCTTCCCAAGGTCAATAGTCACGATGAACTGGGAGATCTTTCCAGAGCCTTCAACGAGATGGCTGAACGCCTGATCAAGCTTGAGGAGGCCTACAAGGACGCAAGCCCGTTGACACGCCTGCCCGGAGGCATTGCCATAGAAAACACTTTGAAACACCGGATAGAGCGTGGGGAGCCCTTTGCCTTCTGCATGATGGACCTTGACAACTTCAAACCATTTAACGATCGCTACGGATACGGACGGGGCAATACGGTTATCAAAATGACGGCGGAGATTATCCGGCAGGTGACCCGGGAATCGGGCGATTGTACGGATTTTGTCGGACATATCGGCGGCGATGACTTTGCCCTTATTACCAAACCCGACCAATTCGAGAAACTATGCCGGAAAATCATCGAGGAATTCGACCGGCGGATTATTGAGCACTACGATGAAGAGGACCGGGCGCAGGGGTGCATTTTAAGTGTCAGCCGTCGGGGAGAGCACCTTACCTTTCCCATCATGACCATCTCCATCGCTGCAATCAACAGTCTGAAGTCAACGGTGCACAATTACATTGAAGTTGGTGAAATCGTTGCCGAACTCAAGAAATACGCCAAAAAATTCTCCACCAGTAATCTGGTGATTGACCGGCGTGGCGGGAAAAAAAAGGAAAATAATGTATCAAAAAAAAAGTAGCTCATTAAGAAGTGGAAGGATTTCCCCACGACCGCGGGCTTACCATGCTCCGCACGGACGATATCCTGCCCCCCCCCGTTACCCATGAGATGCGTTTCTGTGAAATTCCCCTTTATTCTTGGTTGTATCTTTACGGCAGGGGTTCTTTTTATTAAATGCACTCCGCCGCCGCCGGTTATTCAGAAATGCCCGGAACCGGTCTGGAAAGAGTATTCATTGTTCCAATCCCATCAAGTTAAAAAGGAAACAGCCAGGCTTGAAGCGCTGTTGGCGGCGTTGGATACGACCCCTTCGGATTCAAGCGGGCCAACCGATTCGACCGATACGGCCGCCGCGAAAAAACTTTCCGCGCTTGAGATCAATCAGCGTCTTTTTGAATTGTCAATTCACCGCGCCAATCCCGATTACGATTTTAACAAGATATTTGAATATGTATCGTTTCTCTACCAGCACGGGGGACCGGATTCACTTCGCTATCTTAACTGGGGCCGGGTTGTAAGAGAACAGAAGGCGCTCCTGCGGGAGCGGGATTCGCTTGAGACCGCCATTTCCGAAATTTTCGAAGGAGAAAAAAAGGAATCCAAGGCGGTGGAGAATTTAAAAAATGAAGTAAAGGTTTATTTACGACAACGCGACAGCCTCAATGCGGTGATAACCGTTCAACAGGAAACGATCATGAAGCTCCAGAATCTCGATGTCATGATGGAGCAGCAGAGAAGCAAAATCCAATAAGCCCGCGGCGGCGGGGCCGGCAAAAATTATACTAATCAGCGTGTAGCGCAAAGGACAGCGTACTATTTTCCTCGGTTTCCGGACGACCTTACCGGTCATCCGACAACGGGGTAATCGGGGCCCGAAACCTTCTATTCGATCTTCTGCCATTTTCAGAAATCGCTCCGCATCGTCAATTATTTTATAAAAACAGCCCTCTTTATGAGCGACCCTTCAGCAGTCACCAGGCGCAGAAGATAGACATTGGCCCCCGACCGGCGATCCGCCCACTTCACCGAGTGACTTCCCGCGTCGCAATAAACGTCGATGAGCGTCGCCACCACCCTCCCCTTCATATCCAGCTTCTGCAGACGTACAGGGCCCGAGGCGGGAAGGGTGTATCGGATGGAAGACGCGGTGACCGATTGAATCGACAGATGGTTGTGGGCTGCAGGCCGACGCTGCGTCGCCGCCACGACCGCCTGCGGTGCATTGCCGAAAACCTTGCGCCAGGTGTAGCCGTCCCACTCCTCCACGAGGACGTTGTCAACGGTCGTATCGACGGTTGCGCAGTGCTTGGGGTTCAGGCGGTCGACCGGGACGCCGGGGTTGCCGGGAGCGGGGTCGGTGAAATCGGGGGTGATGGGGTAGCCGGGGGATTTATCGTCACCTGTTGCTTCGGCATTCCATGACCAGTCGTCGTCCCATTGGACGGGTTGAAATGCTGACGTATGGAGTGAGACTATTATCCGAAACGGATTGGTCCCGCCGCGGTGAATCAACGAATTGCTCCCGAAATATGATTCGAGCTGCCGGTTGATTGTTAGGATATGTTCGATCCGTTCCGGATCTAACGGATCGGAAAATTGAATGACGAAACGTTGGTTCCATTTCCTGCCCGCATTCTCACCGGCGGCAAGCGTTTCATGTACAATCTTAAGGCTGGCCTTGTCGATGCCTTCGGTAATCGTGTTCAACACCGCCCACCCGCTGTCGCATCCGTCAGTTCCCGCATAACAAACGTTTTTCTCATCATACAGGAAAAAAGAAATCCGGTAATTGCCGATATCGATGTATGGCTCTTGGGCATCGTTATACATGCGTAAACGAACATAACGCATCATTGAAGCAGCGGACCCGCCACTGTACGACCATGAAAAACGGACGCCCGGCCTCCCCCCGTGAACCGGTGGAACCACTTTACCTGCGGTCGAATCGTCCGGAGCGCGCTCGATGATATCCACGAAATTGCGTTTCATCGTTGCGGAAACGGCGCTTGGATACTCGTTCGAAGTCCAGCCGGTACCGTTGCCGCAGGTGATTGTAGCCCGGTTGACGCACTGCCGCGGCGTCACATCACTGACCGCCACCTTGCACGTAACCTCTCCGGCAGTGGGGGTGATTCCCGTTTCCGTTTTGAACCCGGGAACCGTGCCGATGTTCCAGGTTAACGTACGCAAGGACTGGTTGAAGGTACCATTACCGGTGCTTTCAACGTAGGTCAATCCAGCGGGAATTGTGTCAATAATGAAGACACCCTCCGCATCGACTGATCCGTAGTTGCGGTACGAAAGCGTGTAGGTGACCTCCTCGCCCTTATATGCACACGTCTTGTCGACGTCGCAGTAGATTTTCATATTAGCAGGGGGCCCGATATGTGATGGGGCTGGATAGTTTCCCGAGAGAACCAGCATGCCGAGGAGGCGGAACCAGCCGTGAAAGTACATAGGAACATCGGTTAAATAAGTATCACCCGGCGTTTCGAGATCATAATCAATTTCACACTGACGATAGAGCTCAGCCATTAGACCATAGTCTTGTGCGACAACAGCGGAAGGAGAACCGGTTCCGTGAGTCCAGCTGTAGAAAAAAGAAATGGAAGCATTTCCTTCAAGGGTATAGCCCATATTAAGAACTGACGGTCCCCAGTAATCGGCCGGGGAATTAGCGACTTTTGTGCAACTGCTCCCCCACGGCTCCTGCCGCGCATCCCACAAGAACCGCGCATACCGTTTCCCGATGTCCTGTTCGAATGTGTTCGGAACCCCCGGTTGTACCTGATGCGTTGCCGGGTCCCAGGTGGAGGCGGGGTTACCGTTCCAGACCCGGCTGAGGATGGTACGCCAGCCGAGACGGAAATCTTCGCCCAAATTATTATTAGTAAACGTGGCCGTCGAAGTCGACTCCGCAAAGCTTACCTGCCCCGCAAACGGAATATACCGTGTATTGTTCAGTAACTGCCCCATGAGCCAATCGGACGAGGCGGCCGCCCGCCGGAACTGTAAAATATTCCAGGCATACTTCACCGAATCCTGCCCTGCCAGAAAATCGGCGAACTGTGTAAAATAGGCCGGGGCCATGTAATCGGCGTATTGTGGCGTAGGACCCGCCAATTGCGGCGGTTTTGGAAGCCCGCTTGTAGCGGTATCTTTCGCCCAATCGGTGAGTTCCGCCCACGAATCGCCGGACTTGACATACCCGTCAAGGCCGACATCACCACTGACATACGAATTTCCCGTCGACGCGTAGACGATCGTATCAGTCAACGCCTTCAAAAAATCGATTGCCGCCTGCTTATATGAAATCGGGTTCCCGCAGTCATCGTTGATTCCCATGAACTCGCCCCATTGCAGGTAGGCGCTGAGAAGGGCGAGGCCGATATCGAAGTCGCCGTCGGCTGCGGAATTGGCGCCTGCGGCATTCGTCCATCCCGGCAGATTGCTGTATCCGGTACTACGGTTCGTTGTCCCGCAATCGCTATACCGCTTCACTCCGTTCATCGCACTCTCGTGTACCCACAGCCAAAGTCCGTCAAAGGTCGTCTTATCCGCCATGGCGACTGCGGCGAGCATCGCATAGCCGTCACCTTCCGAACAATCCGGCGATGAGCTGTAATGGATATAATCAATCCCTCCGACCCCGCCCCCCGGTTTCGCCGCCCTATTCATCATGATCTGATACGCCTCACGTATGCTCTTCTCCATTTCGGCATGAGGGACGCCGACGGGGTTCCTCGTCGCGAGGTTGTCCAGCGTGTCGGTCGGGTTGGCGTACGGCTGGAACCGGGGGAAGGGACAGGCCGGGTTGCCGGAATTGATGTTGACGGTAATCTGGGCAATAGCGCTCAAATGAAAAAGCATGGTGATAACAGCAATGGATCGAATCATACTATCCGCTTGGTTAAATGGTTGTTGCAAAAATTTGGACCTTTCGGTGATGGCGCGGCAGCGGTGCCGGACTCAAATAATAATAGATGATAACGTCTTTTCTTATTGTTTTACAGCCCCCTGCCGGCGATGACGTGGGCGTTTCCGGTCATTCGTTTCTTCATGGTTCCCTCCGGCAATAGGTGCAGACGGATTGTGTCGTCATAATAAATTATATAATAAGCGGCAGTATAGCGCAGTCAATAATTACTGCTCAGTTCATTGATTGAACAGTATTTCCTGTATCTCATGATAAATACTTATTGCCATTTCCTTCATCCCGGCGTCGGAGGGGTGTGATGCGACGCCCGGATCAGTGAATAATCCATACGCATAATTGGCGGGATCGGCACCGATATGTGTAAAGTCGACGTAGTGCCAGCCATTATCCAAAGCAACGGCTTGTTGTATTGAATCTTTATAAAAAGAAGGATGGAAATTACCGGTGATTACAACTTTGGTTGAGGGATCGATGCAAAATGTAATCAAATCAGTCAACTCGGCATAGTAATTGTTGTTTTTCGCATACGCCGTATCGATATTTTCTCCAAGTCTGATGATACAAATATCGGGATCGTATTCAACCATTCCCGGGAAGTTTGAGAGGTCGGTTGAAAAATTCCTTTCCCAACTTACGACGGTTTCTATACTATAGTCAAATATGGTAGGAATAAAACAGTTCGACAATTTGGATATCAGCATATGGACATAATCGTTTTCTTCGGAAGAAGCCGCCATGCCCCAATCTCCATACCATCCAAGATCAGGGGAAGGTCCATGGCGGGTGATGCTGTTCCCGACAAATAAGATTTTCATTTTGGCCGGAAGTGCATTCGCCTCCTTCACCGAAACAGTGTATGCCCGTGTCGAGCCGTCGGCTGCGGTTACGGTATAGGCGACGGGGTTCGAAAAATCCCGGGCGGAGCCTGGAGGGGGATCGATGGCCGCTCCGGTATAGGTAATGATCGGTGCGAGTGCGGTGACTGCCGTTCCAAACGGGACATGCATGGTAATCGAATGCGTCGAATCATCGATCTCCCCTGTCACCTCAGGGCTTGACAAAATGAATGACGTGATCGCCTTCGCGGTGTCCGGGGCAACAATCACCTTTACCGTATAGGCCCGCTTCGTTCCATCCGCTGCAGTCGCCGTATACGTCACCGGGTCGGTAAAATCGCGTGCAGTGCCCGTATCCGGATCGATGCCCGTTCCGGTATGGGTAATCACCGGTGTAAGTGCCGTTACCGCGGTACCAAAGGGGACATTGACGATAATCGTACGCGTTGAGTCAACAATGATTCCAGCTGTGTCAGGGCTTGACAAACTGAATGATGTGACGGATTTGGCGGTATCCAGCCCCACGTTTACCGTCACCGTATACGCCCGTGTGGAACCGTCGGCGGCGGTGACGGTGTAGGTGACCGGGTTCGAGAAGTCCCGGGCCGCACCCGACAGGGGACCGATGCCCGCCCCGGTATGTGTAATGGCCGGCGTCAATTCCGTTACCGGGGTTCCGAAGGGGACATTGACGATAATCGTATGTGTTGAATCAACAATGGTCGCGGTCGTGTCCGGGTTTGAAAAACTGAATGAAGTGACGGTT
>JAFGIW010000023.1 GCA_016929415.1 Chitinispirillaceae bacterium | reverse complement strand
GTAACAGAATCAGGAAGCAAACCTATGATAAAATCACCGGCAGTCCTGCTTACCATCACCCTCTTCGGTCCCATAACGGTCTTTGCCCAAAGTGATAACGGCGCTCCCCCCCCCCCTCCTCTTCGCCGCACCGATTCAACCCGGGTATCCTCCCCTGTAACCGATGCTCCGTACTGCACCATCGGCAATCTGCCGCCCGGCAAACATCGTCTCTCGCTTAAAGTGAGCGGATTTCGTCCGCGAAACAGTTATTTGACTTTTGGTTCGCACGACAGCGCCGTTGCCAGATTCACGCTCGAACCGGCGAACCGGCGACGGATGCACCGATGGATCGTCAGGGCCGCTGCGGGTGCGGTCGCTGCGATAAGCTGCGGCATGGGTGTGTACTATGACATCGAAGCGCAGAAAGCACTCGAACGCTATCACACCGCCACCGCCGCCGACCGTACGGTCCATGATGCCAACTGGAAAGCATTCAGAGCATCCGTCAACAGGCGAAACGCACTTTACATTTTCTCCGGAGTAATCTCGGCGTCAGTTGCAATTTCCATTCCTCTGGAGGCGATGCCGTGATATTACTGTTCCTGGCCGTCATACTGACAGCGCTCTCCTGCACCAACGGTACTCGCAACAATCCGTTCGATACCGGAGGCACGAACGCGCTTTTTCCGGCGCGGATCATACCGGAAGGTTTTCATGTCAATATCAACGACAGTCTGATCGTTTTCGCCGCGCTCAACACCGATGGAACGGCGGTCCGGTACCTGTGGGCGATCAGTGGTGACGACTTTTCCGATACAACCGCTTCCGGCTCCCGCAAGGTCGCGTTTGCCGACAGCGGCATGCATCTCATCAGCGTGATCGCCGTTGCGGGCGGCGATATTGCCTCATACCCCGCCACCTGTTCGATTCATGTCACCCTCGACCCTCCGGTGGTTGTTCATCAGGCCGATACGACCATATCGTCAACGGCAACGCCGCCGTTCATGATCAATGTGGTTGCATCGGATGTCAATACACAGGGATCGATTATCAGGTATTACTGGGACGCAGGTGCCGACGGTTGGGATGACAGCTCGGGATCGGCCGTCATTACCCTTTCGACGCCAACGGGAGGAACCGTTCCCGTAAGGTGGGCAGCCCGCGATGACGACGGATTATTCTCATTCGACACCTTCACTTTACACTTCAACCGGCCGCCTTCGAATCCCGGCATCAAAGCGCCATCGATCAGAAACTGGCGTTTTTTTTCAATTGATTCCGGTTTCGGTACCCTTGCCGTCAAGCTGTTCTCAATGGATCCCGACGGTCCGGCGGACACGCCCTCCTACCATCTCCTGACCGGTCCTGATACCGTTTCACTCCTGCAGGCTGCCTCCTGCGGGTCCGGAACCGTCTGCTGCATCGGCCGGGTTTTTCCCTCACGATTGCTCTGGTACCGGCTTGTTGTCAAGGATCCTTTCGGCGACAGTGCGGTCACCATAGGTCATCTTTTCGCTCCCGAAGCCCCTCTGCCGCCTGCTGCCGGAATGGTGCTGATACGCGCTGCCGATTCAGCCTTTCAGATGGGATCTGCAACGGGTGCACCGGATGAACGTCCGGTCCATCCCGTACGATTGACCTGTGACTTCTGGATGGACGGCACGGAAGTGACGCAGCGGGAGTATACTGCCCTGATGGCCGCCACCTATTCCGCTTTCATGCCTCCCGCATGGAAAAATTCCTATGGTAAAGGCGACCTGTTTCCCGCTTATTATGTAAATTGGTATGATGCCGTGCTCTACTGCAACGCACGTACCAAGACCATGTTCGATGTCGATACCGTCTACCGGTACACGTCGATTCAGGGAACGCCGGGAAACGACTGCATTCTGGAAAACCTTACCATCCACACCGACAGGGCTGGATTTCGGTTGCCGACCGAGGCCGAGTGGGAGTACGCCTGCCGTGCAGGTTCGGCAACCGATTACTCATGGGGAGACACCGTTTCCGCCGACCATGCCTGGTATATCGACAACAGCGGTTCGATAACCCACCCGGCGGGACAGAAACTGCCGAACGGTTTCGCGCTCTTCGACATGAGTGGAAACGTATGGGAGTGGTGCAACGATCTTTTTACAGACTATCGGGAAGAGGCCTTGTCGGCGCCACTGAACGTAACTGCCGATTTGGTGCACCGTATTTTCCGCGGCGGAAGCTGGAGCAGCACGCAGGACCTTCTCCGCTGCGCGGAACGTAACCACTACATCCCGGATTATACCGGCAACAATGTGGGATTCCGGGTTGTATTACCGCTGATCGATCCTATAAATAAATAACACGCATTACGACGCAGGCGCGAGTGCGCTGAACATCATCTGAACGAAGGGTAAAAAACGAATTTTTTTTCGCGGGCACGGATGGCAATATCGGTAAACGACTTCGAGCTGATGACCGATCCGTTCGCTTCCCGTGCCTCCACATCAACCGAATAGATTCCCGGTTTAACCGGCAGGCGGACGATTTGGACGGTCTTCGGCAGGAGGAAGCAGCTGCGGGTATCCGCTTTTTCAAGCTGATCGGCAAGCAGGTCGGTACCGATATTGAGCAGAAGGTTTGCTGCGGCACTCTCTGTCTGCATCTGTTTTTTCGCCGTCTGCGCCGCAATCGTCCGCAGCACCACGCGGACAACGGTGCGGGCGAGGGTCGTCCCCCGGGTATCTTCGAGATTCTTTATCGCCTGCCTGTCGAGATCGTTGATGACGATCGATGTTGCCGGTCGCGCCCGGCCGCTGCAGCGCACCGTAAATTCCTTTGTCAATGACGGGATCGTCCGGACCTCAGGCAGCGCGAATTTGATGTGAAAGGTGGTCCCCGATTCGGTCTTCCCCCCCTTCTCGGCCTTTTTCATTTCCTCCGCAGGCAGCGGCGGCGCCGGGAGCGTTATCGTTTCCTGTTCACCGTCCGGGCCGGTATGGTGGACCACCAGAAGCCCGTCCTTTACCCACGTCCCCCACCACGACTTCTCTTCGATGACCGGTCCCCTCCCGGCGTAACCGATAAAAATTATTTCCGTCACGCCATTTGCGAGACCGGTAATTTTATCACGCGGTAATTCCGGTTTCAGCTGCAGCAGCTGATTGTCGTTTTCGCGATCGTTGATCTGAAACATATAATACGCCCGATCGCGCAGCGGCGCAGGAAGGGGAACCGGTCCCGCCTGAAAAGCTTTTACCGCATGAAACAGCGATATCATCGCGTCGCTCGTCTCGCCCGCGGCGTCGTATGAGATTGATGATAAATAATGAAACATGCCGTCGGAGTCATACTTCAGGTCGCTTTTGTTTTTCCGGTTCCATTCGTTGAAGAAAAGCTGGACCCGCCGGGTTTCGACCAGCGCATCGTCGACATTTCCGACGGCGAGATAGTTGCATGCCAGGAACTGGTGCAGCATGACAAGTTCGTAGGGTCTGCTGCGGTAGGGGCGGATATTGTCGTTAGTCATGATCGCCGCGGCTTCGTTGGTGACCGATCGGGCGAAGAGCCGGTCGAAGACATCCGCAGCCTTCAGCAGGTGGCCGGTGCTTGAATCAAAGTCGCCGGCATAATGGTAGAGCGCGCCGATATCCATATGGTAAAGAAAAAGGCTGTTCTTTCCATAAAGGTTCGGATGCTTTTTAATGGATTCGATCGCCGGATGAAAATCGTTGGCGAGCGTGCTGTTCGACAGTCGTTCAAACCGCCGGGCACTGCGTGTGGTGCATGAGGCCAAAACGGCAATGGCCGCGGTCAGAACGCCCGCTCTACAGCAACGCCGAAATGGCATAGAATCATCCGTTGATGAAGGTGCGGCATCACTTGACGTACCGCAGGTCGCGCTACGTCAGTATCCGTTAAAAGGTAGTTGTCGCCCGCTCGACGAACTTCTTGATTTTCTTCTCACCAATCCATACTTTCTGATTGCTTTCGATCTCAATCAGCTCGAGATTGGTCTGATAAAAAACGACCGCTTTGTTGCCTTCCTGGTCGACGATCGTATTGAGCGTTCCGACGAGTATCAGATCGGCGCCGGTTTCCTCACCCATCGATTTCGCCGTTTGCGCCGAGGCGTTTTCCTCCATGTCGGCTTTCTCCTCGCGCAGTTGTTCTCGCTCGGTTTTTGTCGCGACGAAGTTGACCTTCCCGCTGTTGAGCAGCGCTCGCTCCATATCCTTGGTAAACGTTTCCACGCTGATGTGCTCGTGGCTCTTGTTGACCACCTTGCCGATGATGACCGTGGGCCGCTTGTTTTCCGCCTCCCACTTGTAGAGCCATCGCTGCGCGAGGCAGTCATTGATCATCTCCTCCGCAACGAGCCGCGAATCTGTGTCGTTCCATTTTCCGGTGAGATCGATGGTCGAGTCACTCTGTACCCGTGTAACTTTGGTCGTACACCCTGCACAGAGCAGCGGGATCAGCAACCACAGTGTTTTGTTTAAGTGTAGCATTGTATCCTCCTCGTCAGATTCCGATACTTCGTTGGAACAGTGTTGGTGCCTGCCTTCCGTCCATGCGGAGGACAGCGCTTCCCGCCGATGCGGGAGAACCGTTAAATATAGCTTGCGAAACCGTTTTCAACAAATGTCGATAGCGATCCCCCGTCATTTCCGGCAGATGATCGCCGCCTGCTGTTTGATCCAGGCGGCAGCCCGGTTCTGTACATCCTTCTTCGCCCCTCCCGGCGTCGAAAAATAGTACTGCCTGCGCGAACGGCCGGCGTAAAGATCTCCGTCGGCGGCATTGGAAACGAACTGTTTCGTCTGCTGCAGGCTTTTTTCCATGACTTTCATCACCGGTTCCTGACCCTGGATCGCATTTGTCGTCACGACGATGAGAACCTTCTGATGGATCATGTAGTTGATCTCAAGCGATGCCGTGTACGTTTTGACGAACTCATTCTTCGACGGGTCGCCGTTGATCTCCTTGAGAAACTGCGACTGCGATGAGACGATCGGCTCGATCGTCCCGGCATTCGGCAGCGACACGATGCACTCTTCAAGAAGCCGTTCGGCGAGCTGCGACTTCCCGTCGGCGGTCGACTGGCCTTGAATGACGGTGATGTTCTTGTTCCCGGTCGCTTTTTTTTCGGCCAATCCGTGCCAGGGAATGATCACCGCAACGATAAGTGGTAACAGGTTGATTTTCATATAAAACTCCTTTGCCGAAGATTTATTCAGTTGTAATCGAGCTTCCTGACCTTCCTGAATCGACTCGAAAAAAGAAACCCGAAATCCAGACCGACCGCATGATCACGACGCTCGTTGAGAATAAGATGATAGGGTATACGCATCCTCACGGTAACTTTTTCGGTCAGATCGATGGCAAATCCGGCGTGCGCGGTGAACGAAGGCCCGAAGCTGTCACCGAATTTTTCATCCCTGTCGATATAATGAGCACCGCAACCGATACCGAGAAACGGACGGAAATCGGACCGGGAAAAGACGAAATCAACCCCCAGGTCGGCACCGGCATTGCTTTGAGGAATAAACCAGTCGACGTCGAGAAAGAGTCCGAGATGATCCCTGACGGCGAAGGTATTTACGATCGATAGTCTGAAAAGCTGTTTTGAAACATCCTGCAGCTCATCATTAAGCGACATGAGCGCCCCCATGGCAAACCCGGCGCTGTAAATCTTGAGTGGCGATGTCGGCACTCCTTCCTCGGATGGGTCCGCCGCATGTATGATACTTCCGCAGAACAGCACGGTAACGACGACTGCCGGTAATTTTTTCATACACTACCTCATTGGTTAAATTACTACTCTGTTGTTGATTAATTGACGCAAAGCTCCATAAAATCCGCTTGCCCGTTTCTAATTGCCCGTTGCCGCGCCACGATACGGTAACAGTGATTTGCGGAACCGGCCGGCTCTGCAGCGTACGGTTTTCTTTCCGCTTATTGAGAATCGGTACGCGCCGATATCGTCGCCGCCGCGGGCATTGATGATCGTGTAATCGCCCGGAGAAAGCGCGATAAAGGTTTCCTGACGCCGCTCCTTGTAAAAATCAGCGAACACTTCGGTATAATCGCGACTGACAATCAAAAACGTACCCTTACAGCTGCCATCAACGAGGATACCGCCGCTTCGGTCCGATAGATCGGTCAGAACGATGTCCCCTTCACCGGTAATATTAAAGCGGTACACGGGGTGCTGAAGGACGCCGGTCGTGAGTGCGCTCGTTTCAAGTGTTTTTCGGTAGGCGTAGTTATACGCTTCCGTCACGGTCACCCGTTTGTCCGCCGACAGATCAGCGCTTCCGCGCAATCCTGTGAAAAGATGGAATGAAAAAAGGGAGCTTTTGAGCGTTGCCGACTCCTGCGCCCGCTCGTTCGCCGATGCCGAGGCGATCCAGACCTCACCCTGCGATCTCTGTCGATTGCTGAAGAAAAACGGCTCCGCCCGCGTTCCGCCTTTGAAGGCGACCACCACGCCGCTCTGACAGGCGTCGAAGACGGCGATGCGGATACCGGCAGGAATGCGGCTTAACATTTGCCGTAATGCGCCAAATTCGAAATGTGTGGAATCGAGCAGCAATCCTTCAGCATCAGCATGGCCTGAATAGTAAAAAAAGAATAGCGCTTGCCGGGGATCGTCCGGGTTCTTCATCCGCGAAGTCAGACTGTCGCCGGCAGCCATAAGCATCATACTGTCGGGGCGGAGAAGCAGATGGATGTTCGCGGGTTTGACCCCGGCAAAATCACTCAGCACCTGCACAAACCGTCCTGCGTCCGCCTCCGCATAGCGCAGATCGTCAACCGACGCCCCGCCGCTGTTCTGTCCTACGATCAGTGCATAACGCTCTGCGAACAGGATCGATACGATCGATATGACAAGAAGTGCAATTCTCGGCTGCCGCATCACTGCATTCACTCCTTCTGCAGAAGCAGGGTGGCGATTTCCGCATTGAGGGCGGCGGTATCCGCACGAAGGCGACGCCGCAATCTGGCGGGATCGGGGCATTCCGCGTAGTGCCGTTTCGCCCATGAAGCGACCTCGTCCCTCTTTAGTGCCGCATCCGAAAAAAGGGCAATGACAAGCTCCTCCCCGGGCGTATCATCGAGAACGATGCTTCCGGGAAAGGCACACTGAGATCCGGCATCCGAGACAACGCTGCAGGTTGCCGCCTGCCGCTGCGGATGATAGAACGAAACGGTGCCGCGGGTATCGATGCTCATCAGAGCGACATTCCGGGGCTGCGAAAGGGAATAGGTGACTTGAATCCGGTCGCCGCCGCGGAAACGCATATCACTGGAGCCCTCGCCGACGACTCCGCCACGTTGATAAATGAACGATAGTACCGGCGCTCCCTTGAAACGTATCGTTTCGTCATCGCGCTTTCCCGCGAAGTACAGCGGCATAACGACAAGAAGGAGCAGCATGACGCCGTAGACCGGAACTAGGGCGGGTCTGGTCGCAACCGTCAAAAAGGAGCGATACCAGGGAAGCGTCACCACCGGCGCATGCGCACGGGTAAACGATGAAAAGGGGTGGCGTTGCAAAAATTCGGTCCGTTCCGATTCGAGTCGTGCCACCAGCGACGAACAGTCCGGGCAGGTATCCAGATGGCGTCGCACTTCGAGGCGTCCGGCCTCATCCAGTTCCCCCCCAACATACCGTTCAAGCAGCAGACGTTTACATTCAGTTATCATAACAGATCCCCCCGTTGCAGTGATGAAGCTGCCGCAGAGCGCCGGAACCGTGTGAGATAGCGGCGGATAGTCGACTCCCCCATGCCGGTGAGCTGAGCAATCTCATCCTGCCGGTATCCATCTATATAGGTGTAAATAACGACCTGACGGGTCTTCTCGTCCCATGGAGCCAGAAAATGGCGGAAAATTTCATTCAGGAGCATTCGCCGCTCCTGTGGAAGCCCGTTCTGCTCCGCTATGCCATGGCGGGTTTCATCAAAAGACTCATGCCGTTTTTTTCGAAGCAGGGAGATGCAGTAATTGGTGCTGGTGCTCAGCAACCAGGAGTAGATCGAATCCTTTTTTGTAATGGTATCGAGTGAGCGAACCAGTTTCATGAACACCTCCTGCGTTGCGTCCCATGCATCATCCTCCGATTTGAGAAACATCCTGCATCGTCGAAACACCATCGATGCATACCGTTCGTAGAGGTCGCGGACCTCATTCTCCGTTTCTCGGGACGTTTTTTTCATCTCGTTTTCAGCAGATAGACGCACCAGTTACCAAAATACGCTCACCCGTTTCGCACGTTCATCGGCCGGTCGAATCACCGACGGATGACGACACCGGTAGTTTTTGTCGGGCCGAATCAGCGGAAACAGGCGCAGTTGCCGATCCGGCCGGAAAAGGTTGCACTGCATCCTGCGCTGAAGCAGGAAGCGTTTCATTATTGATTTCTTCAGTCGTCAGGGGGTCTGAAGCATCATCCGTTACGGACCGGGGAGAAATCGATATGCCGTCGGGTCGTTTCCCGGCCTTTTCGTCCGGCTTTCGCCGCGCCTCCTTTCGGGCAGGCCGCTTCCGCTCATTCTCTTTCCGCAACCGGTCCAGTTTCTCCAACGTATCGACAACGATTTTAATACGCGGTTTCGCCTGGTCGGTACAGTAAACGGTCTCCGGATATTTGTCACAGATTTTTTCATAGAGTGTCTTTGCCGTCTGTTTTTTCAACAGAACATTGTCGCTGAACCATGCGGCGGCAAAGAGACTCTTTGCGGAAACCGGAAGTTCGGGGAAGTTTTTCGACAGCTCAAAAAAAGCCCGTATCGCACCTTTCACGTCGTTTTCTTGGTAAAAAAGCTTTTCAGCATGGCGATAGGCTTCCATTGCCGAGTCCTTGCGGGTCTTGATCGTTAAAGGAAGCGCAAGTTCATGCTGACCGGTCTTTGCATATTCCGTCGCTGGATAGCGTTTGATGATCAATCGAAAAATGCTGTCGCCTTGAAGCGTGTCATGAAGTTGATCACGTGCGATCAAGGCGGCCTGGCAGAGCGCTTTCGGTATCAATCCCGTATCAAGTGTGGTGTCCCGGCTGATCGTGAGGAATTGTTCATAGGCGGAATCAGGCTCATCGAGTTCGAACCTGAAAAGTTCACCGATGGAAAACAACTGTTGTCCACTCGATGAATCTCCGGCGCCGCCCTCACTTCGTAATTTATTCAGACGTTCCATTGCCGTCAGTCTGTTTTTTGCGAAACGGTTTGTGCCGGTGTCGCGCGCCGCGGAAGCAAGCTTCAGGTACGACTGCGCCTTTTTGTAATCCTCCTTGTCTTTTTGATAAATCAGGGCGAGTTCAAGCAGCGCCCGCGCTTTGAAATTCGACGTATCCCCCGAAACCGAAGCGCTGTCGATGCCGGCGGTTAATTTACGATATACTTTAATCGCTTCATCGGTCTTTCCCATTTCAAAAAGGATGCCCCCCTTGAGAAAAAGCATTTCATCCATAAAGGCGTCGTAGTTTTTCTTCGCAATCATGGCGTTCATCAGATCATATGCCGCCGGCAGTGAATCGATTGCCCGGTAACAGGTAAGGAGCGCCCTGTCCATCCGGTACGACTGGAGCGGGAATTCCTTGCGCCGTGGCGTTTTCTTCAGAAGCATAATGGCTTTATCGTACTGTTTGAGATCGATATAAAGTTCAGCCGTGCGCATCTGCAGATCAATCCGCAGGTCTTCCGACTTGATCGATTTCGCCATCTGTTCAAGAAGTTGTATCGCCTGTGATTTTCCCTCCCGCCGTATCGCTATCATAATAAGAAGCAGTGTAATCTCATGATCTTTATTCAATAGCGGATACCGTTTTTCCGCAAGCGAAAGAACCTCTTCCGCCTTATCAAGGTTTCCTTCCTCAATATAGGCTTTGCCCATGTAGAGAAATGCTTCGGGAAGCAGCGTACTTGCGGGAAATTCCTGTTCGAGCTGTCGGAAACAGCGGATCGCTTTCAACATCTCTTTTTTGTAGAAGTGAGCCTTGCCCATAAGCAAAAGTGCATCATCATGCCATTTCTTTGTCTTCGGAAACGTTTCGATAACTTTTATCGTCTTTTCGATCGTGCGGTCGTACTTGGCTGCCGCATCCGTCGGCGGAGTAACCACAATGCTGTCCGGATTATCACGCAACAGTTTCAAGTGGCTTGCCTGCCCCTCCTTAAAAGCCATTTTAGCATTGTAATAGGTATTAAAATATGCAGTGCAGTCAAGTGAAGCGGCAAGCACTGTTATAAGGAATAGTCTTCCCGCGGGAAACCGGTATGTCAGGGTATCTTTTTGCGGCATTTTACTTGAAGTTCAGGTTGAAAAACACAGGGTAATCACCCCTAAAATACATCGTGTTATAATAAATCGGCTTTTTATCGATAGATTATACACCACGCCCTCCCGGTAAAGGAAGTATTTTATTCGGACATGAATCATCACTACTTATGGTACTCGCTTGATGAACGCCGCTTTTGCCTGCATCAGTGTTGCGATCGGAATCGCAACGACATGTATTTTTCATTTCGTCCGCCTTTAAAGCAGATTACCGTCGGATCGATCGGTATATTGTCGTTGCTGCTGTTTTTTTTGCCCAAAACCCTGAGCGTTGCAGCACCGGGTTCCGATAGTTTGATGACCATCGATTCTACCGCTGACTCACTGGAGACCTCCCCCGTCACTTTAGATTCGCTCACCGGAAAAAACAGTCCCCAGCCCGCAGATACCGGTACCGCACGTCCGGTAATGCGTTCCGTCACTTCTCCGCTTACACGGGATAGTTCGAAGCTTCGCACGGAAGACTCGGCGGCAATTCTTTTCAAACGGGATAGCCTCCTGCGTGAAGAAAGCGCCAGACGCCTTATCCATTATCCGGATTCCGCCGCAGTAACAAACCGGACGGAAGCCTCAACCGGCGATCTGTTCCGCTCCGACGCGACCTCCTGGTACGATGTTCCCGCCATTAAGCGCCGCGCGGCAGGCCCCCGACTCGGACTCGCCGGCAGTTTCAACCGACTGCTTCTTTACGGCAACATCGCCCCATTTACGCGAATCTATTCAGGGACCGGCCTGCTCTACCGCACGGCACTGGACCCGCTGTATGGCGATGATGCCTCTTTCCCGACCGAATACAGCGGGATCCGCTTCCCGGGTGATGGCACGATACACTTTCAGCCTCATACCGACAGGCTGGTATCAATGGAAACCGCGATTCTCTGGGAAACCGGAGTTTTCGATGAAAACATCCTGTCACTCCGTTTTACCCGCCCGTTGGCACGCCGGCTTATACTAAACGTCTTTTCAAATTACCGGTATTTCGAAGGCATGTCGTTCAGTCACGACGGCAATGATATTTATTCTTTTTTTTCAAAAGTTACCCCTGACACAGCGCTTCTTTCCCACAAGGGATACAACCCGCTCGTCAACGAATATTTCTGCGGCGCCGACGCGGTCTGGTCCGGAAAGGCTTTTTCATCGTTTTTCCGCATCAAATACGGTGACCTGACCAACGAAGTGCCCATGGACCAAAAGCCCCTCGACCAGTACCTCGACCACGCACGCCTTCAGCAATACCCCCTGTCATTCCAATCAGGTTTCTCCACGCAAGCACGTTCACGCTGTTTTTTCGCTGTTGAAGCATGCGCTCTGTCCAATCCGCACACCTGGACGCGTCCTGTTGCCGAAGGAACCAACATCCATGCTGAAAAGACCAAACTTTCTTCGAACGACCTATCAGGAGCTTTAGTCACGGGAATTCGAATCCCGGAAAAAGACAGTGTCATGTTACAGTGTAACGTACAACGCCGCCAGATAAAGGCGGCAGACTCGCTTGAGTTTCTTACCTTTCAATACCGCCCCGAGTTCCTCTGGAACCATCCGCTCTCCTTTTCTTTTTTCAAAGGCACGGTGGTCATTAGCGCAGGTTACGACCTGCATACTTCCGATGCCGGATTGGTTCACTCCCCGATCTGGGCGGGAAGAGTACAGGCGCAACTTTCCAATTATCAATTAGGTCTGTACGCGGAGCAGGACCATATCCACTACGCTCCCCCCACCGATTCCCTCACGACCGGCATCACCCTTCACGATACCTATGTGCGTACCGGCATCGAGATCGAACGAAACTGGCGGCTACTCTCGCTCCTTGTCGGTTATCAATGGTGCACCGCCGTCGACACCAACAGGGTAAAACGTGCCTGGATTTCCGGCAGGCCGCCCTACCGGCAGCCGCAATCGGTGCTGATCATCGCTCCGCAACTGGGCCGCTGGCACGGGGTCACGCTCACCTCCCGCCTCATGCTGTCGAAGAGCAAACCCTACGTCAAGCTTCAAAGCGGTCTTTCGCTCCTCGCCTTTCCAAAGCTGACACGCGAAGCTATCGATGTCCGCCTCGGACTGGATTACTGGAGCGCACGTGATTCGACGCAGTTCGCCGGACGGAGCGACTGGCACCGGCCCGTGCTCGATCTCAATTTCGCCACGAGCGTCCATATCAAGTCGTTCAGGTTACTCTATAAAATCGACAACCTGCTTAACCGCAATTTTTCGTATGTTCCCGGCTATTATGCGCCGGGAATCACCTTCAGGTGGGGTATCGGCTGGTTCATTCAGCGATGATGAATTTGGCGCGGTGCCGTTCTTCTTCACAAAAGAGCATCAGAAAGTAGATGCCGGGTGCGGTGCGGCTTTTATCACCGGTGCATATTCCGTTCCATTGCAGCGTTACGGTAGTACCATCGGTAGTGGTGTCCCTTTTCCAGACAAGCGCTCCATTGACCGTTCGGACTGAAACGTTCACCCGTCGGTCGGTTGTCGTGCCGTCATCTTCCTTTGCGAAGCGAACCATCAACCGGTCTCCGCGGCTCCGTCTGACAACCGTCGGGTAAACTTCGAAAAGAGGCCGCCGGGTCGCGCGCAAATAGAGCGTCTGCATTCCCCGTTGTTCACCCAGATGGGCGCGGATGGTGTCCGACCGGATATATCCCGTCTTTGCCGCGGTGAAAACAATCGGTAAGGGGAAAAATCCGGTAATGACGGCATTCCCGAGCGAGTCTCCGGTGGCAGTACGCTCCACCCCATCGCTGCGATACCAGACGGTAACAAATGGTATCGGTTTGCCGCGTTCGGTACGTACCAAGACAACCAGGCTGCAGGGAACGACCTCTTTGCGGCAGGGAGTGGAATCGATGGTCACTTCTCTCATCCGCTCACCGTGGATGATGGCAACTGCGGCTGGCTTTTCACCCGGGAGACGAAAAACCGCAGTACCTTCTTCCGTGGTGGATCCGAGGACACTGCTGTTGCTGCTGATGATTGTGGCATTCACAAGCGGTTTCCCCCCGGTATCGATTGCCGATAGAAACACCTCGTCGTCCCACTGCATGCAGGAGCGCAGCGCATCGGGGATCCCCCGGCCGAACCGGTAATCGGCCATCGTCTGGCCGGGAAGAAAACGGCAGGAGCGATAGAGTTTTTCACGGACCTGTTGGGCGGTGATCAGGGGAAATGACTGCCGGATAAGCGCGCATACCCCTGTAACAAACGGCGTGGAGAATGAAGTGCCCGAGTTGGTACTTGTGTAGGCGTTCGAACCTGGGCTGCGGATATCCGGCAGGTATATCTGCTGCCCCGGCGCGACGACATCCGGTTTCAACCGGCCGTCGGCGGAGGGTCCGAGGCTGCTGAACGGGGAAAGCGAACCGTTGCCGTTTACCGACCCGACCGCGATGACTCCCTCGACATCGGCCGGCGCGCTCAACGATGTATCACCGTCGTTCTGTTCGTTTCCCGCTGCATTGACAATAAGGACTCCGCGCTCGGCTGCGCCGCGGGCGGCACGCGACACGATGGTCGTGCGGCCGTCGAGGTCGTTTTTCTGATAATCGACGACCGTGTCGGACATGCCGTTTTCCCGCTCGATGATGATCGTATCCTGAAAATCGTACCGGTACCCGAGCGAGCTTGAAATGATGTCGACGCCGAGACTTTCAGCCCATACGACGGCAGCCGCCCAGTTGTCTTCCTCCACATGCGCTTCATGCTCCAGCCCTGTTGACGAATCGAAGTACGTATCTTCCGTTCGTGCGAGAAGAAAATCGGCGCCCCACGCGCTGCCGCAGTAATGGGGCGGGTCGTAGGCGGCAACCAGACTGAGCACCTCGGTTCCGTGCACATCATTGCCGCTGAATGGATGAGCGGAAGAACCGGCAACCGAATCCGGATCGGCAACCGTGGAATCCCGGTCGATGAAATCCCATGTTCCTTTAATGGCGTCCCGGATATGAAGATGGCGGAAACAACGGTGATCCAGCCGGAACCCGCTGTCGAAGAACGCGATCCGCACCCCCTTCGCCGGTCCGTCCCCTGGATGCAGATGCCATAAATATTCGTGTGCCTGTGGTAGGGCGAGCATCGCGAGTTGTTCGAACGCCGTCCCGTAACTGCCGGCATTCAAAACCATCCGCCTGAGGCGCTTCGCGGCGGGTGCGGCTGTTGTTCGCCGGTAGTTCCCGACGAGTTCCGTTTTTTTTACAAAGGGCAATAGTTTGACTTGAAGCAGCGCCCCCGCGGGCAGGTCAAAACTGGCGGCATTCTCCCATTTGAAGCAGTGGCGCAACCTCCCCCCTGCAGCCTCGACACCGCGCAGATACCGTGATGCGATAGCATGATCAGTCCGGTCCGCTTCCGAAAAACCGGCGGCGCGGCGCCGGGCAAGGGCGCGTGGCGAAACGACTTCCGCATCAGAACTCTCGATGGATTTGTCGGAAAAATAGACCCACACGGCAAGTGAAACCTGTGATCCCGGATTGCAAGTTACAACCCGTTTGACGGCGCTCGAAGCGGTGGTAAAAAATACACTACACGCCACTCCGGTCAAAACCGCCTGCACGCGTCTTTTACCTGTCATTACAATCCCGGTTTCCGCGCCTCCGGAGTCCCGGAAGACGCGGGATACGGTGAAAAAAGACTATTTAACGCGGACAATCTCGATCCGGCGGTTCTGTGCCCGACCCGCCGCGGTTCTGTTATCGGCGATCGGGCTTGACGATCCAAAACCGGCGGCGCGGATACGATTACTTTCGATCCCCTTCGAGATCAGGTACTGCCGCACCGATTCCGCACGCCGCTGGGAGAGCAGCATGTTCCTGTTGTAACTGCCCACGCTGTCCGAGTGGCCCCGGATTTCGATGACCACTGAAGGGTACTGTTTGAGCTGCTGCAGTACCGGCTCAAGGGCCTGGTATGACTCAAAGGTCATTTCAGGACTTCCACTCCTGAAATTGACACCGCGCAGAAGCTGCTGCTTGGGCATGTCCGGCTCCTTTTTCAGCGAATCGGGGCAACCGTCTTTATCGTCAAGGTTATTGAACACTTCCGGTTCATCGGGGCATTTGTCTTTAAGATCGGGAATGCCGTCCTTGTCATTATCGAGATCGGGGCAACCGTCCTTATCTTCGAAAGAGTCGAAATCTTCGGGATCTTTGGGGCATTTGTCCACTGAGTCGGCAACGCCGTCCTTGTCATTGTCCATGTCGGGACATCCGTCCTGATCTTCGACGCCGTCAAAATCCTCGGCGATCTTCGGGCACTGGTCGTTCAAGTCCGGTATGCCGTCGCCGTCGTTATCAGGATCGGGACATCCGTCGTCGTCCTTGAAACCGTCCTTGTCCTCGGCCTCGACCGGACATTTGTCGTTTGCGTCGGAAATGCCGTCCTTGTCATTGTCCGTGTCGGGACACCCGTCTGCATCCTCGAAGCCGTCAATGTCCTCCGCATCCTTCGGGCAGCGGTCGACGTCATTTTTAATGCCGTCGTGATCGTCGTCCTGAATGGTGATGAAGCCGTTCCATCCGAAGAGAAACTGCATGCCGTAACGGGGAATGACTTCGGTGGAGTAGGTGTACTCTTTTCTATTCCATGCCAAATATGGCTCGCCGCGATTCGAAAGTGAAAAATCTCCCGCAAACTGGACGTACAAACCTGCCGGCGAAGTAATCCTGAATCCGGGCGAAATATAAACCGGATCTTCACGTGGGCTGAGATTCCCCGCAAGGACATCCCAGCGCGACTCCCCGTGCAGATCGGCGAAAAGTACCAGAAATTCCGCAGGAGTCAGTTCAAGACCGATGCTCGCGATGACGGAATTACGCTGGTCTTGCCGTGTCATCGTGATCACCCCTCCCGTATTGATATGCAGCTGCAGCGGGAACTTGGAGGTCAGGTCACCGAAGTCAAAGGTAAACAGCACAAGTCCCTTGAGCGCTGCACTATTGGAGGAATAGAATGATTTGGCCGGATTTACCGGGTGATCTTCAAGATAGTAGGGATGCCGCGGGAACAATCCGTTATCCTTCATACCGATGGGAAGCGTCACTCCGAGGTAATACCCCTGGTAATACAACCGTTTTGTGATGCGCGGGGCTATTTTCGTTGAAACCTCCATGTCGCCCAGCCCTCCGTCGCTCAATCCGGAGACACCCGACCAGTCATAGTAAAAAGGCATATTAGCCCCGATGTCCCAGAACGATAATGGACTGATTGTAAAGACAATGTTCGATGATAAAAGCCGCGCCGGATCCCGACCTGTTACCGTATCACCAGTAGCGTTTGCAACGGCTGTATGCACATACTCCTTCGCCTGCCCAAAGTGGACGCCGGCGCCGATATTGAGTTTGGCCTTTCCATAGGTTTTGGCACTCAGTGTGCGTACGACTCCCTTATGTCCGGAAGTATTGAAGGTCGACCATGTCGTCGAACTCATTAACAGAACGGCCACCATTCCCGAAGTAATAACGGTGCGTGTGTTCATACGTTTCTCCGCTCGAAAAAAGTTTAATTAATCTTTACGATACATTTCAATACGACTGTTCAACCGCCTCCCCTGAATCGATGCATTGTCCGCGATCGGTTCGGCGTCTCCTTTCCCAACCGCCGTAAGACGCGACGGCGCGATACCTTTCCGTATAAGATAATCACGAACGATTTCGGCCCGTTTTTGCGATAACGCGAGACTTGCCGCGGCAGAGGCGGAATTGTCGGTATGCGCCTGAATCTCCAGCTGCACCTCGGTCCAGTCGGCAAGCGACTGATAGACTCTGTCAAGATTCTCGGTGGAGCCGGTAGTCATATCGGCGCTTCCGCCCGCAAACTGGACGCCGGAAAGTATCAACCGTCCGGGCCGAATTTCCTTCGCCTTTGCCTGCTGTTTCGGACATCCCTGTTCTTCGGGGACGCCCGCGCTGTCGGGGCATTTATCGCTGCTGTCGGGGACGGCATCCATATCATTATCGAGATCGGGACAACCGTCATTGTCTTCGAAGCCGTCCCGGTCTTCCGCGACGCCGACGCATTTATCAAGGGTATCGGGTATCCCGTCGCCGTCATTGTCGTCATCGGGACAGCCGTCATCATCATTGAAACCGTCTTTATCCTCCGCAGCGTCACGGCAGGCATCGAGTGAATCAGGGATCAGGTCGCCGTCATTGTCCGTATCAGGGCACCCGTCGCCGTCATTGAAACCGTCCTTATCTTCAGGTTCGTTCGGACATTTGTCGATCGAATCGGGGATGGCGTCCTTATCGTTATCGAAATCGGGACATCCGTCATTGTCTTCGAAACCGTCGATATCCTCTTTCTGGTCGGGGCAGACGTCGTCCCCGTCGCGCAGCAGGTCGTTATCCATGTCATGTACGACAAGGAAGCCGTTCCACCCGAGCTGCATAAACACGCGCCATCTCGGTTCCGTCCGCGCGGTAATGGTCATCGGCCGTCCGTCGCGATCGACGCGATAGAAATAAGCCTTTTTCGAAGCGAGCGAAAACGATCCACCAATCGACAGCATCGCCCCGCCCGGGGCATGAAACGTCACCCCGGGGGATAGATGAATGGGATCTTCGTTGAGGGTAAAACCGTCGGCAAGATTGTGCCAGCGGGGTTCGGCATAAAATTCGGTGAACAGGCCGATTGCGTTCACCGGATAAAATTCTATCCCCAGACCGCCGGTGAGCGCATTATCAAGATCCTTGTTGAAAGTAAAACAGGCACCGAGATTGGCGTGAAGGAATAAACGGCGCTTCCCAACCGTTCCAAGCGCCGTGAACGCCCAAGTCGGCTTTCCGGCCGTTAAAAAGGCGGCGGGATGGATTTCCGCAGTTGAAACGTCGTGGGGCTGTTTCTGTAAATAATAACCGCGCCGTACCAGATAACCCTTGCTAGGGTTTCCGTTTGCAATGGTAAACTGCGAAAGCAGTGCGCCCTCGATCAGCCGGATTTTACTGCCGGGGACACGGCATTTCAGGGCGAAGCTTAGATCCCCCGGCCCGCCGCTCGGAAGCGAGCCTTCGATGACATCGAAAAAAAACGGTTGAATAACGGAAAGGTCCAGAAAATCAGTCAGGCCGAATGCAAGGACCGGATAAATGCCGTAAAGTACTGCGAAGGGCTGAAGCGTATCGTCACCGAACATTCCCTCCTGTTTTTCAAGCTGCGGGACCAGATGCACATCATAGGCAAAGCTGCCCGATACGGAAAAAAGGAGCTTTGTGAAACCCAAGGTATTTGCCGAATAACTTTCGATAAGCCCCACCTGACCCGAAGGGTGTATATTTGGATGCTCTGCTACCGACGCGGACGTTGATCCGATAAGAACGCTGATAATAATAAGGGGAAAAAAAGATCCATTACGTCTCATCAACCATTCCCGACGCCGGAGAAAGAAGAATCGTGCAGTTTCAAAAACAAACCCTTACTTCAAAATAACATCTATTATAATATGATGCAACAATATGGAAATATCAATTCTAAATTTCAGGGGATATGCATCCATTCCGTGACTTTAATTTTAACTTTAATTTCACGGTGAAGACAGATATAATCAGCATAGTATCAACCGTTTTTTTGCTTAAACGGGGAATCCATGCCTATTACCGAACAATTGAAAGATAAAATTGAACGCTTCGCCAATCTGCCGACACTGCCGCAAGTCGCAACCCGTCTGATAAGTATTATCAATAACCCTCTGACCTCCGCAAGCGACGTTGCTTTTATGGTTGGACAGGACCTCTCGCTCTCCGCGAAGGTGCTGCGCCTGGCCAACAGCGCATTTTACGGCATACCGCGCAGTATCACGAGTATCAATAACGCAGTGGTCATTCTCGGGCTTAAGGTAATCAACACCATGGTCCTCAGCCTTACGGTGTTCGATATGTTCCCCGAGGACAAACGTTCCGCGGCACTTTTCGACCGAAAGGCATTCTGGGTCCATTCACTTTCTTGCGGCCTGATCGCCAAGTTCCTCGCGACCCGTATACGGAAAGTGGTCCTCTTTGATCCGGAAGAGGCGTTCTGCGCAGGGCTCCTTCACGACATCGGGAAGGTTGTCATGGAACAGTACCTTCACGACGATTTTCACCAGGCGCTTGATTTCGCATCGCAGAACAGGTTCCCGATCTTCCAAGCCGAGAACAGCCAGCTCGGTTACGCACACACCGACATCGCCGCATGGCTCACCGAAAGTTGGAGTCTTCCCGCTGAAATCAGGCTTTCGCTCATCCACCATCACGACCCGGCAGGATCAGTCCAGTGTCAGGACATCGTCACTCTTATACACCTGGCCGACTGGCTCTGCTACGAAACCGGAATGGTTATCGACGACGATTATCAACCGCCGCAACTGCAGGAGAGCTGTATCAAACTTCTGAAACTCCTGCCACGGGACATCGATGCCATCAAAGAGCTTCTCCCTGCAGAGCTTGAAAAAACATCGATTTTTTATGAGGTCGCCCGGGAGAAACATGTCGGGAGCCAAACGGCAAAACAGCAGCCATCGACAGGACATTTAACCAAAAACTGACCTTGCCGAAACGCGTGACGTTTCCCCTATGTGGAGAAACCTTCCCTTTTTTAACCCATTCTCCGGTTCTCATCATACCGTGTCCGATAATCGTCATCACCACGTCAATCAATTGAAATTTCCCCTGCGGAAAAACGTAGTAATAACAGTATGTCACTAAATACGTCAGAGCTTCTGAGTTCACGACGTCGATTTTAACAACGACAAAGTGGTCACTGCGCCATAAACTGATATCATACAGTTATGCAACGGTTCAGTTCACGGGACATGAGGGCGGGTGGATACCAAGACGTAAGATAGTGATATATCGTTAGATTTCTCATAAGAAGAAGCTTTAAAAGGAGGCAATTTTTCTTTACGGGAGATCAGAAGTTCTATGCTGGATTTTGTACCACACTCTTTGAAATAAACGTATTGACCTGTCTGTTTGAATATGCTATAATTTCTGATCATCATGAAAACAGAGGTTTATATAATGGGAAAAAGATTGGAAATCGTCGTTGTTGACGATGAGGTTCAGATCACCGAACTTCTGAAAACCTTTATAGAATGCGCTTCCAAAAGCAGCAATGTGCATACCTTCAACGATGCCGGTGAAGCAAGGAATTATCTTCTGAAAAACAGCGTTGATGTCCTCATAACCGATTACAAAATGCCTAAATACGACGGTATTCAGCTCATGGAGGACAGCGCTCCGGATATTAAAAAAGTGCTCATTTCCGGCTATGTATCAGAAATTGCCGAAGAGCGTCTCAACCAGCTTGACGCCGTTTTCTTCGAAAAGCCGGTACCGATGAAGGCGCTCGCAAAAATCATCCGGGAACAGGAGAATCTCCTGCGGGCCTGATGCATACCGCAGACCTGCCGTAGTGTCGCAATCCGTCTTCCTTTAGTATTCTTCGGCAACTGATCCTTCACACTCCCGACGACCGGGGGCGCTCTGTTTATTTACATCACCGCCAAGGACGCTTCACAGGCGCATGCCATCGGCCGTGCGCGTGTCGAGGTACGTCTTGCCGCCTGCGTCAACATTCTTGACAATATGCAGTCGACCGGCCGCTGGGAGGGAGCGATCTGCGAAGATTCGGAGACCGTGCTGGTCGTCAAAACCCGGCGGCCGCTCCTCGCCCCCCTTATCAAACGTGTCTAGGATCTGCACACGTACTCCTGCCCCGGCATCGCGCCCTGCCTATCGTCGGGGGAAGCGGGGACACCTCCGCACCGCAGCGGGCAGATCGCAACCTGCTCTGGAAGTTGAGTCACGCCGGCCTTGCATCGATTATTTTTTCACCCCTATGATCTCCTTTGAAAATGTCTCCAAACAGTACGGCGGCACCATCATTCTCGAAAAGGCTTCCTTTGCCGTCAATGAACAGGAAAGGACCGGGCTGATCGGTGCAAACGGTTCGGGAAAGACCACGCTGTTGCGCATGTTGAGCGGCGAAGAGGAGCCCGACCGCGGCACCATCAACAAACCGACGGCACTCACCATCGGCTACCTGCCGCAGGAGGTCGAGGTGTTTAACGACAAATCAGCTCTTGAAATAGTCCTTATGCCGTTTCAACAGCTGCTCTTATTTGAGGAGCGGATGCAGTCGATCGGTGAATCCGCCCCGACATCTGATGAACGGATGACATTGGCAAAGATCGACGCCCTCCATACGGCAATGGAGGTCCATGACGGCTATTCGTTGCAGGCCCGGGCTGAAGCGATTTTAAACGGTCTCGGGATCACCTCGAAGCTATGGTCTCAACCGGTCCGTCACCTTTCAGGCGGCTTCCGGATGCGGGCGGTCCTGGGAAAACTGCTTCTTATCGCTCCCGATTTTCTGCTGCTCGATGAGCCTACCAACCATCTCGACATGGATTCACTGGTCTGGCTTGAGAAGTACCTTTCACGCAGCAGGAGCGGCATGCTCGTTGTCAGTCACGACCGTGATTTCCTCAACCGCATCACCACCTTTACTGCAGGTATAGGCAGCGGAAAGGTGATCGTCGGCGCCGGTAATTACGACCACTACATGCGCGTTCGTGAAGATACGCTGGCGAACGACCTGAACCGGGCAAAAAACATCGCTGCGCAAATCGCGCAGAACGAACGGTTCGTCGAGCGGTTCAAGGCAAAGGCGACGAAAGCGACCCAGGCGCAGTCGCGAATGAAACTCATTGAAAGGCTTCACGCCCAGATGCCCGACCTCCCAGCACAGCGGCAGGCAACCATCCGCTTCTCCTTTCCCGTTCCCAAACCGACCGGTACGGTTCCCCTCCAACTGAAACAGGTCCATGCCGGGTACGACGACGGTCCGGCGGTGATCAATAACCTCTCGCTGTCGATTAACCGCGGAGATAAAATTGCCATTATAGGCCCAAACGGTGCGGGAAAAACGACGCTTCTGAAACTGCTGGCGGGGAACATCGCCCCGCTGTCGGGAAGGCTCGAAACCGGCAGCAATATCATCATCCGTTATTTCGGGCAGCATCAGCTCGAACAGCTCAATCCGGCGAAGACATGCTACGAAACCGTCATGCAGGACTCCGTCAACACGGAAAAAACATTCATTCGCAACATCCTGGGCGCCTTCCTCTTCATCGGGGACGCGGTCGACAAGACCGCCGGAGTGCTTTCCGGAGGAGAAAAAGCGCGCCTCGTGCTGGCGACCATCCTCGCAAGTCCCGGCAATGTCCTTCTGCTCGACGAACCGACCAATCACCTCGATATCGACTCGATCGAAATGCTCTCCAGCGCAATGGCCGGTTTCGCAGGGACGATCGTGTTCGTCTCGCACGACGAATATTTCATCTCCCGCATCGCCAACCGGATCATCGAAATGCGGCCCGGGCTTGTGCGGGATTATCCCGGAACGCTTGCCGATTACCGGTTTTACCTCGAAACGCTCTTCGGAGGGGAGAGCGCCTCCGCCGGAACTATGGTTAGGCCACCCGAAAACAACAGCGTCGCCGAAGAAAAAACGCAGCGTCTAAAAGAACGTCAAGAACGCAAGAAGCTGCAGCGCGCAATTGAAAAATGCGAACGCAGCATCGAAACTGTGGAAGCAGACATCGCCCGCCTCGAACGGTTGCTTCACGACCCGGCGAATGCCTGCAATCACGAACTGCTCCACCGGACCACCATCGCGCATGCCGCTGCACAGGCATCCCTCGAAAAACTTCTCCAGGAGTGGGAGACGAAACAGTCGGACCTTGAGGCATTGGGGTAAGTCGACTGCTCCTGAATCCGCCGGCGTCATTCTCTCTCCGCAGAACAGCAGGTAAAAAAAGTATATTTGGATTTTTCTTTTACTTCCACCCAAAGACGGTTGAAAGGCACTCTCATGGCAAAATTCAAAGGAAAAGCGCTCCTTCCCTGGAAATTCACCAGCCGCCATATTCTTCCCAATCTACTGACCGACCTTGAAGCATGGCGTATGGTGCCGCAGCAAATCCGCAAATACTTCGGCGCTCATGATCCCGACAAGGACATTCCTGTCGGCCAGATTTCACTGCGGGTGAACGAAGTGTGCAACCTGCGCTGCAATTCATGCGGCCAGTGGGGTGAAAACGGTCATCTGCGTCTTAAACTCGAACGGGGCGAACGGCTCGAACAGCTCGATTTCGACGTGGTCAAACGGGTGGTCTTCGAAACGCGGCGCGATTTCCCTTTTTATTACATCTGGGGCGGTGAGCCGACCATGTGGAAACCGCTTCTGCCGCTTTTCGAGGAAATGGCCCGGTATAAACTGAAAGGCTCGATCGTTACCAACGCCCAGGACCTCGACCGCGTCATCGACGACCTTATCGCTACCGGATCGCTGCAGGTCCTCTTTTTAAGCCTTGACGGATGGGACAGCGCGTCACAGAACATCATGCGCTCTCCGGCCGGCGGCAGGGTTTCGAAGAACTTCGAAAAAACCATGGCAACCATCGACAAGCTCGATGAAATCAAGCGCAGAAAAAGGCTCCGCTTTCCGCTCATCATCCCGATCACCGTGATTTCAAACACGAATTACATGCATCTTGCCGACATCCACCGGCTGGTTATTGACAAAACACAGCTTCACCCCTACTATTTCGGGTGGTTCATTACTGAAGAGGACGCCCGCCTGCACGAAAAAGTGTTCGAGGAACGGTTCGGAACAAAACCGCGCAATCACCGCGGCTACCTGAAATCATGCTTCAACGACGTCGACCCTGCAGCGACCGCCCGTCAGATCAGACAGATCAGCCGGATCTCCGAAGGAAAAAACAGCGTCCCCCAATTCCTCCCCGATATCAAAACCGAAGCTGAAATCCGCCGCTACTACGGCGACCATTCATGGAACTGCGGATATCCGAACTGTGAAAGCATCTATTACATTGCGGAAATCTCTCCCGACGGACGTATCACCCCCTGCCGCGACTACCAGGACTATACTGCCGGCAACATCAATACGCACTCTTTCTACGATATCTGGAACGGCGAAGCATTCAAGAGGTTCCGTCTGGAAATGAAAAAAGGGTTGATGCCGGTCTGTTCGCGCTGTTGCGGATTGCAGGGATTTTAGGGGAGAGTGGAAAGTTGGAGAAATGGAGTGTTGATGAGATGGAAAATCCTTTGACCCTTTTAACTCATCAACGCGCTAACTTATTAACTCTTCACTCACACCTCCGGGCCGTAAAAAATCGGCCTGAAAAGAGGGTGATGTTTAAAGCGGAGGGTGATTACATGTGTTGCGAGCATGCTTGCAATAACGATCGCGATCATTGCGATGCCGAGCACCATCATGCTTCTACCACGCCGTAATGCTTTTTCCCCTCTTACAATTACCGTATCGCGGATGACGCCCATGCCGGGATACGGCATTGCCCGAAACCGGCACACCTTCCGGCCGACCGCAATCAGATAGATTGCTGCCGGTATGAAAAGGATGAGAAAGAGGTGCTCGACAAGCTCGATTGTCTCAATGTGTTCTTTGGCGGGAAGGTTGTTGATGTAGGAAACGAGGGCCGGTCTTCCCCAACTCAAAAAAGCAACTCCGCAAAGGAGAGCCGTGAGATAGGCGAGAAACAAGTTCCGCCGGTAACGCTTGTCGGTTTTGACGATTTCACGGTCCATGGTATCCTCCGCCGCTCCCATAGTCCAATTTAACCATGAAAAGCTGAAACGGTCAAGCACAGACTGAGAACGCCCCTGCGGAACGTATACCTCTACCTCAGTACACAGATCGACCTGGCAGCACTATGCCGGTTGTCGCTCAGCCGGACGAGGAAATGATATACCCCTTTACAGTAGGTCCCGGCAGCAAGCAGCATCGTTGATGCAGCCGGATAAGCCGCATACACCTGCCTACCGCGGCAGTCGTAGACCGATACGTCGGTCATCCGCGTCTGTCCCGACGTCTTCAGCAGCCATCCGGCGGCGGTTCGTTGTAGGGTAAGGAGATCCACGCCGGGGGGTCGAGAGTCGACCCTCCGATGCGCGACGCCGACCATAGTGGCGGTGTCGGCCGGATCGAGTCTGCTTACGATATACCCGAGCGCGCCGACAAGGCCGGCGTTGTAGTCGATACCGCCTTCGGTTACCGAATATACGGTAACGTCATCTTTGTAGTCGGACGAATTCCAGGTTCCGCCCACCATGTAGCCGAACTGCTTATTCCTGTCCGGAATCGTCATCAGCCGCATCATCGAATCATTCGGGTTATCATCACACAAATAGACATTCCGATGGTGGGGGAAAAGCACCTGTTTCGAACACCCCGCACAGAACCCGACGATAAACGACTGTTTCTCATTGTTGCTCCCCATGATGTAATCGACCTGCTTGTAAATGAATGAATTGAGCGAGGTGTCTTTCCTCGCCCGCGACCAGAGTGCGGCGATGAAAGCATGGTTCGACGGATAACGCAGCGCCCCCCAGCTACCGTTTCCCTTTGTACAGATTCCTTCCCCGTTGAGGCCCTGAGTGTACTGGTCGATGAACGTGGACTTGAGCTGGTCGAGCTTCTTGACATCGATTCCCGACGTGGCCATCGCTGCAGGAGCCAGGTCGTGCGTGTTTGAATAGTCGAAACCGTAGTTGTGGTACGTGATGTTATCCTGTTCCGCAACGGCATCGTTTTTATACCCCGCGTCATTTGTTGCCGCAAACATCTCCGAGGCACCGGTAATGAACGCAACCACGGGAGGTGAGGAATGAGCTCCATAATAACCTCCATCACCCGCCCCCGCCGAACTGCCTTTTCTCGCTTTCGCATAGGTATAGGCGTTTTTTGCATGCTGGAGACACTCCGCGGCATATACTTCATCATATTTTTTATATATCCGCGACATCACCGCCAACGTGGCAGCCGCGAGGGATGCCATGACCCCGTCATCGGGGTTTTTATATATTTTTCTTGGTTCTCCGCCGCTGTCGACCGGCATTGTCGACATCTTTCCCGCGGTAACCCATAACTTGTGATCCTTGGCCCCCTCCCCCTTCTGATAGTAGAAATTCGATCCGTCGGGAGTGGCCTTGATGATCCAGTCGGTCGCGTATTTAAGCTCCTGGAGAAGATCGGGCATGCCGTCGGGAGTGCCGCCATCCATGTCCCAAGAACCTGAAGCGACGTAATCATCGTAATTGAAGCCGTGGTAGAAATCATGGTAGCCGAGAGGAAACATATCGTAGGCTTTCGCCAGAACATAGGTGGAGAAGAAAAAGGTTTGCCCGAAAGTGACATGGTCGCCGCAATCGAACCAGCCGCCTTCCAGGTCTGTCGAACCATCCGAATCCCTTGTGAAACTGGCGCGGTAGGCAGCGGTATCATGCTTAATGATGAGCCAGTTCGGCCCGTAACCGGAACGCTGTGCGCCGTAGAAACGGGTAGTCATCCAGAGGGCGCGTTTATAGTCTTCGGCGGTGAATTTGGGTTGATAGGTCTGTGCAGTGAGAAGTGTGGGGAAAAAAATGCAGAAAAGGGTGAGTTGTTTTGTCCGGTTCGTCACTGATGATCCTCTCTTCGGTTGAGTCTGTCCAAAAGCACATAATATATCGTACATTGGTAACCGGTGTAGTATCAATCGTTCAATCGGGGGAAAATTCGGGTAATCAATACAGGACTGAGGGCACTCAAGAAAATAATGATTATTAGAGAGGCTGACGCCTCATCGTTTTTCACTCCGTTCCGTAAGCAAGTTGTATCCAGTGCTACGCACTGTTTCTTTAGATACCGCTTTGGCTATGGTTGGTGCCCACCCGGGTTATTCGGTAAAGGCCGGCTGCCGCTATTCCCCCCGAATTGACACTCCTGCCGCTTTGAAATTTCCAACTGTGACCTTAACAACTCCACGGTAGCAGTTCTCGGCTCAAGCAGCGGTCGTTTCGGAAAAACCCAACCCTCGCGCCGGGATTAAATGCCGTAACCGGAACTTCCCCAAACGATGGGGCCGAAGGCCCCTCAACTAAAATGCATTATCTCCATCCAGAAAATACGAAAGCCCCGAATCAGATCACACATCAGCATGCTCTCTTACCTGCCGCTCTTTCAGCGCCTTCGCCACTTCAGTAACGATTTTCCGGTATTCCGGTGAAAGCTTCTCGATGAGTTCCTCATTACCGGTTACAAGGTAGTCGATGGCGCGGATGAGGGGGAAAAGCTGCTGGTCGAGACCGGCGTGGGTGAGGAAGTCGCGGATGGAGGGTAGGTTGTTGATATTGATACTTGAAAGGATGGTATTCAGAACAAGCGACATCCATTGCTCCGGGCCGATGATCGATTCGGACTTGCGGGCTTCGTTGAGGTAATGGAGCGACTGGGCGGGATTGCTTTCGGAAATGGCGTTGAGGGATAGAATTAACGAGGCCTCGGTGCGATTTCTCCAGGGTTTTGAATCATTAGTAAGCGAGACAGCCTGATCAAATGCTGTAAAGGCCTCTTGGGGCCTATCGAGGGTTAATAATATATACCCTTTATTATTCCAAGCTTGATACTGATTCGGCTTTATTTGCAAAGCCTTGTCATACGACTCAGTCGCCTCTTCGAATCGACTCAAGTGACATAAAGCAGTACCCCGGCAATTCCAAGCCTCATGCATTTGCGGTTTAATTTGCAATGCCTTATCATACGATTCGACTGCTGCTTCGAATTGCCCTAATTCAGCCAACACGCTACCTCGGTTGCACCAAGCTCCATAAGAGTTCGGATTATCCGGATTAATTCTTCAAGCAGTTTTTTCGCCTCTTCGAAATGATCGGCAATAAATTCACGACTCGCTCTTTCAAATAGGTATCTACCCTCATCGATTCCCTTTTTCTCATGCAATATCTCCAACTCCACATCCGCCAACCCCTCTAAATCCGCCTTCTCCGCCGTCTCCCTTACGTGCTCCCAGTCTCCCGCAACCATCCGGCTCTTCAAATACTCCGTCGTTGCGCCTAACTTCTCCGGTCCATCCGGAATGGCATCAAGCAAATATCTTCCATGCTCCAGAACACACAGGGCTTTCTCCCGTTCCTGTGCTCTGCAATACCCATCCACCCTCCCCCTCACCGACTTCACTTCCTCCAGCAACTGCGGCAGCTCGAACCACACCTTCAGAAAACTCACCAGCCACAGCATCCGCTCCCTTGCTGTCCGAGAAAAGCGCATCTGGTACCAGATGGCATACAATTGGTTCCGAGAGCGTATAGCACGAACTGCGGCCTTTGATATTCGCCGACCTTACATACCCCGCTTCGGCGAGTCTCTTCAGCTGCATACTGACATGATTGGATTTCGAACGGGTTGCGGTTGCAATATCGGAAGGTGAGAGGCCTTCGAAGCTTTTCGCGCTTTCGCGGGCGATATGGTCGAGAATCTTACGCTGCTGGGGTGGGAGGATTTCGGTCCTCGATTTATAATAGGGGGTGATTTCGTCAAGAAGCTTTTCCAGTGCCTGTCGCACCTCGGCGGAACCCCATTCGGCCACCACTCGGTAGAGCATGAGAATAAGACGCGGATTGCCACCCGTGAAATATTCCAGTGCGGGAAACCGGCCTTCGCTTTCCGCCAGTAACGCGTCGAAATTGTAAACGTTGTCCATTTCAGCCCGGCGTTTGAGAAGATTGACCGCGTCGTCATGCGTCAATCCCTTGAGATCGAACACCCTGAAGAAATGGTAGAACGGTTTGTCGTAACTCGCTTCCTTGAAAAAACTGACAGCGGTCCCGATGAACATTACCGTGCCGTCATTCATGAGAATATCGCGTAGCCGGGCTTTCTCCCGGTCATCGCCGATCTGTTCGATGATCATGTCGAAATTGTCAATAAGCAGGAGCAGCTTTTTTTTTCGGGTGGTGCACCAGTCTTTGATGATCGCCCATGCGCGTTCCCGCAGGTCATCCAACGATAAATGTCCGGCGCGCAATGCAACGAGTTCCGGTTCAAGCGCCGTATCGTTCGTGGCAGCCACTACAAGGTGCAAGGTCTCGATCCAAAGATCCGCAAGGTCGTTGATGCTGTAGGACTCTTCGGGGAACTTGATCGGCTGCCATCTTTTCGACAGATCGAGCTCGGCGATCCGGAACTGCACCATAAGAAGCATGGTTGTTTTACCCATGCCGCGGGGACCGGTGATGATGGCATGCTGAACACCGGCGGTACTTCGGTCATATTAAAAAAATTCGCGGCATCGTATCGCTTCGTTCCTCTCACAGAGGCACATATCGGGAAAAACCGGCAACGAACGTTTCATTGATCTCCAAACGTTTCCCCCTCTCCCCCACTCCACCGCTGGTTCCCCAAACGATGGGGCGCGGAGCGCTCCTCCCATAAAAAACCCATTTCGCTCATGAAGCACCCCTTTACTATCCCCACCGCACAACTTTTCCCCGATAACTCCGTATGTCGCATTCGCCACAATTTTTTCGTCCCCGCCATCCTATCATTCTCGAAATGCCTCCCCGTCCTTAATTATTTTCTAGCGTTTTCACTCCAGAGGAGTCTGAATCGGTCATGAAAACAGTCTGTATTAAAATCGGCGGGGCTACCGTCGATGCGGAAGGGTTGCTGACGGAACTGGGGCAGGGCATAAAAACGCTCCTTTCCAAAATCTTCCCGATCATTATTCACGGCGGGGGCAAGGACATTGCCCGCCAGCTCAAGCTCCTTAACCGCGAGTTCACCTTCATCGAGGGAATGCGGGTTACGGATGCCGAGATGGTCAAAATCGTCCAGATGGTGCTCTCCGGCGACGTCAACAAAAGGATCGTCAACGCGCTCCTTTGCGAGGGGGTGACGGCGGCGGGGTTCAGCGGCGTGGATGCCGAGCTTTTCATCGCCTCCAAAATGCTTGTTAACGGACAGGATATCGGCTTTGTCGGGCAGATTGACAGGGTTTCCCCCGCACTCATCGAGGCCTGCAGGGCCGCGGGGATCGTACCGGTCGTCTCCCCCATCTCCCGCGACGCGTGCGGATGCATCTACAACGTCAATGCCGACCTAGCGGCGAGCGAACTGGCTATGGCGATAAGGGCGGATGACCTCATCTTCATTTCCGACGTTCCGGGCGTCATGGTCGACGATGAGGTTCGCAAAGAGATTAAAACGTCCGACATCGAGCATCTGATTGCCATAGGCCATATCACCGGCGGCATGGTGCCGAAGCTGCGCTCCGCGGCCGACGCGGTGCACCGCGGGGTAAAGCGTGTGCACATCTGCGGCTGGACCAACAGCGAAACGCTGCGCAACGAACTCGCCCGCGGTGCCTCGTCGGGCACGGTAATCTGTCACTGATAGCAAGGAACAGCATCGATGAACACGAAAAAAATTAATTCGCTCTTCGTTCCCACCTATAAACGGGACGGCGCTCCTCTGACCCATGGGAAAGGGAGCCTCCTCTTCGACGCCGGCGGCACAGCCTACCTCGACTTCGGGTGCGGCATCGCGGTGAATTCACTCGGCCACGGTCATCCGGCGCTGCAGAAAGCGCTCTTTGCCCAGGGCAGGAAACTTATCCACTCCTCGAACCTTTACTTCAGCCAACCGCAGATCGATCTGGCAAAGCTGCTCATCAAACACAGTTTCGGCAAGCGGGTCTTCTTCTGCAACAGCGGCACCGAGGCGAACGAGGCCGCCATCAAGTTCGCCAGGAAATGGGCGAAAAAGCAATCCCCCGGTAAATACCATATACTCTCCTTCAGTGACGGGTTCCATGGGAGAACGTATGGCGCACTGAGCGCCACTGCGCAGGATAAGTTCCATGCCGGTTTCGAACCGCTTGCCGGGGGGTTCCACTTCGCGCCTTTCAACGATATCAAGGCCGTAAAAAAGCTCCTTGCCGCCCACCGGTTCGCCGCGATCTTCGTCGAGCCGCTCCAGGGAGAGGGCGGGGTAAATTCCGCTACCGCCGAGTTCCTCACCTTCCTGCGCAAGGCAGCCGATAAACATAAATGCGCGCTGGTGTTTGACGAGATTCAATGCGGCATGGGCCGCACCGGAACGCTCTGGGCTTACGAACAGTACAGGGTCATTCCCGACATGATGACACTTGCCAAACCGATCGGCGGCGGACTGCCCCTTGGTGCGGTGGTCTGTCGCGAAGATATCGCGCTTTCACTCGGTGCGGGCGATCACGGGACCACGTTCGGCGGCAACCCGGTCGCCTGTGCACTCGGCGTCGTAGTGATGAACATTATCGCCGACAAAGGGTTTCTCAAACAGGTCAGGGTGAAAGGCGCCTACCTCCTTGACAAATTGACGTCACTGCAGAAACTGTTTCCCGCTATCGAATCGGTGCTCGGCAGCGGGCTGCTGATCGGCGTACGGATGAAAGCCGATCCCGCCCCGATTATTGCCGGATGTAAAAAGGCGGGGCTTCTCCTCATCAAGGCGAACCGCAACACTGTCCGGTTTATTCCGCCGCTCACGGTCAAGAAAACCGAAATCGACCGGGCGGTCTCCATTTTCACCAGTGTTCTGAAAAAACAACCAGCAAAGGAATAATCATGGAAAAAGTAGTCTTGCTTTACTCCGGCGGACTCGATACCAGCATCATGATCAGCTGGCTCAAGGAGAATTACCATTGCGAAGTGATCGCCGTATGCGCCGACCTCGGCCAGAAAGAGGAGCTTTCGGGACTCGAGGAGAAGGCGCTCAAGACCGGCGCTTCGAAACTCTACATCGAAAAACTGACCGAAGAGTTCATCACCGATTACATCTTCCCCACCATCAAGGCCGGTGCGGTATACGAAGGCACCTACCTTCTCGGCACCAGCTTTGCCCGTCCGCTCATCGCCAAACGAGCGGTCGAGATCTCCCACAAGGAGGGCGCGACCGCGGTCGCCCACGGCGCCACCGGCAAAGGGAACGACCAGGTAAGGTTCGAGCTGAGCATCATGGCACTCGACCCGTCGCTCAGGATCATCTCACCCTGGAAAGATCCGCTCTGGACGCTTAACTCCAGGGAAGCGTGCATCGCTTTCGCCGAGCAGCGGGGTATTCCTATTTCGCAATCGAAAAAAAGGATCTATTCCGAAGACCGCAACATCTGGCACATCAGCCATGAAGGCGGCGTCCTCGAAAGCCCGTGGAACGAACCGCCGGATGACGTGTATACCCTGTCGAGCACGATCGAAAAAGCTCCCGACATCCCGGAGTATGTGGAAATAGCTTTCGAAAAGGGGATCCCGGCATCCGTCAACGGCAAGAATCTCGGGCCGGTGGAACTGCTCGAAAAACTCAACGCGATCGGTGCGAAACATGCCGTCGGTCATGTCGATATGGTCGAAAACCGGCTCGTCGGCATCAAATCGCGCGGCGTGTACGAGACGCCGGGCGGCGCGCTGCTCTACTTCGCCCACCGGGAACTCGAACGGCTCGTACTCGACCGCGACACCAGCCACTTCAAGGAAATGGTCGCGATCAAATATGCCGAGTTGGTCTATGACGGCAGGTGGTTCTCGTCCCTGCGTACGGCGCTCGACGCATTCGTCGATGCGACGCAGCGGAACGTCACCGGGAAAGTGAAACTGAAACTTTACAAAGGTAATATCGTTACCGCCGGATCGAAGGCGGACAAGTCGCTCTACCTGGAGGACCTCGCGTCGTTTACCAATACCTCCCTTTACGACCAGAAGGACGCCACCGGCTTCATCAAGCTTTTCGGCCTGCCGATGAAGGTCGCCGGACTTATCAACCGCACGACCGGGAAATAGGCGGGGCAGCATGCAGGAACGCTGCGATGCCGTTATTGTTGCCGCGGGATCGGGTACACGCCTCGGGTATGACCTGCCCAAGGCGTTCGTGCCGCTTGGAGGGAAACCGCTCCTCGCCCACTCGCTTGAAACGTTCCGCGCGCATCAGGATATTGACAGAATCATTCTCGTCGTGCCGGCGGAGCTCGTCGACCGGGCAACCGGCACTTTCGCAGATGATAAGGTGACGGTGGTCGCCGGAGGAGCCGAGCGGTGGGAGTCCGTGCGAAACGGTTGCAATCTGTCAAACGCTCCGTGGATGCTGGTGCATGACGCCGCGCGTCCGTTCGTGACCGCCGCCGTCATTGACGGACTCCTTGCACTGCGCGGAACATTCGACTGCGGCTTCACGGCAACCCCGGTGGTCGACACGATCCGCACCTTTACCGGTGATACGGCCGGAGCAACCCTCGACCGGTCGAAACTCTTACGGGTCGGCACCCCGCAGCTCTTCAGGACATCGCATCTTTCCCGGTGTTTCGACCTCGCCGCCACCCTCTCCCCCCCCCCCCCCCCCC
>JAFGIW010000192.1 GCA_016929415.1 Chitinispirillaceae bacterium | reverse complement strand
TGAGGTCTTTCCGGGAGGGGCCGGAGAAAGTGTTATATGTTCAAAATAAATTAAGAATATTTATTGAGCAATCAAGATGTTGAGTTTATCTTTTATCCCCGGAAGAAAGATTGTGTAAGGATCGCAATCGCAATCGCAATCGGTATCGGTATCGGTATCGGGAATCGTCCTACCCTGCCCCCGTCCTCCTTTTTTCTCATTAATTCCTTCCGCCTTCATGCTTGCCCGCCCCCTCAGCGACTTTTACCCGTCACTCAGTGGTTTTTACTCCTCCCTGGAGAGTTTTAACCGTCCCTCAGCGATTTTTTGGTCTCTTAGGGGTTTCCCCTCTCACTTAGGGGTTTTTAACCGCATTGTATGCACCTTAAGGTGCACAATTGTGCCAAATTATATATTCAAAAATGCACCCCCGAAATTAAATAAGGGGGTGCCCTGAACACGCGTGAAAGGAAGAAAACAATGTGTGACCCGTACTTCGAAAGCCGGGTGTCCTGAATTCCCGATTTCCCGTTATTTCAATATGGTTGCCGTTTACGATGGGGGAACCCTGATTTTCTTGGCAACCGGACATTACATCGCCGGCTGTTTGAAGGGAGTTCGCCAACAACGCCGACCCGATTCATACGCCGCTTCATCCATCAAAGAACTGAGCGGAGTGTGTCTGTGGGCCAATGCATACCGACGGGAAGTACGGGACCCGTTAAATGAGCGCTTACCGTTCATGGGCAGCCGTTCTTTCATCATCCTCCGTCTCACTGTTCATCGTTCCGCATCGGTACTGACGCTTCCTCCGCCGTGAAGTTCCGTCTCTTCCGCGGCGCGCTGCGGCGTTGCAGGAGGCGCCTCTGTAAAGTTCTTCCGGCGGTACTGCTCCCGTATCCCCCGCGCCATCGGATAGCATATGCCGAACGTCGCCGCCCCGCACAATACCGCCAGCGCGATCGACCCGAAGAACCATTTGACAATTCCTTCGAACACCCCCTGCACCGGCAGTTTCGTAACCCATGTCACGAGGAAACCGGGCAGGTTCGATTCGATGATTGCCGCCGCCGGAGCGGCGATCGTCGACGGAACGACAATGTTCCCCACCCCGATTCCCGCCGCGATCCAGAAGGGAAGAATCGGCGCCGACGAGATGCTCACGCCGACAAGCGCGAGGGGGCGGTTGAGACGCAGCAAAAATGTGAGCGCCAGAAGGGTGACGACCTGGAATCCGTGAATCGGCAGTATCGCCATGAAGACGCCGAGCGCAAGCGAGAGCGAGGCCTTCGCCGGCGACGTGTTGGCGCGCAGTTCGTGCTTTACCAGGGCGATTATTTTCTCCCTGATGCTCAATCCCGGCGCGTCGAGCAGTTTTGCCGGGAAGAAGATCCGGGTGATCGCCGCGCGGGAGTTTACCCTGCTTATCCGCACGAAATCGCGGATCGGCCTGAAATGCGACACCCGCTCCTCTTTCGGCTGGTAGTGCATATGGATGGGGATGCTTTTCACCGGGATGCCGCGCCATGCCGCAAGGATAAGGACTTCGATCTCGAACTCGAAGCGGTCTTTTTTACAGCCGGTAGTTGCGATCGCGGCGAGCGGATAGGCGCGGAACCCGCACTGCGTGTCGCGGATCGGGATTCCGGTGTGGAACCGGTACCAGAACGCCCCGAACCTCCGGCCGAACCGCGAGCGGGGCGGCTGCCCGACGCTGCCGGAGGCCGGAAGAAGTCGGTCGCCGATCCAGAGCGCCTGCGGGTCTTCGCTGATTTTGTCGATAAACGTGGCAATATCAACTGAAAGGTGCTGGCCGTCGGCGTCGATCGTTATTGCATGGGTAAAATCGTGCGCCGCCGCCCATTCGAACGCCGCACGCAGCGCGGCGCCTTTACCGCGGTTGACGGAAAATGAAACGACCTCGATATCGGGAATCGTTCGCAGGATTTCCCCGGTCGCATCGGTCGATCCGTCATTGACGACCACGACCGTCAGGCCCGATGCCTTCGCTCCTGCGACCACACCGGCGATGGTGCGTGTGTTGTTGTAAGCGGGGATGACGATGAGCGGTCTTATCTGCATCTTTTCATGCTGCTTTTCACGGCAGATTGGAAGAATTACTGTTTTCTCCCCTGTCCTATATTCTCCGTGTCCTCTGTGCTTCTGTGGCGGAATTTCTTTTTTCCCGATTCACTGTCCCGTTTTCGCCGCCATTTTACCCCGGTTATCGATGATCGGTATCTTCCGTGTCGTCCCTCCCCGCAGCCCCCGTATGGTCGGGATGTTCGATACGAGGACCTGCAGCTGCACGCCGGTCGCATCCCGTATCGCCTGCTTTATTTTTTCAAGTGCGGCCGGCGGTGCGGCGGCCTGAATGGTGACCGTATCCGACTTGCGTTCGTCGTTTTCGATGATAACCAGATAGTCCTGGACGGCATCAATCGCGTCAAGCGCATTGGTAAGAATGAGCGGATAGACGACGGTTCCCCTGCAGGTGAAGAGCTGCGACCGCCGCCCGAGAATCGGTCCGATCCGGCAGGAGTTCCGTCCGCAGGAACAGCTCCCTGGAATCTTGAAGGTAATATCGCCCGTCCGGTAACGGACGAGCGGGACCCCTTCGACGCCGAGCGGCGTTGCCG
>JAFGIW010000191.1 GCA_016929415.1 Chitinispirillaceae bacterium | reverse complement strand
ACCGTGACCGAATAGATACTCTGCATCTGAACACTGAACTGGTAGCTGTTATATGAAGCGCTCGAGGGAAGGACCCGAAAATAGTGGACCTCTCCGACGCTGCCGCTTTTGAAACTGAAACTGTTTGAAGTCCCGCTCGTATAGGAATTGTCCAGAACATCGATACAGGAATCGTTAGTGCCGTAATAATAGATGTAGTTGTAGTGACTTGTCAATTTCTGCAGATCAAGAAAAAAGCTGTCGGTTGTGGGGGTTGTGAAAGAGAGCAGTACTCCGCCGCTATGGTAATCACCATGGGTGGTATAGGTGAACGTATCAATATCAGTATCAATAGGATAGACTGTTTTCCCAAGCACCGATGCCTTCACCGTCGCATCGGATGAATCGATGTAGACCGTGGTCGAACGATTCGAGGAATCGGCGAAACGCGCGCTCCCGGATGCGGTCTGCCACCTGTCGAAATAGTACTTTCCGTAATAGTTTTGACTGACCGGGAATGAAAAACCGATACTCCGCGACGTTCCCCCTTTAAGTAAGAAAGTGTCAACCGGGGATACCGTACCGATAGTATCCGGTAAAATGATAAGCGTGTAAAGGGAATCGGCTTTCACGGAAAAACTGGCTGATAAATATAGTCCACTCGAAGGCTTTATACGGAAATAAAGGTTTTGATCGGCCGAGGTTGAATGAAAATGGAATTCGGTTGTCGTGCGGGTAATGCTGTCGGCTGTGGAGAAGGTTGAATCACCCTGATAGTAGGTCAGTATGAAACCCGGATTAAAGATACTGTCCCCCCGACCGATGTTGATATAGAAACTGTCGGCGCTTGGGGCAGTAAACAGAAACAGCACGCCGGTAAGCGGATCACCACCGTCTACCTGGAAATTAAAGGTATCCCGAATAAAAGTAATCGTTTTAAGCGGCTTAAGCAAAAAATTGGCCGTTGCCGTTACACTCGTTGCGGTTGGATTAATAATGGTGGTGGTGTTCAACGAATCGCTGAAAGTCGCTCCGCCGCCGTTCGTCCATTTACTGAAATAGGTAAGCCGTGTCGCGGCAGCAACGAGCGTAGTGGGAAGATTAGTCCAGGCGGTAACCGTACCGGTCGGATTGGTTGATCCGTCCCCGCTTTTTGTTACCGTTAAATTGCACCGGCCGGCTACATGAACTTTTATACTGTCATCGTAGACCGTGCCCGACATCGGTTTGATAATACAATAATATTGTGTTCCCGCTGTTACATTTACAGAATAGACAACGGTATAATTGCCGCTTCTTGCTCCGGTGATGGTGGCATAAGATCCGTCGGTCCCGTAAAAATCAATCGATTTGGAGGAGTTCGGATACGAAGCGACCGTATCGGCAATAATCGCCACCGAATCGGTTACGCTTGCCGTGAAAGTGAAACGGATACCGTCGCTGACGCGTTCCGAGTAATAGGCATCGGCGGTAAAATTATACTTTGCCGGAGTAGCGGGAATGGTAATCTGCCCATCAACAGGACATAATTCCGGCGAGATGGCAAGCAGACAAAAAAGTATCAAAATCCAATGTTTTGAAGTCATCTGAACCTTCCCATGGGAATTTTCAATTAATGTATTCTTGCTATAACGAAGTCACAAGACAGCATGCAGAGTTGGTTAAACGGTTTAACTGCCTAAAGAAAATTAAAAAAGACAGTACAATATAAAAGATCAGGGTATGTGAAGCAACTTTTTTTTGATTTTTTTTAAAGGCAATGTGTGTGCGGAATTCGGCGCTTTATTTTTTTAACCGAATCGATCGGAGACCGGCATCAATACTTTACCCGCCGCACCGAAAAGCCGCGGTTCTTCTTCTTTTTTTCGGTTGAGAAAATCGCTTTTATAGAAGAGCGGATAGGCGCTACTCCCCATGACGGCGGCATTCGCCGATACGTACGGCGAGATTTCGAGCCGCCTGAAGGGGAAAAAATAGTGCGGAATTGACAGGATAGAATTTGCTTCCGCGGCTGCCGGGATGATACCACGAGGACACGATGCATCAGTTTATTACCATCGTATCCTCGAACCCGATAATTTTCCCGCTCTCCATCCTATACCTTACTCCATATTATATTTTTACTTTTTTATGTCATCCTTCAGGAGATTACCGCAATGCTCGACATCCAGCGAATCAGGGATAATCCCGAATCCATTAAAAAGGCATCGGAAAATAAAAAGAGCCCTGTAGATATCGACATCATCATCAGCCTCGACAACCGGCGGCGCGACACGATCAAAGAGGGTGAACGTCTCAAAAGCCTTCGGAACACCCGGTCACAGGATATTGCCGCCCTTAAAAAAGAGAAAAAGGATGCAACACAGGTAATTGCCGACATGAAGGAAGTCTCCGACCGGATCAGGAAACTGGATGGGCAGCAGAAGGAGGTCGAGGATATCTTACACGAACATCTCATCCGGGTTCCCAATGTTGCGCACGGGAGTACCCCGCACGGCGAGAGCGAAAAGAACAATGTCGTTATTGCTGCCTGGGAAAAGCCGGCGGCATTCGATTTCAAACCCAAGGACCACATCGAACTCGGCACAGCACTCGACATCATCGATTTCCCGCGCGGTGCGAAGATATCGGGCGCGGGATTCCCGGTTCTTAAGGGCGACGGTGCGTTGCTCGAACGGGCGCTCATCAACTTCTTTCTCGAAACACACACACGTCGACACGGTTACCGGGAGATCTTCCCGCCGTTTCTGGTTAATCGGGCGAGCCTCTTCGGTACAGGCCAGCTGCCGAAGAGCGAAGAGCAGATGTATTTCATAGGCGAAGACGACCTTTTCTGCATCCCCACCGCCGAGGTGCCGGTGACCAATCTTCACCGCGACGAAATCCTCGACCAGGCGCAGCTGCCTATAAAATACTGCGCCTACAGCGCCTGTTTCAGACGTGAAGCGGGAAGCTACGGCAAGGACACCAAGGGATATCTCCGCGTGCACCAGTTCAATAAAGTCGAACTTGTAAAGATGGTGCAGCCGGAAACATCCTATGACGAACTCGAACTGCTCCGTGTCGACGCGGAGTATATTCTCAAGGCGCTCGGGCTCCATTATCGCGTAGTGTCGCTCTGCGATGCCGACCTCTCATTCGCAGCGGCAAAATGTTACGACCTCGAGGCATGGGCGCCGGGGGAAGGAAACTACCTCGAAGTATCCTCCTGCAGCAATTTCGAAGATTTTCAGGCACGGCGGATGAACATCCGCTACCGTCCTGCAAACGGCGACAAACCGCGGTTTGTCCATACCCTCAACGGAAGCGGCCTGGCAACGGCACGTATCCTTGTCGCGCTTCTCGAAACATACCAGACGGCGAAAGGCGCCGTCCGCGTACCCGAAGTTTTACGTCCCTGGATGCAGGGACTCACGAAGATCGGACCCCGGTGAAAACGTGGATTAGAAAAATCATCGCCGCACCGCTGCTGTATTTCTTCTTCATGAAAATCCGTCCGTTTACACGGAAGAATGTTCTTCTCGTTCTCTGTTCCTTCGCACTCATCGGCTACAGTATTTTTTCCTTTGCGGTAATCGGCCGCCTGAAGGCCGAGACCACCGGCCTCACGCAGGCGTACGCCGAACTGATTCAGACTACGGTTTCGGGGACCATGACCTACGGCGAGATCCAGGGCGTGCTCAGACGAGTTCTTGACAAAGCAATCAATCCCATCATCGTCACCGATAGTGCATGGCGTCCGATTCTGTGGACCAACATCTACCGGAAAAATCGGCTTTTCGGGGAAAAAGAGCCGCTTCCCGAGAAACTCAACGACGTGCAGCAGCACTACCTCGACAGGAAGATTGTTTCACTGCGTACGTCCTTTAAACCCCGTCCGATTTACTTCAGTAAAGACGGGGGACGGCTCATGGGATATCTGGTGTACGGCAACAGCATGCTTATCCGCAGCCTTTACTTCATGCCGTTTCTGGAAATCGGTCTGGGTGCCGCATTCATCATCCTGCTCTACCTCGCCTTCCACAACATCCGGGTTACCGAGCGCAGCTATCTGTGGGTCGGCCTGGCGAAAGAGACCGCCCATCAACTGGGAACGCCGATATCTTCGATTATGGGTTGGGTGGAGTATCTGCGTACTATCCTCGAAGACGCCCCCATTGACCAGCCGCGTAAGGTCAGGCAGATCCTCAACGATATGAACAACGACCTCAACCGGCTCTCGAAGATCACCGCGCGGTTCAGCCAGATAGGATCCACTCCGTCAATGGTACCCTGTGATCTGCGTCACATTCTGACCGACGTCTCTTCGTATTTCACCGTGCGCCTGCCGCTGCTGCGTAAACATATCACCATCGAATATGATTTCAACCGGCTGCCGCTCGTCCATGCCAACCGGGACCTCCTTGAATGGGT
>JAFGIW010000190.1 GCA_016929415.1 Chitinispirillaceae bacterium | reverse complement strand
CATTTTCGCAGTGGCGTATTTACCGGCATCTGCAGCAGCAGCGCAAAGAAGTCTGCAAAGCAGCGTTTTAATCGCTCAATTTAGGTTAAATTTGTTTGAGATTCAGAGTAAATGAATATGTCAATAATACATTTTTTCATGCCGGGTCCCGCCCCGGCAGGCGGGTTACTTTGCCCACGGCGGCAAAGTAACCAAAACGCCGTTCGCCGCCTTACGCTTCGCCTGTCGCTCCTTCAGTCGGTAGCCGCTGAACTCGGGCTATCAAAGCATAGCCCTCAGACAACAGCGGCTTTACCCTCCTTACGGAGCGGGCTCCGCTAATGGCGGCGGAAGACAGACGCCTATACCGCGTTACTGCCGTAACATCTGTTTACCGGTAATATTTCAATAATCCTGATGCCATGGTAATGGCGAGGAAATGTCGTTCCTCTTCCCCCGCATCAGCGCCGGCCGCGAAGGGCGAGGATAAGAAGTCGCAACTGTCCGAGGGTTGGGCTTTGACGACCCGAGTTTTGCGCCTTCCCGAGCCTGAAGCGGTAAGCCGGCGCTGCGGCGCGGCACGGGATTCCAAAGGGAGTTTGCTGCAGAACTCCCTTTGGCCGGGGCGCCATTGGCAGGTGCCACCTCCTGCCCGGGGCAGCGGGTGGCGACCCACCCGCTTCAATAAACTTGAATCAGCACCGGTGCCGCGCCTCCGCGTGAGACTTCCTATTACTCATTGCCCCTGGACAACCACCCGCCGGGCTGAAAAGCCCCCTACCCCTGCAGCACAAAGGCGCCGCGGGACACTCTCGGAACAGGAATCGCGAGGTTGCCGGGCCCCTGTCCCGAAGCCTCGAAAACCTTCCGGCCGTTGATTGTGAAGAGACTTGCGGTATAGCGGCCGCTTAACGGCATTTCGAGAACCATTCCGTTGTTCCCGATGTGCGGCCGCAAGGTTTTCGCCGTTGCGACACTGTTTTTTTCCGCCGGTTTCTTTACGGAGACCGCATCGGGGTTGGAGAGGGTAATCAAATGGACGCTGAAATAGTTTTGAGAATACGCCAACGTAAAGGTGTTATCGGCAAGCGAGGTGGTTGTCGCCGGCGAGAAGTGGGCAAGATCCGCCGCTTTACTCATCTCATCCCACTGGGCATTGCTCGGCACGGCGGGCCTTCCGAGGCTTCTCCATTTTGTATACGTATTACTGCGGACCGTGTCGACCGCAAGGTGTTCGACCCTGACCTTACCCGGCGCCCAGGGAATACTATTGACGGTAAGAATTATACTGTCTTTCGACGCAGAACTCTGTGTGGTTGAAGCATAGTGGTTGTAAACGAGAATCTGGATCGAATCATTCTGGGCGCCTTGTTTGGATGAGGTGGCTATTATTCCGACACCGTTGGTAACAGGGGCAACGTTGGTGGTAATACCGCCAAAAGAGGAATCCTCATATGCGCCCAGCTTGTGAAGCAGCCGATAGGCCTGGAAAACAGGCTTTGGTATATCCCAGGAGGGGGGGGTAGTTCGGAGTTCCCCTTAACAACATCCCGTAGTTACCCTCTTGAAAACTTATATTACCGGTTTTATTCATCCCTTCCTGATAAATATCGGAAATCGTCCAGTAGCCATACATGCCGGGCGGCGGATAATCCGGCCCGCCTTCATTCAGCAGATGCACCGTTCTGGCCAACCAGCTTGCGGTTTGATGCATGTCCCTCTGAACGGGAACTCTGGATGTTGGCCCCGTTTCATCATTGAAGGACGGGCCCTTGAACCACGAATATTCCGAACTCCTCAAAGAGTCAATCATCATCCTATGGACTGTGGCAGCGGTATTGGCGTTGAGGATGGACCCTGTCACACCGCCGACCGTTATTGGATTATCGCCGTAAACATGCCAGGTTATAAAATCGATTGGTATTCCAGCCTTGCCTGTTACGGGATTGGTGGCGGTACGACAATGCTTCAGCAGTTTGGATACTTCAGCGTCAAGCGTAAATGTGTAATTTCCCTGGCACGCCGGCCCGCCTACCCGTATTAGTGAATCCGCACGTTTTAAACCGGCGACGGTATGACTGTAGAGGGTAAGGTACTCAGGAAAACCGGCATACCACCAGTTGGGTTCGTTCCACACCTCAAAGTACCATTTGTTGCGTACTTCATCGACGCCATACCGTTCTTCAACATGACGGACAATACTGTCCATGAGCGCCATCCATTGGTCCCATCCGTACTTGGTTGGCGGAGATTTTATCGGAGAACGGCCGTTGAAGCTGGCGGAAATGGTGGAACTTGCATTCTGGGCAAGTGCTGCAGGTGTAGTGCTGATTTCACAAATCGGATACATTCCGACGGCCCGGCCGGTATCATACACTCTGTCGAAATTCTTCCAGTCCAGGGTGAGCGAGTTGGCTGTTGCGGCTTTGACAAGACCAACATCGTCGTGCAGAATGCCGTGGCCTCTCCAGTATTGAAAGCCCGCCGAATCGTGACCGAACTGCAGCGCTTTTCCTACCCCTCTCTTCCAATAGCTATCGATTAACGTATATTGATGACATGTCGCCACCCCCTTTTCATAGAACTTGTTCCACTCCTGGGTTTGACGATCGGCCAGAACGGTCAAATTGTAAGTTTTGGCCTGCGCTTCGAAAGACCAGACAGCAAAAAACGCGACCATTGCCATACACAGTAAATACGTGTGTTTCATTGACAACTCCCCTTGTTGATAAAAAATGTACAAACTATTTAAACATGTCGCTTTAAAAACCACACCAAATCTTCCCGGTCCACCACCAGTCGGTATTCCGCAAAAGCACATCCGTATAGTCGGAAAAATTGGTTGCAGTCACCGTGCTAAGCGGCATTATATGGTCTCGGGCCACCTGGAAAATCAGGCTGACATGCGGACCTATATCTTTTTTGGCATATACGGACCATTTGAATTTCGCATGCCGCTGCCGTGCTGCGGGCAAAGGCGCCATATTATACACCGGTCTCATTATACTGTTGGGATAGGGACTGTCCTGAAATTCAAGCTCAAAATTAAGCACGTCAAGCACTTTGAACGCAGGTAGGTTTATTCCGACCACCACGGGCAATCTCCACGGAAGTTTATCATACCCGAGTTGACTCGCTTGATCGGTGGTGGTATCCGGGTAATTCTTAACACCTAAAATAGCCGCCTCCCCGTACAGTTTTAGATCTTCTTTGCCAAGCATGGCAGCAAGAGGGGCATCGACGCGAAAAAGTCCCTTTACATCAATTGAAAGCCGTGCCATCAGCTTGCCCCCGAAAAATGAAAACTCTTTCCCGTTCATAACTTGGGGATCAGTCGGCGACGTGGGATCTTTTCCGACCTGGGAGTTATTGATACCGACTTTGATCAGGTTCCATAACTGCCCTCCCACTCCTACGGTAAAAAGCCGCGGGACCGAATAGTCGGCAAGATAGGAGGGCGACCAGTTCATAAAAGGCCAAAAATTTGTCGAGGTGGTCAAAAGAAGATCATGGTGAAAACAGCCCGGACCCGCGGCAAGGGAGTTGCCGACACGAAAACCGACCAGATCGGCGTACGGCTTATCGAACTGGTTCACGATGCTTGCCGGGTAGCAATAGGTCCGGAACAGGTATTCACCGAGATTCCTCGCCTCCTGATTGTATTTGTAAGGAAAGAAACCCGCCTCGACCTGCAGAAGCGGATGGTCGGCGCTGCCGATGGTGTAGATCGCCTCGCCATGTTTGATCACAACAACAGTCCTGGGTTGTCGTGCCTCGGTCCATGCATCATTCATGTTGCCTTCCGCTCTTCGGAAGGAGATGACAGGCTGCGCCTCGCCGGCAACGAGCACACGAAGACGTTTGCTCACGGCTGCCTCGATGCATAACCCCACATACCCGGTTTCAAGCCACGCTCGTCGAACCTCAGGTTCGCTTGTTACAGAGCTGTACCCCTCCACGATCTTACCTGCCTCGAACGAGGCATACCCTGAAACTACCGGTACGTATGTTTGCGAGGTGTCCCCCGCTATCGCTGCATTGACAACAAGCAGCCCCGATACGGTATAATACTGGATGACCTTTACTATATTCAATTCGTCTCCACTCCCGAAAACGTTGTTCAGTTATTCACCTCGATGCAATCGCTCGGCATTTTCCCGCGCGATAAATAAAAAGGCATTTGAATTGGCATTTAGCACCTGCCGTTTTCAAATGCCCGTTTCACAGGGGAGGCTCCCTGTTTGATAATTATCTCTTCCCTACTGCAGCGTCGGCGCGGTCCAGGGGATCCATGTAGTGGTATCCACACTCGTGAACTTGGAGCGCAGAATGTTCGTATTGACATTCGTTTTACCAAGGAGGAACTTGTCGACGAAGGCTTCGAGATCGGCCGTGTAACTTGAAGCCCACGTGCAGTGGTTGACGTTCGCCTCGGTTACGCCAATTCGGTCCTCCACACCAAGAGCCGCGTAAATTTTGCGGACCGCAATTGCATCTAAACGGGCTGCTTCAGCTCCCATCCGTGCTATCATGCTGCTTTCGATACAAAAGAGAGCCCGGGGAGCGCACAATGCCATGAGTTCATCCTGGTCGAAGGGGAGCTTATCGGGAGTGTTGGCGAATTCCCTTAATGCATTCGAGTACCAGGCTGCACCCTGGGCGTGTTTCAGGTTCTCGACTTCGGTTTTGTCGCGGGTTTCGAGCATGTCCGAGTAGCGCCATGATATCGTTCCGCCGCCTCCGGACTCATGAGGGATGGTCAGCGCAATGCGCTCATCGAATGTTCCTGAGTAAAGCGCAAACTTGCCCATGTACGAACAGCCGCTCACGGCGATGCGCTTTGTGTCGATGTTGGCCGCAGGGAGTGCCTGCAGTGCATCGATAACGCGGCTCACTCCCCAGGCCCAGCGTATCATGTAGCCCGCATCGGTCTGGGGATAGAGTTTATAGAAATTTCCCTGGTTATACCCGCCGCTCATAGCAGCGCCGGTCAACTGTGATTCGAAACTGAAATTGATCTTCGCAATTCCTCGTTTTGTAAAAACATCGGTGAGGCTACCCGGATTGATGATAGCGGGAATCGGGCCACTCGGCGCGCCGCTGGGTCGGCTGATGGTGGCGGATAATTTGATGGTGTTGCTCCCTACACCACAGGTGATGTTGATCGTGTTGCCCGAGAGGGTCGCCTCAAACTTTTCCGGTTTGGGCGGCTTTTGCCCGGTTTCGTATTTCATGATCTCTTCTACAATCTCTGCGCGACGGCAACGCCATTCGGCTCGCGTTTTAATACGTCCCTTGGTTTTGTCCGACCACTCAAACGGGTCGGGAGTATACTTGATGGACGAAAGAGCGGAATATGCCGGTAACGGCGGCTTCGGGCAGTCCGCGCCCGTGTGCTCCTTATCATAGACAAGGGGCATTTCTCCAGTTACTTCTTCCTGCATGATAATTGCGATACCCTCTCTCTCATACGAATCGATGGGTACTTTCTGGCTCGTATAGCCGGATTTCGAAGCAACGAGCGTGTCAACCGCCGCTGCGGCGGCCTGTTTGGCAGGAGTAAAACTTCCCGATGCACTGGGATGTATTCCATTATTTCGCAAATATCTGTTTGAATTGCCGAGGCAGACGAGAGTCTGCGTGATGGTTTCTTTTCCAATGGTTACCCGGATGATATTAAGTCCGGATACTAATTCAGGAAGATTCAACGTTTGTGTTCCCGCACGGTCTCCGCTGAACGGGATCGTTACGGTTCTTCTGCCGTTATTGGAAAAAATTTCTACACTTCCATTTATATTTTCGAATGCGGGGGAAATGACGAGCTTGTTCCCCGCGAGCGTAACCTGGAAATGATGCTTTTCTGACAACAACAACCGGGACACGCCTGTTCCTGTTGTTCCGCTCAAGGAAAATGCGCCCTGTGCATCGGTCGTTGCGGAAATATCGGTCGCTTTCGCCAGAGTAACCGTCACTCCGGCAACGCCGCTTCCCGTACTGTTTTTAACAGTCCCTTTAAGGGAGACCGTTGCGGCCGGGAGCAATGACGCATTCGCCAGCAGTACCATCAATGCAATGAAGAATTTGGCCATAGTAACCCCTTTTCCAATAGTAAGCTCCGAACCGCTGCCCTGCGACGTTTTCATGCCTTGTGCGATGTATCCTGCTAAAGGGAAAATATAGCGGGTTGCCGGCAGGAATAGGATGGAAAAACATGGATAAAACTCATTTTCTGTATCTTTTAAGGATACAGCGGACGGTTGAGACGACGACCGATTTTATAGACGATTGTAGAGCATATCCTATAATATCGCTATAGTCGCTATGGTACGGTTTGTCACCCCCTGAATCTTATTATATTGTAATCAATAATAATGTCGTTATATAGGATACACTACACGAATCGCCACGACGAGCTTCCCGGCCTGCCTGCTGAAAGCGAAACGACGAAAAACGCCGCTGCAGTAAAGACGTCGGTGTCGGATAATAACGGGTATGAGAAATGGGCGGGTTGCCTTTATCATACTGTATATATTGAAGATACAAACGGCTTAACTGCTATCCGCCTCTTCCCGCCACCCCGAACGATGAAGCTCAGGTCGTGCAAATCGTAGAGACGATTTTTCAATGTTTGATGGAGATGGACAGGTTTCAACAGTGAAGTCGTATCTTCATAATATGCATAAACTGCAACATTTTTCAATTATCCTGTAGAAAGACCGGCGGATTTCGTGTATATTATTGGTATGGCCGAAGCGATTATCAAGCCCAATATATATACCTATTTCAATTACCGGGAATATCTTTCGGCCCTGTTCAATTACAACAAGGCGATAAATCCCGTATTCTCACACAGATATATTGTTACCAGGGCGGGCTTCAAATCCCCCAACTCCCTTAAAAATGTAATTAACGGTGAACGTCACATCTCCATCGAAGGAGCGGAGCGCTTCGCCACGGCATTTAAAATGGAAGAAAAGGAGCGGGATTATTTTATTTTACTGGTACAATTTACTACGGTCAAATCTCAGAAAGAGAAGGAACGGTATCTGTCGGAACTGCTCAAATTGCGGAAATCTTCCCTGCCCGCAGGGCTGAAAGATGATCAGATGGAGATTATGAGCGCATGGTGGCATGTTGCAATCAGGGAGATAACCGCATTGCCGTACTTTAAAAATTCATCGCTCTGGATATCGCGTGTCCTGACGCCTCCCATAGACCATAAAGATGCCGCGGCATCGCTTGCCCTGCTGAAAAGAACGGGATTTATCAAGAAAACTGAATCCGGATGGAGACCGGTGGAAAAGGTAATGCAGTCCGATCCTGAAGTTACGCATGTATTTGCTGCGCGATTCCACCGGGAAATGATACGGCTGGGTATGGAGGCGATTGCCCGTTTTTCCCACGACCTCCGCGAGATAAGCAGCACCACGCTGCGCATGTCCGAAAACGATGTCCCGAGGGTGAAAACCCTGCTTCAGAATTTCCGGAGGCAAATGCTTGATTTCGCGGCGAGCAGCCAGGATGCAGATCAGGTCTATCAGCTCAATTTTCAATTTTTCCCTCTAGTGAACCCCGACCGGCCGAACCGCGTCAAAAAAGGGAAAACGGAACGGATATGAACACGATCCGCCGGCCAACAGTTTTTCTATCGGGAACCTGCCTGTTCCTTATGGCCCTTCATTGCGTCAACAGCGGCATCGTCGAATCGGGCGGCGGCCTTGATATCGGCAATCCGACCAAAATTTGCGTGGTCGACTCGCTCAACAGGCCGGTTGTACATGCATCCGTCAAGATTATACCGTCCGACGCCTGGTTCGAAAACGTCTTCAGCGGAAGCGACGTGGTCGCCGACAGCGCCGTTACCGACACTTCCGGCGTGATTCGCTTCGATTCCCTTGCGGCGGAGAATTACAATCTGCAGGTCGACCATCCTTCCGGCGGCGCCCTGGTGCGGGACTTCCACGGTACCGACTCTGAATCAGTCAACACCATCACGATCAGGAAGTACGGGTCGATATCGGGGAGTATCAGCAGTACTTCAGGCACTCCGGCCCGGATTCGTCTCGCAGGAACAGCCTACAGCGCTTCGGTCGGTTCGGATGGCACCTATACGCTGCCCACTATCCCTGAAGGAGTATGCTATCCGATTATCATGGCTGCCGACTCTCAATGGACATGTGCACATACGGTCACGGTCATCTCCTCAGAAGCATCCGTCAGCAACGAGGAGGTGTCGTTCACCACGCTGCTGATCGATGATTTCGAGGATTCCGCCGGCACGGCGAAAATGGGAAGATTTGTCAATAACTATTACCTCTATGCCATGCATGCCGACATCGACAGCGCCTCGGCCGCTTACCGCATTGTGACCGGCGGAATCGACGCAGGGAACGCCCTCCTGGGGACCCTTATCACACGGCACGCCTGGGCGCTCGTGGGGTTCTCTCTCGGAGTCAAACCGGACGGCGACAGCACCTGGGATTTCAGTCCGGCAACAGGGTGTTCCTTTTATGCCAAGGGCAGCGGAACGCTCAATGTCAGTTTCGAATCCGACTTCATCGAAAAAAAAGGATCGTATAAACACTACAGCGCGGACATCGTGCTGCAGGAGCAGTGGCGGCATTATACCATTTCTTTCGATTCTCTGTCATTCAAAGAGGATCTGAATCCCGCGCCCGATATTACCTGGGAAGAATCCGCCCGTTCCATAAAGCGCATCGAATTCAACGCCCTGGAAGGGGATACGGTGGAGTTCCGGCTCGACGATCTGGCGATTGAAGGAATCGATCTCTCGAAAGTCTACTGACCTTCCCTTCTCTAAGGCGGTTCACCTCATGACCGATACAACGATCGCCCGCCATGTTATCACCCCGCATCGTCACCATTTTTGCATTCTGTCAACTTTAACCAGATAGGTGCCAGATGGCAATGACAGATCCGTTTCAAGATTTATTTGAGCTTTATTTACCGCCTTACTCCTCAGTGCCTTTCCGCTTAGTGAGTAGACCGTGACGGTTGTCCGTCCACCATGGATAAAACCGGGAACTGAAAAATGCCGATTACTGCATAAGGGAACAAGGCTACTCCCGGGGGAGAAAGAAGCCGGGTGTTTATGTGTTGTAACCGTACCTACAATCGGATCGTTGTAATATTTGATGTCCGGTTTTTTCGGCGGCAGTTTCATTCCGTCACCAATGAAATAACCGGGATGCGGCGGTTGATTATAAGCAACGTTCTGCCATGCAATCGCACTACGGTATTGACGATCGTGCATTAAAGTGTAGAGTTTATGCCGTGTCGGAATCGTGGTGGTGAATATTTTCAGTGAACCGCCGCAGCTGAAAATGACCTCTTCGCGCCAGTCTCCGTAAAGATCCGCCGAAAGTACCGGCGTTGATTTCGTACCGTTGATGGACGAGCAGCCGCTCGCGGTAAGCAGCGTACCACCGCCGTATTTGCTTACACGGTTGCCATCCAGCAGTTCCCTGAGCAGGTCACCGTCCCACCAACATAGAAAGTTGGCGGAACCCGGTGCCTGTCCCGCACTTTCATTTTTACAACTACGCAATCCATTTGTTCCACCCCAGCACTCCATCCCCGCATGTGAGGCTGTCACATCAGCTGAGACACCGCGACCGACATCTGCACCGTCGCTGGCACCCCAGATCAGTTCTCCTGTTGCCGCATCAAGGAGGGTAACTCCCCACTGTCCTTTAATGTTCGATTCATTTTCATGTATCCGCCAATACTCCAGCCCCGGCCGATCGGGATCGATATCACAAAGATGCGCCGCATCACCGTGCCCCATTTTGGCGTTCCACAACCCCGTACCATCATCATCGATACAGGAGGCGCCGTAGACGATTTCGTCTTTGCCGTCTTCATCAACATCACCCACGGTAAGGCTGTGGTTCCCCTGCCCCGCATACCCTCTGTCACTTTTATCGGTATCAAAATACCACCGTTCGGTAAGTCCGCCGTCCCGCCAGTCAAGCGCCCAGAGAGTGGTTCGCGTGTAATACCCGCGACAGGGAATTACACTCGGCCGTTCACCGTCGAGATAGGCGATTCCCGCCAGAAAACGGTCACCCCGGTTGCCGTAATCGTCTCCCCAGTTGCCGCTGCGATCCGGTTTGTAATTGACCGTTACAAGTTCCCCTCCGGTCCGTCCATCGAAAACCGTGTAGTACTCTGGACCGTCAAGAATCCGACCGGAGCTGTTCCGGTAGTTCTTCGAATGATCGGCATTCGCCGCCGGACCCGATTTGAGGTAGGCGCCCGTACCGTCTTTTGTTCCGGGAGCAGTTTTACAGGCGATTTCAGCGATTCCATCTCCGTCAAGATCGTACACCATAAACTGAGTGTAGTGCGCCCCTTCCCTGATATTCACTCCCAGATCGATTTTCCACAACATGGCCCCGTCAAGTTTGTAGGCGGTCAGTTTCGGTTCCCCGGTAACGCCGTCATGTGAATTGTCCTGAGGGCTTTTTTCCTCCTTGAGAATAATTTCGTAAATACCGTCTCCGTCAAGATCCCCGCAACTGGCATCGCCGGCAGTATACCCGGAGGCGTTTTTGAGAGGAACAGTCAACGCATTATCCGACAGCGTCAACTCCGCCTTTACCGGGCTCTGTTCGTTACCGTCAATTACTGCACTGACGGCATAGTCGCCGCTCCCGCCGCTCTTATCCTCATAACACGTCGCATCGGTAATTGGAGACTCATTGAGTTTTTTATCTCCCCGGTATACATGGAACGCAGTAACGTAATCTTCGTGGCCGAGAAGCCGCCAGCTGAGGAAGTACCCGTCACGCGTCTTCACCGCTATAAGGCCGCGTGTCAGGTTTTCCATATACGACTGCGCATCTGAAAAGCAAATGAAGGCACCCGTTGCAACAACAATAAAACAGCCGATTATCTTCCCTCGTTTCAGCATATCCACTCCTTGAAGACGTTGCCGACTCAATCCGGCGCATCCTGCTACCAGATTACTTTTCTAATGACACGGTTCGTTTCCGATTCGATCCTGCCCAGATAGATGCCTTTGGCAAAAGTGCGGCTCGTCAGAACGGTGGCCGTGTGCTTAAGTTTCCACTTTCCGACGATGCGCCCCTGTCCGTTGTAAAGTGTTAATGTCAAAGGCGAATCCGCAGAAACCATCTCATCGGGTATATGGACCGAGAGGGCGTTTCCTCTACTGATCAGATTGAAATCATCGGCTGGCAATATCGGTTGAAGGCGGCGTCGGGATGCACGTTCCCCGCTCGAGGTCCCGTTGTCGGGAAAAAACGCCACGGGATGAGACATCACCTTAGCGCTTCCCTTTTCAGGACCTTCGGCGGTAATCGTAATCTCACCGGCGGAGGTTCCTGCCCGCAATAATATGGATGCGATACCCGAGATCGCCTCGGCCGGATTGTTCCCGACAAGTGAGCCGGGGCCCGAAACCGAGAACGTTACGTTATTTTTGACATTCGATGCGTATACGATGGCTACATCCGAACCGTCGGCCATGAATGGAAGTTTCGCCGTATCGATTACGACCTTAATTCCTGATGATGAGATTGCCAATTCTTCGACCAGAGGGATCTGGTTCCGAGAAGCGTAGCTGGAATACTTGGGAATACGGAAAATATCCATATCACCGCACCCGGTATACGGCATCTTGTCCCATGACTGGTAATCGAATACCGTCCATATACCGTCCGCCGTAAACCAGGAACATGCCTCATTGAGCTTGAGATCGTTGGCCCGGGTGGATCGCATGGCGTTCAGGGCGGATTCGCCGGCCGAGCGGTCGAGCCTCATCCGGCAACCCGTAATGGGTCCGGTGGAACTCCATACGCAGCCGTGCTCCCAGTCGCCGTACTCCGAAATAATGCATGGCCGTGAACCGTTGTAGTTTTTTACGCCGTGCTGAGACGATGATATGTATACGTCAAGAACGTTGTTCTCCTCTTCACCGCAGGTGAACATCTGATCGCCCGGATACTCTTCGTGCGCGGCTGCATGCGCCTCCTTGAGGAAGGCGGTTGAAGGCCGGCTTTCGTTATGCATGGACTCATAGACGATAACCGACGGGTGATTCCGGTACACGCGGATTGTATTCCTCAATACTTTTATTGAGTTGTTCCTGAAATCCTGTGAATCGCTGTAATACTGCCATCCGGGAAGGCATGCCATGCTTGCGATACCGAGGTTGTCGCATGCATCAACAAAGCTTTCGGGCTGCATGTAGTGCGACATGCGGACGAAATCGAACCCGAACTCCTTTATGCGCAGTGCGTCCCTGTAGTGGCCGGACTTGGGTACCGCGTTGCCGATATACGGGTACGACATATGGCGGTTGCACCCGTGCAGTTTGAAACGTTTTCCGTTTATGGTGAGTCCGCCTGGTTTCGAGAAATTGATGGTCCGGATACCGATGGTCGTAAACATTGTATCAACAGAAGCATCACCGCTGACCACCTCTGACTTGACGGTGTATAGATTCGGCGAGTCCGGCGTCCAAAGCTTCGGATTCGCCACATCAAATATTTGCGAAAATGTTTCTGAACTCCCTGCACCAATATCTTTCGCCGAAGTGGAGTTGGTGGCGACAGCGTTACCCCCGGCATCGAAAATAGTGGTTGTAAGAATACAAGATCTTGAATCTGCACCTTTATTCACGACGTGGGTCTTAACCTGCACTTTTGCAGATGAACTGCTTACCTGGGGATAAGTGACAAATATGCCACCCCCTCCCGGAATATTCTCCAGGATTGGATGAGAAATATGAAGACCATCAAGGATGTAGAGATACACATCCTGGTAGAGTCCGCCGAAGTATAAAAAATCCGGATTGGAGTTCCCCGGAGGAATACTCCCATTGTTTTTATTATTAAGGGTAATCGCAACCACATTAGGTGCATCGAAGGTTACATTTTTGGTTATATCGATGACAAACGGGTCGTACCCGCCCGAATGTTTAACGAGTGAAGTACCATTTACCCATACTTCCGAATACTGCATGGCGGCGCCGAATTCCAGGTAAATAATCTTTCCCTTGGCTTCTGTCGGTAAAGTATATTTTTTTCGATACCAGCAGTCACCCATATATATTTTTGACGTGCGATAATCATTTTCTTCCTTTACGGTATGAGGAAGGTATACCGTTTCCCACGACCCGTCATTGAAATCTTTTGCCTGAGCACCGCCGGCATTCCCGCGATTGAATTTCCAGGCGTTGCTGAATCGACTTTTTTCAGCAGCTGATATAGAAAATATAAAGAAAATGATTATACCGGCTACACGCATGTATGAAGTCGGCCTGATCCTTTTCATGAAAACCATTTCACCCCCCCGGGGATACTACATTTGCCTGATATTAGTATGAAGGCCTCCTTGGATTAGAATTGGAAAGGTATTTGCCTAATCCCTAAAAATATTCGATTCAGGGATGGCCTTCATACTAATATCGGGCATTGTGAATATACACCGAACTGTTTTAATGGCATGCTTTTACCGCACCCTATTAAGCAGCCGCCCCCGCAGCTGTTTTTCCTTGTCATCGGAAACATGAATGATATACATATTCCGGGCGGATGGATTTACCGAACCCGCGGTAAAACTTTTTTTAACCGCCGCAACCGTTCTCCCCTGAAGATTTACAATGGAATAATCATTTCTTATAACGGAATTTCCTCTGCGCGGTATTCCCGCGGGATCAAGCCATGCGCTTCCGCCCGAGGAGGATTCGGTTGCAATGGAATAATATTGATTCACCGAAACCTTGGCGGGTTTCAGCGGCAGAGTATCATTACCGTACCTATCCCACAATTTAGTGTAAAGATCAATCCTGCTGTTGGTTCTTCCATTGGTAAAAAGAGTTTCATGCCACTTTGTCGGTTCCCAGACGAACGTGCCGATTCCTTCCTCATCCGGAAGATTGAAGACGATATCATTTACCTGCTCGTGAACTTCGGAATACTCGGCCACCGCAATCATTACATCATGATTTTTCGTGATTTCGGTAAGGTTTCTTTTCAGATCATTCGGTGTCCCATGCCATTCCTCGTAGTATGAAAGGCCGAATATATCGATACGATTCGCATCAACTCCTGCATTAATAAGATTACTGAACCATTTACTTGGGGTGGCATCCGATATGGAATGAATGAAGATTTCGATGTCTTCACTGACATCCTTTACGCCGTCTATTCCGGCATTAACCAGTTCGGCAAATTGCTTCATATTACCGCTTCGCCCGTCGGGCCATATCATTCCACCCACAATCTCATTCCCTACCTGTACCATATCGGGCAATACTCCCGCCTTCTCGCACGCTTCGAGTGATTCCCGTGTATAGGACCGCACTTTCTTGACCAGTTCCCCGTAAGAAAGATTCCGCCACCCCATAGGCTTGTGTTGCTTACTCGGATCGGCCCATGTATCACTGTAATGAAAATCAAGTGAAAACATCATTCCGGCTTCTTTGATTTTTTTTGCGAATTCGATCGTACGTTCCAGCCCGCAATATCCCTTTGTCGAGTAGGGACTGTCCCATTGCTCTCCCGGAACGTCCGCCGACGGATCTACGAACACCCTCAACCTGATGCAGTTGAATTTATGGTCCTTAAGAATGTAAAAAATACTTTTCTCTTGACTTCCGTCGTAATATTTCTGTCCTTTGTCTATATCGGCATCAACCCACGAGATATCGGCCCCAAAAACAAACTGTCGTGAACGTGCCTCAACGGAATCAACCGTGATGATGAAGACCGGAAACAACGTCAGTATGACATATCTTTTCATATGTTCTCCTTACGGGCCATACGCATTATCTGCCGTACGGTATATTGCGGTGATCCCTTCTTCAATCGAAACATTATGGTTTCGTGTATATCAGTTTATTATTGACATTCTGATTCATGTAACAGAGCCGTATCCACACCGCACTCCGTATTGTATGTTCGACTCTTACCTCGTCTATGCTTCCAATAAAATTCCAGCCTCCTTTTTTATTGCCGTGATCCCCTATGACGACATCGGTTCCTATATTGTCATAATGTATGGGAACGGCCATTTGCTTTTCACAACAGAGATCGCCGTCAATATAAAAGCGATGTACCATGTTTATTTTGTCAACAGCGTAGGTGAAAAAGTGCCATCCGGAATCCGCCAGAAATTTCCCCGAACCCAGGTAAGCATGTGTCATGGTATCCACAGAGTCCGGATAACTGTAGTACGAACCCTGACACCCCTTTTTGTTCCAATAGTCATCCATACGAATTAAAACCGCATCGCCGATGGAAACCATCTCGGCCCCTTTCTCTACGGCGGAATCAAGTTTCGCCCAAGCTGAAAGCGTTACCGTTGAAGGCGTATCAAGCAGACCTGGAATGACAATTGAATCATCCCCGTGAAATTGCTGCGCACCGCCCAGTATTCCAGGGGTATCACTTACTCCGCCACCGTCATGACCGTTGTCGGTTGCATCGATACTTCCCCCATTGAGATGCCAAACGGCTGAATAACCCTGTGCTGTTTCGAATACAACCGCAGACCCATGAGCTGTTTCCTGCCTGTCATTTCCCCAGAAAAGATAGAGAAACTGTGTCGCATTATTGCCAAAAACAGTATCCACCAGAACCCACACCAGCGCATCTCCCGCTTCGCTGTCCCACGTTTCGATTTCCATGGGCAGCGGTGCCATGTCACTGTCCGTTATCAGAAGATCGCCGCCACCCTCGGCCATTTCCCCCATGGCAACCGGAAGTGAGGCTAGTCGCAGTGCTATCGGAAAACCATATATATTTTCGCTGACGCCGGCGCCGGTTTCCGTGGTGTTGAGAAACAGCTTGATGAAAGATTTGCCTTTCTCCGGCGCAACCAGTGTCGTGTCCCCCGAAATAACTTCCACCGAATCACGGATCAGAACCGGCACCGTAACCCCGGCATTATTATCCGATAAATAAATTGACGGGGCAATGCCGGCCGGAATGGAATCAAGAACCACATACCGCTTGCCTTCCGCTACAGGGACTGTGAAAGGGGTTCCCTGCAGATAAACATATCCGTAAGTAACCGAAACGCTTTCCGGGAGCGCAACAAGTATTGCCCCCGGATGACCAAGGACCTTCTCCCCGACGCTGAACGTATCACGCCGGCCGTCCACCTCAATTGAACGTACCATAAGACGGGTTCCGTTATGTAAATTCAGCGCATGCAGATTATAGGTGCCGCTGTCTTGTGCGGACAAAGCGAAAGCGAAACAGCCCCGACTGTCGGTACTGTCCGCAATCGGTTCCAGTGTATCCGTCAGCGGGTTGAAATCGTGCGGCAACAAACGAACGATTGTAGAGGAACCGGCGCTTCCATCCTCATTGGTAATGCGTCCGACAACCGCGGTTTTCGTATTCGGAAAGTCGGTTCCGCCCGGCGAGGTAGTGCATACACAAAAACTGATGAGATAAGCCGCGGCCAAAAGACCGACAGAAATCCTCACCCTTTTACCGAACTCGGATAACTTTTCGAATTTTAAAGCCGCCCGTGACATCTCTATCCGTTTTCTTAACCGGAACAGCCCCTTGTATTTTAATCCGCACGTTGATGCGTATTCATTCATTTCCTTACGCCTTTACATTTCATCGTCAGGTGATTTGCCGGCAGGCGGAGGATTACCGCTACCGTGATTTGCTTCATCCGATTCCACCGACATAAGCGGAAACAGTTGAACGTTCAAGCCATAAACATGGTCGGGCTTTTCATTCCCTGTTTCAGATTCAAGGAATTCGGCCCGTAGTTCATCAATTTTTTTACAGAACAACCTGAACTTTTCACGACTCAGCCCCCGTATCGCCATGGTTATATGACGTTCCTCCCGCGGTAATGTTTCCATGGCATGAACTGATGATTCAATAAAAAGCCTTTTTACATCATTGACCACTGCATGGGGCATTCCGGAATAGGTTACCGTCGACAAGCCTTCTACGGGTCTGAAACCGCCTGTTTTTTCATCCTTTTCAACCAGTTTCCATTGAATGAGCTTTTCCACCGTGCGACGCACCTCAGCCAGCGGCATGGTAAAGTGAAGAAATGCATATTTTATTTCACGTAACGATGCGATATACCCCATACTTGCGATATATTCGCGAACCACCGGATACTTCCACGAACTGAAATACTCGGCATTCGCATCAGTCACCAGAGTGGAAATGTTTTTCTCCCTGAGCCGTGCCAGTTTTTTCAAAACCTTCTCTTTTTCTTCACCTTTTCTGGCATGTTCTTTAAGAACAAGCAAAGTAAAGTACTCGCCGTCTTTACCGGTCAACTCCAATGCTTTGATAAACCCTTTGATATGCTGTACCGCAAGTTTTTTACGTCTGGCGAGAATATCGGAAAAATATGCCTGAGCCCCCACCCCCGCACGCTCAATGAAAGCCTGCTGCGTCATCCGGAATCGCCTGGCATACCCGTACCACGCCTTCAGGTAATCGACATAATCATCAAATACGAATATGGGTGCGGATAATCTCTTAGCTCTTTGCATAACGGTCCTGTCCAATAGTATAAAGATAATAAAAAATGTTTTAAAATGACGATTAATTTTAATTAATACGTATATTATATCATATTAGTCGTTGTATTTTATAGTAATTAAATATTTTTATTGTTTTAAATTTGTATAATACAAAACCAACGATTTAACAATGGTTGAACCCGCAGTTACTGTTTTTACGGGTGGGATTGGCGCAATAGGTTTCCGCTCCTTTTTACTTCGCTCCATACCAGTACCAGGTATCCTCCACCTTGATCACCCCGTCGCCCGGGAGTATATCGGATTATCGGAGAGGTCTTTCCAGAATATATCGTTTTGGAGAACAGGGGCAGCGGCATACAGTGCTGCAGGGTGACCCGTGAAAAGTGCCATTGGTGCAAGGTATCGCAAAAGCGTTCGCACGACATTTTTATTCATGGCCATTTCTCCTAGCCGCTATTACATTATTTAACCAGGGAAAATGTGATATATTATTTATTAAAATATACTAAAAAATATATATTT
>JAFGIW010000189.1 GCA_016929415.1 Chitinispirillaceae bacterium | reverse complement strand
TACAACACTTAATTTAGTGTAGAAAATACGCCGAATGTTTAAAAATTTTTATAGAAACAGCAGTTTCTGTTCGCTTGAGAGAACAAACGGGGTGAAGACGCACCGTGGCAGGAAACCAGGGGCTGTGGTTTCAGACAGGCTGCACCTTTATAAAATCAAAATTTTCAACTTCCGACAGTTTGTACCCGAATTCAGTCAGAATCTTCGAAAGGAATGCCGGATATCTGCACCCCATAAGCGGCTCGCGAATCTTTTTCGCGACAATCCAATCCACGGCCGGGCCGATACCCACCCTATTGACCCCCCTCCTGCCCTGCGGTACAATGTAATCAATGAACTTCACAACCTGCGTTTCAAATCCTCCCCCCTCCGCGTCTCCGCGTCTCCGCGTGAGGTTCTTCTTTCATCCACGAGTGACCCGATGAACCGGAGCGTCCCGGCATCCGCCACACTTCTTGAACGTCTCCGCACGGCGCGGGAGTATTTTGACAATCAACAGTATACGGAAGCCGCCGACCTCTTCCTTCAGGCGCTCGAACTCGCACCCGACAATTCCGGCCTCTGCTTTTCCGCCGGCAATGCCCTGCGGCATACGGGCGATTACGAGCGTGCCGCGACCCTGTACCGCACTGCAGCCGGCAAACGTCCCGGTTTCTTCGCGGCATTCTGCAATCTCGGGGCGGCGCTGCGCGAGCTGCAGCGCTTCGACGAGGCGATCGACGCTCTTGAAAAGGCGGCGGCGGTGCGGCCGGAAGCTCTCGAGCCTCACCTGCAGATCGCCGATCTGTGCATCAGGCAGTCGCGCATCGGGGAGGCGGAAGCCCATCTCAACGAGGCGCTCATACACCATCCCGGTTCGGCGGAAGCTGAAAACGGACTGGGCAACTGCGCCATGGCGCGGCACGAACTCAATGCCGCGAAAGAACACTACCATCGCGCGCTGCGGCTGCGCCCCGTTTACGCCGAAGCGCACTACAACCTCGGGGCCGTGATGCGCGAATGGGACCGTCTCGACGAAGCGGCGGCCTGTTACCGCAGCGCGATCCGTTTCGAGCCGGGAAAGACCGCACCCATTGTCAATCTCGGCGAAGTCAGTCGGCTCCTCGGAGATACTGCGGCGTCGGAAACATTCTTCCGGGAGGCGCTGGCGATCGATCCGGAGTGTCAACCGGCGCAGCACAATCTTCTCGTATCGATGAACTACAATCATCTGCTTTGCCCGGAGGCCGTTCTCGCCGCCCACTGCGGATGGGGGAAGCAGTTCGCATCGCCGCCGCCCGCGCCGCCGTGGCGAAACATCCCCTCGCCCGGCCGTAAACTCGTCATCGGCTACCTCTCGCCCGATTTCTGCAGCCATCCGGCGGCCGCGTTCCTGGAGCCCATGCTGCGGCATCACGACAGGGATCAATTCGAGATCCGCTGCTATGCCGAAACCGTGCACCAGGACCAGGCAACGGAAGCTTTTAAAAAACTGGCGGACAGCTGGCGGACCGTCGAGCGGATGAGCGACCGTGACGTTGCCGATCTGATACGCGGCGATTGCGTGGACCTGCTCGTCGACACCGCCGGACACCTCAACGGCAACCGTCTCGGCGTTTTCGCGCTCAGGGCGGCGCCGTTGCAGATAAGCGGCATCGGCTACCCCGGCACAACCGGCCTTGCCGCAATGGACTACCGGATCACCGACGCCGTCATCGATCCGCCGCAGGAGCAGACATGCGCGGTTGAAAAGCCGCTGCGGCCCGGAAACGGATTCTGCTGTTACAAGCCCCCGGACAACCTTCCACCGGTCGCCGCGCCCCCTGCTTTGACAATCGGTTATATTACCTTCGGGTCGCTGCATACCACCGCGCGGCTCAACGAGGCGGTCATCTCGCGGTGGAGCGCCGTGCTGCGGGCGATTCCCTCCTCGCGTCTCATCATCTGCCGCGCCACGCTCACCCCGTCGGTGATCGCCCGGCTCTCCGGATGGTTCGCCCGCCGGGAAGTCGACCCCGGCCGAATCGACTTCCGTCCGGTCATTCCCTCTACGGGACACCTGACCGTCTATAACGATATCGATATCACCCTCGACACCCTGCCCTGGAGCGGACATACGACCGCCTGCGAGTCGCTGATCATGGGGGTTCCAATAATCACCCTCACGGGCGACCGGCAGGCGGGACGCATGGTGAGCAGCGTGCTCACGACCGCGGGATTGCCGCAGTGGATCGCCCGCTCGGACGATGAATTCATCGCCATTGCCGCACAACAGGCCGCCCTGCCGGCGAAACTTGCGGCGATGCGTACGGGATTGCGCCAACAGCTCCTCGCATCCCCCCTCTGCGAGGGCGCCTCATATATGAAAAACCTCGAGGAGAAGTACCGGGCAATCTGGCAAAAATGGTGTGAAAATCAATAAGCGAAAAAGGTATATTTGTGAACCCCATCCCCTGCACCCCTTCTCCTGTCAGAGAAGGTGAAGTAAAAACAATACTTTCCCTTCTCTGATAGATGAGTGGCCGCAACGGGTGAGGTTACACTTTCTCTCAACTGCGGAACCTGCTTTGAAGAAAATACTTCTCATCAACTGGCGCGACATCAAAAACCCCGAAGCCGGGGGCGCGGAGATCTACTGCCATGAGATCTTCAAACGCATCGCCGCGAAGGGCTGTTCGATAACGGTGCTGGCGCACCGCTTTCCCGGCGCATCGGCCCGGGAGGAGATCGACGGGATCACCGTCATCCGTCGCGGCGGTAAATTTCTCTTCAATTTCGCGATCATCCCGTTCCTGCTGCGCAACCGGGCCCGTTTCGACCTGATCGTCGAGGACCTCAATAAAATTCCCTTCTTCACGCCCCTCTACCTGCGGCGTCCGCGCCTCCATCTGGTGATGCACTTTTTCGGCACCGCGATCTTCCGCGAGATCCCCTTTCCCGTTGCGCTTTACATCTATTTCATGGAGAAGCTGGCGGCATCGCTCTACCGCCGGGAACGGTTCGTGGCCATTTCGGAGAGCACCGCGCGCGAAATCGAACGATTCCCCGTGCCGCGCGACCGTATCGGCATCGTCGAACCGGGGATCGACACGTCGTTTTACCGCCCGGTCTGCCCGAAGGCCGATCCGCCCGTACTTGCCTACATCTGCCGCCTGATGAAATACAAGAACGTTCAGTTCATCATCAGGGCGCTGCCGCGTCTCCGGAAGTCAATTCCCGGCCTGAGCCTGGAAATCGGCGGCACGGGCGAGTATCTTCCCGAGCTCATGCGCATTGCGGCACGCTGCAGCGTGGCGGAAAGCGTCCACTTTCCCGGCCGCATCAGCGACGAGGAAAAACTCGCGCTCCTGAGCAGGGCGACCCTCTTTGTCAATCCGTCGGCAAAGGAGGGATGGGGCATCAACAATATCGAGGCGAACCTCTGCGGAACGATTTCGCTGTCGAGCGACGTTCCCGGCCTGCGCGATTCGGTGGTCGACGGGAAGACGGGACTTCTCTACCGGCCCGGCGACCGGAACGATTTCTGCGCAAAGGCCCTTGAAGCGCTCGGCAACCATGCACGGCGTCGGACGATGGAACATGCGGCGATCGAACGGGCGCGCGGGTTCGACTGGGACGTCGTGGCGGACAGGATGGCGAAACTGCTACCGTGAAGCGCTGAAGCGCCGGTAGAGCCCGAGAGCCTTGACGTTCGATTCAAATCCGATTTTATCGAACGGTAATTTATCAACCGGGAAAATCTCCCAGCGCCGCAGCTCCTCGCTGCCGGTGAGCGGCACCACTTCGTCGATCGGCCGGCAGACGAAAAAGCTATCGGCTGTAAAGTAAACGACGTCGCGGTACACGTACCGGTTCGGAAACGACCCCAGGTAGGCCGTTATCGCGACGTCGATGCCGAGTTCCTCCCTGATTTCCCGCCGGAGAGCATCCTCGATCGACTCGTTGTAATCGACAAACCCTCCCGGCAGATCGTAGGTTCCCGCCTTCGGCTTATGCGCGCGGACCGTCAGCAGGACACCATCCCCTGTTTCGATGATCCCCGCGGTCGCGGCGCAGGTATTGTGAAAATAGACATACCCGCACACCGTACAGCGCATGGCGTTTTTCTGATGGACCTCGATGGACGCCCTGCCGCATCGCGGACAGTGAACGAACCAGGTAAACTCCAGCATGGCAAACCTCCCTCGTATTATCGTCCGAAAAGAAACCAGACCGCCGCCGGGACGGTGACGATCGAACAGACCGTGGTTGCCAGGGCGGCCGACGCCGCAAACCCGGGCTGCCCGCCGTAGCGGCGGGTCATGATGACCGATGATATCGCCGTGGGCATGAGGGCAACGATGACCGCGACCGAATAGACGTCCTTCGGTATCGGAAGCAGGGCAAGGAGCGGAATGGTCAAAAGCGGCAGCAGCAGCAATCTGACCACCGTGATATACACGATGGGCCAGGTCACCCTCAACGTTCCCCGGTGCGCCAGCGAGGCGCCGGTCATGATGAGCACCAGCGGCACCGCGACTGATCCGGCACTGGTGAGGATCTTCATGATCACCGCGGGGATATGCACTGCTCCGCCCGGCAGCGCCACCGCAATCGCGACAAAGATGGCAACCAGGTTCGGTTTTATCGCTCCCCTGATCGACCGCCGCAGGGAGGTCGCCCCCAGCACCCCCACCCCGATGGTCCAGACACCAACGGCCCCGCCCAGATAGAGCAGGAACAGGTTGGCGAGCGAAGCATCCCCCCAGATATTCCGCAGAATGATAATTGGCAGGAAGGTCGAATTGTTGACTGCGCAGAGGTGAAGAAAGGTGCGCTGTTTGTCGCGATGAGCCGGTAATAAACCGAAACGCAGCACCAGCCCCGCAACAGTAAAAAAGAGCACCTGAAGAAACCCGACCACCGGCAGTATCCAGAGTTCATGAAAGCGGGTGACGTCGAGACCCTTGATGATCGAGGTGAAGGTGAATGCCGGAAGCAGGAAATCGAGCACCAGCCGCGAAGAACGGTCGATATCCTTTTCATCGATATACCCAAGCCGCCGCGCGGCAATGCCGATGCTGAAAAGCCCGATGATTTCGGCAACGGCAAGAATAATTGCAATGGTCATGGTGCTCCCGGAAAACAGACCCTGCAAAATATACTTTGTAGGAAGGAGTCGGGAGGCAGGAAGGGGAAGGGATGAAGGAGTAATGGAGTAATGAAGTGATGGAATGATGGGTGACACTCCAACCCCCCATCCCTCCATCCCTCCGATGATGTATTTTCCTGGATAATCGCAAGCCACCTCTCAACCACAGGACCCTCGATGCAACAGAAACAGCTCTACCTGATCGACGGCTATGCACTGATCTACCGCGCCTATTTCGCCCTCATAAAAAACCCTCTCACCAACAGCGCGGGACAGCCCACCGGCGCACTCTACGGATTTGCCGGGTACCTGCTGCGGCTGCTCGAATCATACGACTGTCCCTACATCGCCGTGGCGATGGACAGCCCGAAGCCCACGTTCCGGCATGAAATGTACGATAAATACAAAGCCAACCGGGAGGAGATGCCCGAGGAACTGCGCTCGCAGATCCCCTTCATCCGTCAATTTATCGACGCGTGCAATATTCCCACGGTCATTCAGGAGGGCCTCGAAGCCGACGACCTGATAGCGACACTGACCCGCACGGCGACCGACGCCGGGTTCGACGTCTTTCTCGTGACAAAAGATAAAGACCTCATGCAGCTTGTGGGGCCGCACGTCACCATGCTCGCGCCCGAGGGAAGCGGAACGCTGCTGCCGATGGGCGCAGCGCAGGTAAAGGAGAAAATGGGGGTCGACCCGGAGCGGATCATCGACTATCTCGCGCTCACCGGCGATTCCTCGGACAATATTCCCGGCGTCGCCGGCGTAGGGCCGAAAACCGCGCTTAAAATTCTCGAACAGGTCGAAAGCGTCGAAAAACTGCTCGACGACACCTCGGTCATCGCCAACCCCAAGCTCAAACAGAAAATCGACGAAAACCGGGAGCTTCTTGTACTGAGCAAACGACTTGTCACCCTGAAGACCGACTCCCCCATCGTCTTCTCGCTTGACGAACTTGCGCGCCGGCCTGTCAACAGTGACGCGTGCGCCAAACTGCTGCGCGAAATGGAGTGCCTGTCGCTCCTGAAAAGCCCGCTCTTCGCCCGTACCCCGGCAACACCAAAGGCCGCAACAGCCTCCACCACCGTCGTCGAAACCGCCGCGGCGCTCACCACGCTCGCGGCATCGATCCGCAGACAGGGGACCTGCGCACTCCTGTCGTTCGCGGAAGCGGCCTCCCCTATCTACGGAAAACGGATCGGCCTGTCGATAGCCCTTGACGAATCAACCGCCTTTTACCTGCCGCTGCTCCACGGTCCGGGAAACAATCTCCCCGCCGACGCCGTCGCCGGGTTCCTGCACGAAGTCCTTGCATCACCTTCCGTAAAGATTATCGGCCACGACATCAAACGGGAAATGCACCTCGCGCTTCATGACGATGCGGTATTTTCCGGCGCATCGTTCGACTGCATGGTCGCCGCCTACCTGCTCGATCCGGGAAAGCGCGATTACGGCATGGCGGCGCTCGCCGGGCAGTGGCTCATGCAGCCCCGCACGCCAATCGATTCGCTCTTCGGAAGCGGGAAACAGCGGCGCGGGTCCGAATCGATCGTGATCGACGAGGCGGCGGGCGTGCTGTGCACCCTCGCCCGGTCGCTTTTCGCGCTTGAAAAGAAGCTGCGGCCCCTGCTGCACGAACGCAACGTCATCAGGCTCTTCGAAACCGTCGAAATGCCGCTCGTGGCGGTTCTCGCCCGGCTCGAACATCACGGTGTGCGCATCGACACCGCCTGTCTCACGGCGCTCTCTGAGGAGTACGGCGTCCGTCTGGCCGCCATCGGCGACGACATCTACACACTGGCGGGCGAGACCTTCAACATCAATTCACCCAAACAGATCGGCGAAGTGCTCTTCGACCGCCTGCACCTCCCCGGGCCGAAGCGCACCAAAACCGGCGCACACGCCACCGGAATCGAGATACTCGAAAAACTCGCGGAAAAGCACCCCATCGCCCGCAGGATTCTTGACTACCGTGAGCTTCAGAAACTGCTCTCGACCTATATCGACGCGCTTCCCGCGCAGATCGACCGGCGCAGCGGACGGGTGCACACCAGCTTCAACCAGACCATCGCCGCCACCGGACGCCTTTCGAGCACCGATCCCAACCTGCAGAACATCCCCATCCGCTCCGACGACGGAAAACGGATACGGGACGCCTTCATCCCCGCCGAGGGGACGCTGCTCGTCTCCGCCGACTATTCGCAGATCGAACTGCGCATCCTCGCCCACCTCTCCGACGATCCGCTCCTGAAACAGGCGTTCGCCGAAGACAAGGACATCCACACCCAGACCGCATCGGCCATCTACGGCATCTTCCCCGAGATGATCACCCCGGAGATGCGCCGCGCCGCCAAAACCATCAACTTCGGCCTCATGTACGGCATGGGTCCGATCAATCTCGCCCGCCAGATCGGCACTACCTTTGCCGAAGCGAAGGCGTTCATCGAAGCCTATTTCCACCAGTTCCCGACGATAAAGGCCTACATGGAATCGACCATCGAATCCGCCCGTAAACTCGGGTACACCGAGACGCTGCTCGGACGCCGCCGCTATTTGCCGGACATCAGCGCGTCAAACCGCGTGGTGCGGGAGGCGGCGGAACGCACAGCGATCAACACACCGGTCCAGGGTACCGCCGCCGACATCATCAAAATCGCGATGATCAATATCGACCGCTCCATGCCGGAACGCTTTCCCGGAGCGAAGATGCTGCTGCAGGTCCACGACGAACTGGTATTCGAGGTTCCGGAAGAGGCCGCCGAACGCTTCCGCGACTGGGCGAAGAAGGCCATGAGCGCAGCCTATCAACTGTCGGTGCCGCTGAAGGTCGACGCGGGGATCGGGAAGAACTGGAACGAGGCGCACTGACGGGGGGACGCCGCCGGCAGCGCATTGCCGAAGTGACGGTGATCGCCGAACATCCGGTCCTCGAAATCATCCACTCCCGACACCTGCTGGATCATGGATACAATGCGGTATACGATCTCCGCCTCCGATCCGGACGGCAAAATCGTCGCGTATAAGGTACAGTGAAAGAATCTCGGCGCGTGGTAGTACGTTGCCGATTCTTGCATTTTACGCATCAAGTCACCTATATTCACCCTGAATTATTTGTCTGAACAGGCGGACAGTGGTGGTTGTCATGCAAAAAGCGGATCATCCGTACAACGATTTCCGGAAAGCCGCCTGATTTTAAAAAGGCAATTGCCGATCGGTTCACCATCATCACGATTCGTGGCATCCTGACCCGAACCGACAGGCAAAGGAGTACTATGCAGAAACGCTTCTTTCCAATTGCGACCACGCTCACGATACTGTTATTGACCTGTCCGCCGAGCATGGCACAGGCTCCGTCGCCGCAGATTCCACCCGTACCCGCCACCAAAGGGCAATCGGCACGGCCTGCAGGCAAGCTCGGTAACAAGGAGCGGGTTGCGCTGGCCGGATCGATTCTTTTTGCCTCCGGGTGCCTTATTCAGTACGGCCTGGTGATGCCCCAATCGGCCCGGTTGAGCCCTACCGACCTCGAAGATCAGCTAGCCTTGCTGTCGCCATCGATACTGGCGAGCGGCCTGCGCTATGCCGGACCACCCATGGGCTGCATGCGCACCTCCGAGGCTGCACAGGCCTGGGCGGATGCCAACGGCATACCCGCGACCAGAAACTATGCCTGGAAACTTTACTTTTGTGGGTGGGGATTGACCATAGCGGCCGGGCTGCTCAATGTCGCCGGATTTGTTATCGATACACTTTCGACCCGCGACAACCTCGCCGATGTTGCACGCGTTTCGTCGCTGGCCGTCGCAATAGGTGCCGATATGGCCTGGGCCGCGACATCGGTCTATGCGATGGTCTACCTGCGACGCCTCAAGGGAACGCAACCGGCAACAAAACCGCCGCGAGTCAGTATCACCCCGGCGGTACTGCCTAAAGGCGGCATGGCCCTCACTCTGGGGGCAACATTCTGACTATGAAACAACGTCTATGGATTATTGTACTGTGCTGCACAATCACCCTTATTACTCCGGCAGCAGGCCGGGATGCTTCCGAAGCCTCTGTTGAAGAGCTTAAAAAACATGGTACTGCAGCTCTCACACCGGCATCGAGCGCAGATACCGACAGCGTTACGATCGAAATCGAAGCCCCGACTGCCGGTAAAGACGACGTCGCCGCCATCGAAACTGAATCGTCCGACAGCCTTACCGATATCGACGACTCCCTTCCCCCCATCGAGAGGATACCTGAACTTACCCGTTTTGTGGAGGCCGCCTACCCGCCTGAGGCGATGCGAGCCGGGATTGAGGGCACGGTGGCGATGAACCTGCTGGTCAGCGACTCCGGCACTGTCGACAGCGTGGCGGTGGTGCGGTCGCTCTCCGCCGCGTTCGATTCGAGTGCGGTGGCTGCCGCACGCCGGTTCCGCTTTACACCGGCTATTGCTGACAGTCAAGCAGTCGCCGTCATCCTTCTCTACGAGTACCGGTTCACACTCGACGATGTGCTTGAAAAAACCGAAAAGTACATCAATCTCAGCGGACATGTGGTGGAGCAGGGAACGCGCACGCCCTTGGCCGATGCAATGGTGATAGTCCGTTTCCGCGATACGACGGCCGATACGACCCTGGGCGTACCTTTCGGGGCGTATATCGACAAAATCACCTCATTCGGCAATCAGTTCCTTGAGGGCAACTGCCTGGCGACCATCACCGATTCGCTGGGCGCGTTCTCGTTCTACTCGCTGCCGGCCTGTTCAATCGAGGTGACCATCCCCATTCCGGGATACGAAGAGTTTCGCCAAGAGGAGGTAATTACCCACAACGAAGCCGTTGAGGCAATCTACCGTTTACGACGTGCCTCCTATTCCGAGTACGAAATTGTCGTGTACGGAAAAAAAGAGGAGAAGGAGGTCAGCCGTCGCCGGTTGACGCTCCAGGAGATCAAGAAAGTCCCCGGATTCGGCGGCGATGCCGTCAAGGTGGTACAGTCGCTGCCGGGAGTGGCCCGCGCGACTTTCGGCAGCTTCCAGATGACCATCCGCGGCTCGCAGAATTCCAGTTCCAAGTTTTATCTCGACGGAGTGGAAATCCCGGTCCTCTTTCATTACGGCCTTAAATCGACCTATAACTCCGATGCACTGCAGAAGGTCGATTTTTATCCGGGCGGCTGGGGCACCCGTTACGGCGGGGCGATCGGCGGTATAATCGAAATTACCGGTCGTAAAGCTAAAAACGACCGGTGGCATGGTTATCTGGATGCCAATTTTTTTGACGGATCGTTCCTGGCGGAAGGGCCTGTCGGGAAAAAAGTCTCGGTGCTCGCCAGCGGACGAAGAAGTTTTATCGGCGATCTGATCGGGTTGGCGGCCAAAAATTCGCCGACCACGCTGGTGATGACGACCGCCCCGTATTACTGGGATTACATCGTCCGTACCGACGTCGACTTCTCGAAAAAGCATCATGGGTATGTGACGTTGTTCGGCGTGCAGGATGGGTTCAAGTTGGTAGTCTCCGATATTCGCGGCGGTAATGAAAATATCGATGAAGCCAAAAATTCAGCCAAAACCGAAGTCACTTTCCACATGGGCATGGCGGGACTGCATTCGGAGTTCAACGAAAATCTTACGAACGATTTCAAGTACGCCGTGTCGCGCATCAACAATGCGGTCTCCACGTTCGGTTTCTTTAAGATGAGTACACTGACCTGGCAACACTGCCTGCGCGACCAGGCGACCCTGACATTCTCGCCCAGGTTTGCACTCAATATAGGCGCCGACCTTCAATTCCTGCCGACCGACTTTTCCATTACCGCCCCGCAAGCCGATGGGAAATTCATCCATCTTGATAAAAATCAATGGCTCTTCGGGACAATCGGCGGGTATCTCAACTGCGAATGGCGGCCGATCGAGCGATTGACCTTCATTCCCGGCCTCCGCTACGACCTTTATCCGGAGCTTAATTATAACGGAGCCGCGTTGCCAGAGTTCTGGAATTACGGCAACGAGAAAAACATCTCCCGGTTTTCGGGCGAGCCGGCCTTCCGACTCACCTCACGCTATCAGATTGCCAAGCAGCACGTCGCCAAAATATCGGCGGGCTCCTACAGTCAATCGCCGCAGCCCGAAGGCCAGTGGATAATCGAAAACTGGGGTAATCCCGATCTGGGAGCCTCACGCGCCGGGCAATATTCCGGCGGATGGGAGTGGCAGATAACCGATCTTATTTCGAGCGACGTCCAGATTTATTACAACAAGCAGTGGCACTTGCCGCGTTTTGCCGGCAGCGAGGAACTTTTAACGACGCGTGAGACGGTACTCGATAACGGTAAACGCCGCATGTGGGGTGCGGAGTTTTTGCTGCGCCATGAACAGAACGACCGTTTCTTCGGATGGCTCTCGTATTCGCTGTCGCGCGCCGAGTACTGGGATATCGAAGAGAGGGCGTGGACTCTTATCAGTAAAGATCAGACCCACAACCTGATCGCCGTCGGAAGCTGGACTCTGCCCCGCAACTGGTCGGCCGGCTTCAAACTGCAATTCACCACCGGCGATCCGCGAACGCCCGTCACCGGATCCTACTACTACGAAAACTACCGGTATTACGTCGCCCTTAACGGAGGCGCGAATTCGACACGATTGGACCCGACGCTGCAGCTCGATCTGCGCGTCGATAAAAAATTTGTATTCCGGAACTGGATGTTCTCGGTATACATCGACTTTTTCAACATCGGATATTTTCTCTATAAAAGCCCGCAGGTGAAGTTCAACAACACCGTCGAGCCTTTTAATTACGCCGCCGGTAAAGAGAACAATCGGGCCGCATACCAGTACTCGCTGCCCTCCATCGGCATTAAAGGAGAGTTTTAATGCGCACTTCCCGTCAGCCGGTTCGCTCGCGATGGTCCTCCGCCGTACGACCCGTCGTGATCGGCTGTATTGCACTCGGTGCGACGATCGGTTGCGCCCCGTGGCCGACACGGTTCGAGGAGATCGACGACCATCGTCCGCGCGTTCTCGACTTCGTATATCAGAAGTATTCGACCGCCAATCCGTCCGATACATCCCTCTGCGAGGCTGCGCCGGGCGACACCGTACTCGTCAAAGCCTATTTTGCCGGGCAACCGCTTGTCGAACAACAATGGCGGGTCTCGTTCAACGTTCAGATATCCTCGGTCGGTCAGGACACCGCATTAGATATTGAACCCTTGATTGAAATTCCCCTGCCTCCGGCCCTCCCCCGCGACAGTTGTTTTTCCGACAGTACCCTGGTCGTTATCAAAGCCTTTCAAATACCGCGCTATGTCATCAGTTCAAACCCGATGATCGCCAATGCAATTGCGCCGGCGACGGTATCGCTGGGAATACCCAACCCGCAACTCCTGCTCACACTCATCGACTCGCTTTCGCACATTCCGCCCGGTGAGCGTCAAGCATTCATCGGTTCACTGAATGCGCTCCTTGCCCCGACCGGGTCGATGGTTTTCCCCTCCTACGACAGCCTTTCAACACAGCTCGGGCCGATGCTTCAATATCTGTCGGTTCCCATTCGCCTATTTGTTGCAGTCAACGACGTGCACGAAATCCGCAGCGATTTTTATGTACGCTACAACTCCCGATTTACCGACATCCCCGGCCTGTTCGCCAATCATAACCCGCGCATCCGCTGCCTGGCGATTTACAAGGTGAAAGGAACGGCCAAACCCGGTTTCGCGCCCGGAGATTTGAGCGCAACCGACACCACCTTCTGCCTCTACCTCGACTCGGCCGCAGCAACCAATCCCGACCCCGCAATTTTCGGCCACAACGTCCGTTTTACCGACACGGTTCTTATCGACGAGGGGTACAGCTACTTCGCCATTATCGACACGGGCGTTTTTCGCGGTGTTTCACAGCTTGATTCCGCCGCAACCCTGCTTGAATCGAACGGTATATCCACCATTCTCGGATATTCGAAAGAGGATTTTTTCGTACAATGGTTCTACGACTACCTCGATGCGGAGGCCTATTCCATCGGCGTCAACGATCGATTGATAATTGCCGGCGGATCCCCGCTCGCCACGCTCCTTCCGCCGCGCGATGACCGCATCCGAACCATACGGCTCTGGGCCCAGCTCTACGACTCCTTTTTAGGGGAATCAATGCGCCCCTTTGGTTCGACACTTCGCGAAGCCAAGCTGCATTTTGAGTATTCACCGGCCTACCTGAAATCGATGAAACGGTAATGGCAGTGTAGAAATGCAGCTATCTTCTGGTAAGCGAAACGGGAAATAGCTTCTCGGTGAAAGTGGGAAATTTCAAATCGATGTTGACGGATGCAAATTAACAAATGAGTCTTGTTGGGATACGACGTTCTCTTCATTCCGTGTGCGGCTGCTGCAACTTCTTTATCTTGGACATGTTCGCGAGAGGAATCTCCCCTGCCGCCCTGATCGCCGCCACCGCCAGCATCGGCCCTGCTATCTCATGCACAATGGTCGCCCCCATCACCACTGCTATCAGCGTGTGGGAAAGCGCTTTGAATTCCGGCCGGGCTGCAAGCGAGAGAGCAAGACCGATCACAATACCGCCCTGGGGGATAAGACCGAGAGAGGTCCGCAACGAATCGCGCGCGGAAAATCCCGACATCCGGCCGCCGGCCAGGGTCCCCGACGTTTTACCTATGAACCTCAGCACGATAAAAAAGAGCACGGGAATGACCGCTGTGGAGACCTGGCCGAAATCCAGGTGCATCGCGCTTATCGTGAAAAACAGTACAAACACCAGTTCATCGGTATACCGTTCAAGAAGCCGGAAAACTGAATCCCTGTGCCGCGATAAATTAACAACGATCATTCCCATCACCATCGTAGCGAACAGAGTGTCGAACCGTAGCACCGTTGACAGCCCATAACAGAGCGTAAGTGCTGCGAGTACGACTACAATATGAGCACCCTCGGTCTCCCGATCGATAAGTCGCAGGCCGCCTATGAGCAACAACCCGAACGCGGTGCCCACCAGAACCGCCCCGCCAAGCGACACGGCTGCATTGAAAAGTGCCACAACCGGATGGACCGATGCCGCCGTCATGAGTATTCCTGCGGCCGATACAGCAACAGTGAAGGTAAGTAGCCCGAGGACATCGTCGAGCCCAGCCACGCTCAAGATCGTCGAAGAAATCTTTCCTTCCGCCTTGTATTCGTGGGCTACGGCCAACGTTGCTGAAGGGTCGGTCGGGCAACCCAACGATCCGAGCAGTAAAGCGAATGGCAGCCCGAAACTGAGCCATGAACCAGGACCGAACAGGGGCACAAACCATAGCAGCCCCGCGAAACAAACAGATATCACGATAAAAGCACCTTCCGCCTCGAACAGGGTGATCAGCATTACGGAGCGTCCCAGCGCGCGTAGTTTGACAATAGAGAGAACACCGCCCACTGAAAAGGTGATAAACGCAAGAGCAATGTCAGTGGTCGGTCCGGTATGCTCAAGAACACTGTCGGGCAACAGATGTGTGATTGACGGGTTTAATGCCAAACCGGCTATGATGAAACCGGTTACCCTTGGCAGTTTGATACGCTGCGCAAGTTCACCGAACAAGAATCCCGTGCTGATGATAAGGCCTATTATCAAGACGCTGTTCATTTTTTATTTGTGCCATTTGAAGCGGGATATGTCTGAAAACAGACGCTCTGCCGTTCAACGATAAATTTACTGATTATGATAAGCGGAGTATGGGTGCGGCGATTTTCAATGTTCACAATGTTTTCTTCCGGTGTTGATGGTGAAATTGATATGGATAAAATAGATTTGGCTGTTGCGGCAGGCAATCGGGAATTTACGGGTTGCGGAAAGGATAGGAATTCGCTTTCCATCTCCCATCTTCTTCCTCCGCGATCTCCGCGTGCTCTGCGTGCTCCGCGTGAAACTCCTTCCTCCCGAAAGTTCTTCGCACGACTTGAAAAGTTCTTCGGGATAATCACGGTGCCCCCGATACGGTTTATCAGGCATTCACCGCTTCGCATCCCGGCGCCACCACCAAAAAAAATCTCCCGAACTGTGATCCCCGTCACACTTTTTTCGCTTCATTTTGATTATGTTTCCAAGGAATTCTGTTTCCGTACATGCAGTGCATCCATACACCCAGTGAACGATAGCGTTCCCGAAAACCTGTTTAAAAGAAGAAAATATGGCCGACAACCCCGCCTCCGCCACACCCGCCCCGGCGAACCGGTGACCCTCTCGACGGGGAAACCGTGGCGGCTCGTTTACGATGAACCGGAGATTCACATTCTCATCGCCACCCTCCGCTGCAGGAACGGTCATTCCCCATCCCTGCCGAACCCCGTGATTATGCCACACGGGTGTGCTTTTATGGCACGAATATATTTTTCTCCCTCACATCATCAACCTCTTGAAACGGAGCATCCATGATTTCCCTTAAAACCCGCATTGCCCTCGTCACCGGATCGAGCCGCGGCATCGGGCAACAGATCGCCCTCGGGCTTGCCCGGCACCATTGCGACGTGGTCCTTCACGGCCGCATGCTCGATCATTGTGCCGCCACTGAGAAACTCGTGCGTGGCCTCGGCATCAACGTATACAATGTTGCGGGCGACCTCGGAACCGAGGCGGGTATTCAATCAATCGTCCGCGGAGTCGCCGACGGTCCGGGGCATATCGATATCCTTTACAACAACGCCGCGATCATGAATCCGTGGACGCCGGTCTGCGAGACGCCGCTGCCGGTCTGGCTTCAAACGCTGCAGGTCAATCTCTTCGCGGTGATCGCGCTCTGCAATGCATTCGTGCCGGGTATGCGGAAGCGCTGTTTCGGCCGGGTGATCAACCTGACGTCGGGCATAAAAGAGACTCCCCATCTTGCCCCCTACGGCGTGTCGAAAGCGGCCGTCGACAAGTACTCGCAGGAACTCGCCGTTGACTGCAAAGAAACGAATGTGCTGGTCAACTGCCTCGACCCCGGCTGGATCAGGACCGACCTCGGCGGGCCGAACGGCATGTTTCCGGTGGAGACGGTGCTGCCCGGCGCCCTGGTGCCCGCGCTCCTCGAAGACAACGGACCGACGGGGAAGTTCTTCTCGGCGCAGGATTTCAAATACTTCGATTGACGGGAAGGATATTTGACGCGCATGAGCTTGAGCAAACATCTTCAAACGTCCGGTCTTCTCTCAGTGATCAGGGGAATGCCGCCGCAACAGCTCGAGGAGCGGGTGATCGCGCTCGGCGACGCCTGGTACCGGGAGCACCCGGAAGAACGCGACACGATCGCCCGCAACCTTGAAGCGTTCGGTCTCGACGCCTCCGCGTCGACCATTGACGGCATCGAACGCCATACCATCCTTCACTACTTCGAGAAGTTCCTGCCGCTTACCGACGATATCGCTTCCTACGCGGCATTTCTGGAAGAGCATGTCGACGGGGCTGAAGGCATTTCGCTGCTTGAGGCGAGCCTCGCGGCGCGGCGCGGCGTCTGCATCGCCACAGCCCATTTCGGCGCGGTCGAATTCATCGTGCCGTTCCTTGCCCTGCATAAGCTGCCGATGAATGTCGTGATCAGGTTTACTACCGAGCAGTTGTCGGTCGGGGCGCACGAACAGGCGATCGCCATGGAAAAAAGCGGGCGGTTCAGCCTTATCAACCTGATTGAAATCGGCAGGCCAAAGACCGTCGCCGCAATGCAGATGGCGGCGGCGCTGCGGCGCGGGGAGATTGCTTTTTCCGTGTTCGATGAGAAAACCCCTTACAGCAAGCCTGCGGACCTGTTCGGAACGAAGGTGTGGGGAGGTGCCGGCCTTGACCGGATGATCGATTTCGCCAATACTCAGACCGACCTGTACGCGGCATTCATGCTGCGGGAAGAGGGGAAACGATACCGGTTGGAACTCCGTAGAATCGGCGAAACCGGCGGTGGCCGCATCGATGCGATCTACCGGACGCTTCAGGAAGCGGTTACACGGAACCTCACCCAGTGGTATTTCCTGCACGAGGAGATCCCGTTTGTGGAGGAGGGGATCAGGCTATAGGCTGCAGGCGAATATTTCTTCACACTTCACACTTCACACTTCTTCCCTACCCTCCCAGCGCCAGCATCCTCTCCAGCGAACGAAGCGCCTTTGCGGCGGTTTCCCTGTCGATTGTCACCGCCCTGCCGCCGGTTCCCATGAGGGCATTCCTGATTGACGGCAGCGTCACGCGCTTCATGTTCGGGCAGACGACCTCCTCCGAAACCGCGAAGAATCGCTTGCCGGGATTGTTTTTGCGCAAGGGGTGAAGAAGCCCCGTCTCGGTGGCGATGATGAACTCCGTTGTGTCGCTTGCGGCGGCATGGCTGCACATCCCCCCGGTGGACAGCACCGCGTCGGCAAGCACCCTGCATTCATGCGTCGCCTCGGGGTGAATGAGCACTTCGGCGCCGGGATGCTCTTTACGTGCAACAATGATCATGCCCGGTTCGATCCGCAGATGGGTCGGGCAGAAGCCGTCCCAGAGCACCATGTCCCGTCCGGTCCGCTCCTGCACCCAGGAACCGAGGTGCCGGTCGGGGACAAAAATGATACTCCTGTCGGCAGGAAGCTTACGGGCGATCTTCTCCGCGTTCGAGCTGGTGCAGCAGACGTCGGAAAGCGCCTTTATCTCCGCCGTTGAGTTGACATAGCACATGACGAGGTGTCCGGGATGCCGCGCCTTGAGTTCAGCGAGTTCAACGGCGGTGATCATGTCGGCCATGGGACATCCGGCGAGCGGCTCGGGCAGGATGACGGTACGCGACGGATTGAGAATCGCCGCTGTCTCGGCCATGAAGCGCACGCCGCAAAAGATGATGACCGAGGCGGCGGTACGGGACGCCTCGACGCTTAACCCGTACGAATCACCCACGTAATCGGCGCAGTCCTGCACCGCACCCGGCTGATAGGTGTGCGCGAGAATCACCGCATCGCGCTCTTTCCTGAGCGCCGCGATCTCCGCGCGGATGTCACCCATGGGATTCCTTCCCGACAAACGGTGAAATGGAGCGCAGTTTATCGACAATACCCGGCATCACCTCGATGACCCGGTCGATCTCATGCACGGTAGTATACCTGCTGAGCGAGAACCGCGTTGAGCTGTGGGCGAAGGTGTAGGGAATTCCCATGGCGCGCATGACGTGCGAGGGCTCCAGCGAGCCGGTGGTGCAGGCGCTTCCCGACGATGCCGCGATGCCGCTTTCATCGAGGTGCAGCAGAATCGCCTCGCCTTCGATATTTTCGAAACTGATGTTTGTCGTGTTGGAAAGGCGCTGCGTTTTGTGCCCGTTGAGTTTCGCGCCGGCGCAGCGTGACAAAAGCTCGGTTTCCAGCCGGTCGCGCAGGCGACGAATCCCGCCGTTCTCCTCGCTGCGGTGTTTGAGGGCGAGCGCGCAGGCGACGCCCAGCCCCACGCAGTAGGGGACGTTTTCGGTTCCGGCGCGGATTCCCGCTTCCTGATGCCCGCCGTGGATGAGCGGTTCGATCGCGACACCTTTACGGATATACATGACGCCGATCCCCTTGGGCGCGTGCAGTTTATGACCGGAGATCGCCAGCAGGTCGATGGGCGCCGAACGCAGGTCGATGGCCAGCTTTCCGGCGGCCTGTACGGCGTCGGTGTGCATGGTTCCGCCCCGGGCCTTCACTTTCACGGCGATTGCTTCGACGGGAAACAGCACGCCGGTCTCGTTGTTCGCCCACATGAGGGAGACGATGGTATGTTCGTCAATTGGCAATTGATCAAAAACGGCGGGGTCGATGCATCCCTGCGGATCGACCTCGAGTTCGACAAGCGTCGCGCCCCGCTCCTTGAGATACCGGGCGGTATTGCGCACCGCGGGATGCTCGACCGCCGACGTGATGATGCGCGTTTGATTCCCGTGTGCCGCGAAAAATCCCTTGAGCGCCATATTGTCGCTTTCGGAGCCGCAACCGGTGAAAACAATCTCCTCCGCCGAGGCGCCGATAAGCTGCGCCACCTGCTCCCGCGCCCGGTCGATACTGCGGTGCACGCTGCCGCCGAAGTGGTGGATGCTCGACGGATTGCCCCATTGCTCCCCGAAAAAAGGCATCATCGCCTCGATCACCTCGGGAGCGACCATGGTGGTTGCGTTGTTGTCAAGATAGATCAACGGTGCGCCCATGGTTCTTCGGGCCCGGTTCAATTGCCGCCGTCGCCGGCGGATTCTTTATCCCCGTTCCGTTGCGCAAGAAGAAGAAAGGTGCTTGCGGCGAGTGTAAAAAGAACGATCGTGCGAAGCGTTCTCGTGAAGAACCAGGCCAGCTGCAGCGGCCGCCCCAGCGACCGCACTCCTGCAGCACCCATATGGCCGTTGGTGCCGTCGAGACCGATGAACAGGATCCATCCGCCGATGAGCGTCAGGAGCAGTTTGCGCGATTTCATGGTTATGATTCCTTCCCGGGTTGGTACCTATTTTTTTGTAAAAATACTACCTGAGCGGAAAGAAGGCAGCTCTTTTCCTCGCCTGATACCGGAACCGGGTCATTTCTACCGATTGACACCGGTTCCCGATCACTCCTTCCTGAACAGCAGCAGCACCATCGTGCCCTTCGCCGGCGCAGTAGTGACGACCGTCACCTTACCATGCTCCCCGACGGCATAATACTGCCGGTCGAACTCCACCATACCCTCGGAAAACAGCGGCGCCTCAATGCGCTTTTCAATATCCTCCGGGCCGTAGATCCTCATGGCGCCGTCGTCACGACCCTCGTGGAAGCGGCTTCCCTTGTGACAATACTCGGCGGCGGAGAGCAGAAGCCCGCCCGGCCGCAGCAGCCTTGCGGCACGGCAGTACGCGGGGGTGTCCTTGTTTCCTGCATGCTGCAGACTGAAGAGCGAACAGACCGCATCGCAGGGATGCGGGACGGCGGCAATGAGAAAATCGCAATTATCAACGATCATCCGCACGCCCCATCGTTTACCGTTAATAATCTGCCGCCCGGTAAACCGGGCGTCCCGTTCGACCACCCTGACGGCGTACCGTTTCCAGGCGAGGAATGCCGGAAAGAGCGAGTCGCGGCTGCCGATGTCGACAACGGAGGAGCCGCATTGCAGACCGCGCAGATGGCCCCACGCCCATTGATAGGTAGTATTTCGAACCGCATCGGAGAGAAAGAAATTTCCCGAAAGGATAAATACGGTCTTTTTCAACAGGGTCGGCAGATGCATGGTATGGAAAATACTCCATGCACGAGCCGAAAAATTGAAGAGAACGGGTTCTGGTGCATTGACCTGCAATGATGTATACTCATTTACCTTAAAATTTTATTGCAAGGACCAGTATGAATCAAACACTCAAATTCCCCCCCGGTTTCCTCTGGGGCGCTTCAACCGCAGCGTATCAGATTGAAGGCGGCTGGAATGAAGACGGCCGGGGGGTGTCGATCTGGGACTGTTTTACCCATACGCCGGGAAAAATTGCCGACAACACGACCGGGGATGTGGCGTGCGACCACTACCACCGCTGGCAAGAGGATGTGGAGGTGATGGCTGAACTCGGCCTCAATGCCTACCGTTTTTCCATTTCATGGTCGCGGGTGCTTCCGACGGGTTATGGGAAACACAACCAGGCGGGTCTCGATTTCTACTCCCGTCTGGTGGACGCCCTGCTGGAAAAAAAAATCACCCCTCTCATCACCCTTTACCATTGGGACCTCCCCCGGGGAGTTCAGGATGCCGGGAGCTGGCTCAACCGTCGCGCCATCGACTGGTTTACCGAATACAGCAGCCTCATGTATCGTACGCTCGGCGACCGGGTGAAGTACTGGGTCACCCTCAACGAACCGTCCGTATGCGCGAATCTCGGCTTTAATGAAGGAACCCACCCGCCGGGAGCCCGGGATAAAGCCACTTCGCTCCAGGTATTTCACCACCTCCTTGTTGCTCACGGCCGTGCGGTGCGCGCGGGAAGAGCGTTCATTCCTGATGGTAAATTCGGCATCGCCCCCGTGCTGATGATGACTTACCCGGCTGCCGACACCCCGGCAGACCGGGAAGCTGCGGAAGAGATGTGGCTCGATTCCAACAGTTATCAGCTCGACCCGCTGCTGCGCGGCGCCTATCCGGAAAAGATACCGACTGATAAGGCGCGCGCCGACACCTTCCCGACCATTCTCCCGGATGATATGGAACTGATCAAACAACCGCTCGACTTTCTCGGGGTCAACCATTACTTCAGCTTCTTTTTAACACGGGGCAGTGACGGCAAACCGCAATTCGTAAGATCTGAAAAAGTAACTGCGGTGAGCGATCTCGGCTGGCCTGTCTACCCCCGCGGTATTACCGACCTTCTTCTCCGTATTAAAAATGAGTATGTAACGGTTCCGATCATCATTACCGAAAACGGCATTTCGCTGCGCGACGAGATCGCCTCCGACGGGAAGGTCCATGATCCACGGCGTATTGCCTACATCAAAGGCTTCATCACGGCACTTCAGGACGCCTTCAGCCTCGGCGTTGACGTACGGGGATATTTTCACTGGTCGCTCATGGACAACTTTGAATGGGCATACGGGTACGGTCCGCGGTTCGGTCTGAGCTATACCGACTATCCGACCCAGCGGCGTATTATCAAAGAGAGCGGACGGGAGTATGCAAGGATCATTGCAGCAGGGGGGATTTGAAAGGGACTCTCGCCATATCAGGAATTCTTCTATCCTCCTCTCTCACTTCAACTTCCGTCTCTGAACCCTTCCCACCTCCCCCGCCCTTCCAAAAGAATCCGCCCCCCAAAGAATTTTTTATTTATATTATCTGAAAACTGTGAGAAAAATGATGTAAAGTGCCTTTAAGCGTATAACTACCGAGCAGAACATTTCTTTCACCTATCACGAAGAGTTTCACTGAACCTAAAACATGGACGATATTTTCAAATACCTCGATTACCGTGAGTACCTTCGTGACCACTATAACTATAATAAAAGTTGTCATCGCTTTTTCTCGTTCAGGTATGTGGCGGGGAAGACCGGTCTTGATGCCTCTTTTTATGTCAAAGTGCTTAATAAGCAGAAGCACATCGCCAATTCCGCGATCCCCACCCTGGTCACGTTCCTCAAATTATCCAAACGTGAAGACAGCTATTTCTCGACACTCGTGCACTTCAACAAGGCGAAATCGACCGACCAGGAGACTTTCTATTTACAGAAGCTTTTGCTCCTGCGCAAACCGGTGACAGCGGTCCTTGACAACGACCTCTACGAGTATTTTGCTTCGTGGTGGAATGTGGTTCTCCGTGAAGAGCTGAACATCGTTCCATTTCAGGAAAATTATGATGATCTCGCTTCGCGGCTGCACCCCGCCATCTCATCACAACAGGCACAGCGATCGATCAGATTGCTGCAGAAACTCGGCATCATAACGCCGGACAGCACCGGGAGGTTGCGCCCAACCCATGATTTTGTTACCACGAGCGGCGTCGATCAGATAAAAGCGGTCCGGTCATATCAGAAATCGGCCCTCAAACTTGCAATCGGAGCTCTCGATACGATACCAAGGGAGCACCGCGATATCTCTACCCTTACCGTAAGCGCATCACGTCAGTGTCTTGAGATCATCCGGGAACGCATCAGTGACCTCCGGCGCGAAATCATTGAACTGGTAAGAAAAGACAAGGATCTCGAAGAGGTGTATCAGATAAATTTTCAGTTGTTTCCGCTGACTAAAAACAACACCAAAAAGAAAAACCCATGAAAAATATTCTTATAACCGTTTTTTCGCTCGGCACCATGACGATATTTTACGTTTCCTGCGGTACGGCTGTTTCGACCGGAGGCGGTACCGGAACGGAAACGGTCAATACCTATGCGATGCGTCCCGACGGAACCCCGGCGGCAGGAGCCGTGGCACAGATCATTGAAGCGCGATTCTGGATCGACAGCATCCACAACGGCGCTTCGCCGGTACTGCAGCAGACAATCGCCGACGAGAACGGACGAATCGAGATCTGTTTCCCCGAGCATGATGCAAAAGTCAACCTTCAGATCGACCACGGGGACGGCGCCCTGCTGCTCCCCCTTCCCGCTTCGGCACGCGACGCCCTCGACACCCTGCGCCTGCGGCCGCCGTCATCGTATTCCGGGACATTCGACACCTCCGCCGCCCTGCCGTCACGGGTGATGCTGGCGGGGACTTCGTATCAGGCATCGGTCGATCAGGCCGGCGCGTTTTCCTTTGCAACCGTCGCTCCCGGGTTCTATGCTTTATTGAGTGTCAACGGCACCTCATCTTCCGCCCCCGTCATCAACGACGGTATCGCGCTGACGCTCAAAGAGGGAACCTCACTCGCCCATCTGGCGCTTCCGGCAATTGCCGACCGGATCCTTATCGACAATTTCGAGAGCGGTATCGGCCCGACTTCGCTCGGCCGCATTTTTCCGGTGCTCGGATGGTATGTTTTGTCGGACTCGCTGTATTATTTCTGGGACCCTGCCGCAGAGGTCTGGAAACAGGGAGAAACCCGAAAAATCGGAACCTCATTTATCTTGTACGATTCGGTGCCCGACGGCAAAGGCGGGCAGGCACTGAGATTCCGCACCGTTCTTGACAAGATTTCATTGTATGCGAATGCTCTGATCGGTTTTTCACTGAAACCGTTGTCGGGCGAAGGGGCCGACCTGTCGGCAATGAGCGGTTTTTCATTCCGTGCCGCGGGAAAGGGTACGATTAGGGTCCACTTTGAGACCCGGGACCTCGACAGCGCAAGCGCCATGCGTTCGCATTACGCCTATCCCCTCAAGCTGACATCGACCATGAGCGACTACTTCATACCGGTTGATTCGCTGCGGATCATTGAACCGGTACCCTATGCCGACGAATATCCCTGGAGCCGCGAATCACGCCATGTCGAACGGATAGAATTCGTCTTCGCCTACACCGTTAATAATCGCGGCGACACGCTTTCGTGCGTGCTTGACGATTTTTTCCTTGAGGGAATACCGGTCGCCGCGTTGCTGCCGGGATCTTAATGGAAATAAGGAAATGACCTGATCGTAATCCGTCAGGAAACCTGCAACCATTATGAAAAAAAACAACTGGCCGCTCCGGCTCTTCTCATGGCTCTCCTCGCTGCAGTTAACGGTGATCGCGCTTCTATGCCTCGCCGTGCTGGTCGTCTGGGGCACCCTCTATCAGGTCGACAACGGCATCTACGCCGCACAGGAGCGTTTTTTCAGGGCATGGTTCGTTCTGATCGCCGGAGCGGTCCCGTTTCCTGCGGTAAAGTCGATCGCCGCCGTCTTATCGGTCAACCTGCTGGCCGCGGCGTTCAGGCGGCGGCCGGTCAACATCAGGACCATCGGCATTATCATACTCCATATCGGCGTCGCCGTACTCATCGGCGGCTCGGCAATCGCTTCGCACTTCGTCCGGGAATCGGCGATCACCCTTAACGAAGACCAGGGCACCGATACCACGTACGATTTCACGTCCTGGCAGCTCGTCGTTGCGCTCAACGGAAACAGCGGCGGCGCACCCTATTCCAGAATCTCCCGCTATGATCTCAAACGTCTCAGGAGGGGGCAACGGATCAATCTGGCGCCCACGATGACGACACTCTCCCTGCGGCACATCTACCGGAATTGCGGCGCGATGGTGAGCCCGCACGACAGCCAGACCATAACCTCGCTGAAACCGGTAGACAAGACAACCGAAGAGGGCCGGCGCATCCCGGGTATCGTTTTCTCGATCGATGCCCGCGATGATAAAAAACCGGCGCACAACCCCGACCGTTTCGTGTACGCCGGCTCACCCTATCCGGTGCCCTTTGCATACGGCGTCGATACGATCATCCTTTCCCTGCAGCCGCTGGCGCTGCCGCTCCCGGTGCGGATCACACTTAGCCGGTTTACCGCGGAGTGGCATCCGGGGACATCGAAAGCGAGAAGCTTCCAGAGCCGTTTGCGCATGCTCGGAAAAAACATCGACCGTGAAATCGTCATCGAAATGAACCGACCGTTCCGGTACCGCTCGTTTACCTTTTACCAGATGGGTTACGCGGGGCAGGAGGGCAATTATTCATCGACGCTCGCGATTGTAAAAAACCCGCTGCGCTATCTGCCCTATATCGCAAGCCTGATCATCGTTACCGGTCTCTTTTTTCATTTCATCGTGAAAATGTGGTATGAACTCTCCTCCATAAGGAGGAATCGCCGTGGCTGACAGCCGTTCCCATACAACCTCACACTCTCTCCGGAGTCCTCTTCCGGCAGTGATGCTTTTCATTACGGCGGTTTTCGGGGGCCTTTTTTCATCGTTTGACGCTGCTGCGGCCCCGCTCTCCCCTCCCTTTTCGGTCGGATCGCTGGGTTCCATTATCATCCTCGAAAACGGACGGAAAAAACCCCTTGATACCTATGCGCGCAATAAACTGCTGCAGTTTTCAGGGAAGCGGCACATCGCAAAGGCATCCGCCCTTGAGTGGCTTTCCCGCCTTTTTTTCGACCCGATGCGCGGCGACTTCGACAAGGTCTTTCTGATTAATAATCCTGAAGTCGCCCATACCCTGGGCATCGCGCCCCAGAGGAACCGCCGTTACTCTTATGCGGCGCTTTCCCACGCCGCGGAGGCGATCCAGCGATACTACAGTTCCGCCGAAAATAAAACCGCCGAACAGCAGGCGCCCTTTGAAAAGGAGATCATCCGCATTTATGCAAACCTCACCGAGTACCGGATGCTGGCCTCCGCCTTCAGTTTTCTGGAACCGGACGACGATTTTCATGTTCCGGCCGTTGATTCCATGGTCAGCCTCCCCGACATAGTGAGCGACCCCGACAGGGCGCCCTCCTTTTTCGACATGCTGCAACAGAACCATTTTCTTGCGGAACACATGACACGGATCCAGCAGCTTCATGCCGACAGCCTGAGTGCAGCCGACAAGGCGATCGTCCGGCTTACACATAAAATGTACCGGATCAGCGGCTCGATCGGCGACAGCCCTCCCCACCTCATTCCCGTTTTCGAACAGGGACATGAGACCTGGATGAGCCCCTGGGGGCTTATCGGCTCACAGCGGAGCGCTGCGGCCGGCAACCCGGCCATGCAGGCGATCGTGAAAATCCGTGACGCCTATCTCCGCGGCAACCAGGCGTCATTCGACAATGCGGTGGCATCGTTCGATACGATTGTCCGTTCGATACGCCTCACGCCCCCGCTGCCCGACCCGTCGCTCGAGCTGCTTTACAATAAAATAAACGCCTTCTTTCTTGCCAAGATTCTGCTCGGGCTTGCCGCGCTGCTCGCCCTCATCGCCCTTTTCTCGACCTGCAGGGCTGTTTCACCGGCAAGCACCGTTACCATTGCCGCCGCATGGGTGCTCTGCACCGTCGGTATCGTGCTCCGGGTGCTCATCATGCACCATCCCCCCATTACCAACCTCTACGAAACCTTCATTTTCGTGGCCTGGTCGATGATGATCATCGGCATGTTTCTCGAATTTATCCGTATACGACCCATCGGCCTGCTCACCGCTTCGCTCGCGGGATTCATCTTTCTGCACGTTGCCGGGCGCTATGCCGCCGACGGCGACACCATGGGAATGCTCGCCGCGATCCTCGACTCCGGCTTCTGGCTCACCACCCACATCATTACCATCTCACTCGGGTATGCCGGATGCATGGCCGCCGGATTCATCGGCCATATCTACCTGGCGCAGCGGCTCCTGTTCCCGCGAAAACCCGATTCGCTTACGTCAACAAGTCGCGCGGTCTATGGCGTCTTCGCCTTCGGCCTGCTCTTTACCGTGATCGGCACCGTCACCGGCGGAATGTGGGCCGACCAGGCGTGGGGCCGTTTCTGGGGGTGGGACCCAAAGGAAAACGGCGCCCTGCTCATTATCCTCTGGGGGCTGATCGTATTCCACTATCGCCGCAGCCGCGGCATCGCCGGCATCGGGTTGTCCATCGGCGCGATCGGCGCCGCGGTACTTGTCATGTGCACATGGATCGGCGTCAACCTGCTCGGCACCGGGCTCCATTCCTACGGATTCACCACATCGGGGGCGAAGATGCTTACGGGGTATGCAGGATTCGAGGCACTGTTTCTCGCGGCGTTCGGAGCGGGGCTGTGGATGAGGAGGGGAATGGGAATGGAAAGACCGAAGCCCGTAAAATCCGCAACCGGTAAGTAAAGCAGTATTCACCCGCTCATCCGCCATGATCTTGCCTGCAATTATTCAGTGATAATCTATTGCCGATTCGGTATATACGGATCAACTGCAGACGCGCCAAGTGGTAAGGAGCCCCACACGCGGGCGCCATCTCAATCCATCAATGTTTTCACGCGGGTAGTGGGGAAAATTGTATTTTTCAATAATCAGGGTCGAAAAGGATTTGCCCGGAAAGGCCTGCGATCAGCATCATTTTCAATTTGAAACAGGTCGGAATGCTCAAACGTATTACCGCGCTATTTCTTATTTCATGCGTCTACTTCGCCGTATTTTACATTGCCCTTTTCTTTGTGCATTCATCCGTAATACCGGTCATCGGCATTGTTTTAGTCAGCATCGTATCGTGGAGGCGCGGTACCATTGCCGGAATAATACTCACCGTATTCTGTTTTTTCTGGAACGGTCTGGGTTTCCGCATCCTTGCTCCGGAATTTGCGAATACGTTCTTCCCGGATGGGGTCATCAGTTTTGGCGTACATATAGGGGTCTCGTTTTTACTCGGATACTTCGGCGGCATGGCAAAAAATCTGCACAAGGAAGTCGAAATCCGCAAGCAGACGGAAATTTCACTCAAGCAACTTCAGAATGAATTGAAACAACGGGTGGAAAGGCGCACCCGCGAACTGGAAAAAGCGAACGACCGGCTCCGCCAGGCGGAAAAAATGGAAGCGATCGGACAACTGGCCGGAAGCATGGCGCACGATTTCAACAATTACCTCAATATCATTCTCGGCTACAGTGCGATGCTGACGACAACGCTTGGCGCGAAAGCCCAGGAGCACGAATACGCGCAGACCATCGAGAAGACCGCCCAGACCGCGGCTGAACTGACTTCGCAACTGCTGACATTTGCGCGTAAGAAAAAATACAAGATGCAGCCTGTCAACCTCAACGACCTTATCAAGGAACTGATCCCCCTGTTATCAAGCGCCCTTAAACGCGACTTTACCATTATCCGCGTTGCCGAACCGGAAATTCCCCTGATCCCGGGCGGCGCCGATCAGATTAAAAACGCGCTCCTGAACCTGTGCCTGAATGCGCGCGATGCCATGAAAAACGGCGGAACGCTGACGATCACCACGAAAACAGTCCGGGTGACTCCCGACTATTGCCGCGATAACGGGATAACCTGCCAAACAGGCACCTATGCCGGCGTTGCGGTAACCGACACCGGCAGCGGGATAGAACCGGACGTTCTCAACCATCTGTTCGAACCATTCTTTACGACAAAAGAGGAAGGTAAAGGCACCGGCATGGGCCTGGCCGCCGTCTACGGTATTGCGCAAAGCCATAAGGGAGCGGTTTTTGCGGAGACGCAGGTCGGCAAGGGAACGACGTTTACAATGCTGTTTCCGGTGGAGGGGGGAAATGGGGACGGAATCGAAAGCCAATCGGCATGAGTCCCGGATTCAAGCTGCACTGCGGTGCACATGGAAAAATTATAGAACTTCCGCCCATCCGCGGCTGGATTCCACCTGACAGCCGCTACGACCGCAGCTGATCCGCTGATGTATCATCTATCAACGCCATCTTCCCGGATGGGAAGCGTTGCCGGGAGGTAAAACCCGATCGTTCCGGGTGAATCGGTAGGTCCGGCGGCAGGAGGTGGCGACAGGCCCATATACATATATATGAAGCCGGTTCAGCCAGTAATGTTTCAACATACACCGTATCTCTTGAAGTGACTGTGTCGAACCGGTAAACGGTGTCGCTTGAACTGACCAGCAATGTCTCATCATACACCGTATCCAACCGGTAGAGTGTATCGCTTGAATTGATGCAAAGTGTATCAACGGTTGATTCTGATGAAGCCGGATTGACGCAATTCAATTCGATAGATGAGAACAGAAAAACCGTAACCAGCATTATCAGCATACGCATAGTAGTCCCCCATCAACGTTCGAGTCTGGATTATCATAACGAGTCCTGCCAGGGTCGTCTTCGCTACTCAATATACCATGGAATCATACCATCGTATGGTGAGTCGCATTAAAAGCGTTTTCCGCTGGAAAACAACGCCATATATCTCCCCCCCCCCCTCAATTTTACCCGCTCTATTCCCGTAGTAATTATAAACAAGGAGCCTGCCATGGAACTGACTTCCATTCTCACCGGAGCATTGATCATGACTATCGCACTGTCAGCCCGAAATAATGAACAACCATCCGCGGCCGAAGATGCCGCCCCCTCCCTCTCCATCGCCACGTTCGCCGGCGGCTGTTTCTGGTGCATGGAGCCGCCTTTCGAGCAACTGCCCGGTGTGGCACGGGTTATTACCGGCTATACCGGCGGCACGAAGGAAAATCCCACTTACAAAGAAGTCTCAACCGGGAAAACAGGCCATGTCGAGGCGGTGGCGGTGTATTACGACGCGACGAAGATCAGCTACAATGATCTCCTCGACGTCTTCTGGCGCAACATCAACCCCACCGACCGGGGCGGGCAGTTCGCCGACCGGGGGAAACAGTATGTGACGGCCATCTACTACCATACCGACGAACAGAAGAAACTCGCCGAGGCATCGCGCGCCGCCCTCGAAGCATCGGGGGTATATGAAGACGCTATTGTGACGTCGATTCTTCCCGCGCGTAAATTCTATCCGGCTGAGGAGTACCACCAGGACTATCAGGTGAAAAATCCGCTGCGTTACAAACAGTACCGGGAAGGATCGGGCAGGGCGCCCTTTCTAAAGCGGCTATGGGGTGACGGGAAGCACACTGCCGCCCCGACACCGAATACCGCGGCAATCAACCGTCCCTCCGGCAAGGAACTCAAGACGCGGCTTACGCCGCTTCAGTACGATGTCGCGGTCTGCAGCGCCACCGAACCGCCCTTCAGGAACGAATACTGGGACAACAGGCGGGAAGGCATCTACGTCGACGTCATCTCCGGCGAGCCGCTCTTCAGTTCGAAAGACAAATTCGAGTCCGGTACCGGGTGGCCGAGTTTCACCCGATCTCTTGACAAGAAGGCTATCGTTGAAAAGGAGGACAACAGGCACTCCATGCGGCGCATCGAAGTACGCGGCAAGGCGGGCGACACCCATCTCGGCCACCTCTTTCCCGACGGGCCGAAACCCACGGGACTGCGGTACTGCATCAACTCGGCGTCACTGAAGTTCATCCCGAAAGAGGAGCTTGAGAAGGCGGGGTATGGGAAGTACCGGAAGCTGTTCGAGTGAGGGGTTCCGGAAATCTTACTCTTAAAGACTACCCTTCACATATACTATCATACAAGCAGTCGATTGTTCCGTTGCAGGGGGTCGTCGGGGTGGGAGATTCCGTATGAAACCCCGTCGTGGCGGGTATCGTAGTATTTTCATCATCATGTATTATCCGTTTCTTCAACAAGAGGGCTGGTCATGAAGACTTTTCTGGTGGTGTTGGCAAGTGCATGGATTGTATGGATCTACGGTACCGAACTTCTCGAAAACGGCGATTTTGAACTTGGGGACATGACCGGCTGGTACTATTGGCTCGAATCCGACGAGGACTTCATTCAGGTGAGCACCTTCGATTGGGGAACCGACATTCACTTTCTTCTTTACGACGGCGGCACGGAGAAATGGCATGTCCAGATCCGGCAATTGATCACCGTCCGGCCGGGATACAGGTATAAAATGAGTTGCGGCGGTTCGGGTATCGAGGCCGACAAGAAGGTTACGTTCGGCCTCATCCATAACGGCAGCGAAAGCGGTTAAGGCATCGCCATGGACACCGCCGATTTTTACTGGGGAAGCAGCAGTTTGTCATACGATAAACCGGCCAATGGAATTGAACAAACCCGCCTCCGGGGTGCCAACCTGGCATTTAGCACTTCCGACGAAGTAGATGAGAAGGGAAATCCCTGCGAGGAAAGAACGAATTCCGAAGAGATCGCCTATATAATCTCTGATTCTACTCGAACCCGATTTTCGTGTATCCGGGAAACCAGGCTCCCGAAAAACAGAGGGTCGTTATATAAAAAATGAAAAATATATAGTGAATTAAGCGATTTTACAATACTATCATAAAAGTAAGATTTATTTCAGGCTTGGGTATTTAATTGCTCGATGCCTTTTTTTTTCGTTCATGGGGGCACTATGGCTATCAATCGTCGATCTTTTCTACAGAAGTCGGTAGCGGGGGCTGCAGCGATAACCGCCGGCGGCGTCAAATTCAGTAACGTGTTTTCCGCCCCAGCAGCATGGACTGACGGGATGCAGATTAATCCTGCAATTGATAATAAAAAGGTGGTATGCTGTTATGACACCGGCATGTTGAATAGTGATATTGAAGATGTAAGTACCTTCCGGTTGCAGAACAACGCGGTCATCACATCGAAAGTCGAATCCAATATGGATGTCATGGCGAAAACACTTGCCGATAAAAGTGATGCGGCTGCGGCGTGGGCGACCATCTTTCGAAAACCGGATTCCAAGGAGTGGGGAGAGGTCAAGGTCGCCATCAAGGTTAATTGCATTTATACAATGATCATGCCGCGGATAGCCATAGTCGGTAAAGTATGTCAGGAACTGATCCGCCTCGGAGTAGCGTCGGCGAATATCACTGTTTATGATGCCTGTTCGGGCGCCACCGGTAACGGTAAATACACCCCTTATATCGGAAACGGACTTCCCACAGGTGTGGTTGTATCAAATGGAACTCAGAAGGTATCGGTCACTGTGGGGTCCGGACAACAATCATGTACGACGGTGGTCACCCAGTGTGATATTCTGGTTAACTGTGCCGTTAATAAGGGGCATGGCCAGGGTAGAGGCGGCTTTACCCTGACCATGAAAAATCATACCGGAACCATGAAGTTTTCATGTCCCTCCAACTTAACTGAGATGATCGATCAGAATAAATCGGATGCCATATTAGGCGGCTCTCCGGTACGGCAGCAACTCTGTATTGTTGATTCGCTCTGGGCGGCGGTTCAGGGGCCTGGTTCCGCTCCTACCCATACCCCATGCCGCATAGTCATGGGTACTTTCGGACCCATGGTGGATATTGCCGTAGCGCGGCAAATCCGTGAAAATATCATGAATGCACCTCATAATACTACTGCGATCACTTCCATTCTATCGGGTTTCGGTTACAGCGAAAGCGATATAAACTGGAGTGAGTTTACTCAGGACCCGGTACGGGAAAAGAACCGGCTTAATAGCCGGTATGCCGACCGTCCATTCCGCATTCTTATGGAAAACGGAAACATCAGATCGACCATGGCACAGTTCACACTGCCCGTTGATGCCCGTATGGTGAAAGTAAGTGTTATCGATTTAAAAGGGAAACTTGTCCGTGAATTGATTGTTGATGCACGGGGGATGGATTATCTCCTGTGGGACGGTTTAACCCGGCATGGAACCCCGGTAAGGAGCGGCTCCTATACGGTCAGATTCTATGCCGCAGGCGGTGTTCAGCGGGGAACTATTATCGTTGCCGGGCAATAGTATCGCGGCTGGTGCAGGCGATATCAATGAATTTTCCCCCCGGGAGCGGAACTCCGCAAACCGATTTTTCCCACCCCTGTCGTGGGTCTGTTTTACGGAAATTCGGTTCCGGGTGTGTGGTGCTGTGACGCCTGACAGTGTATTCTGCTTTATAAAAAACGGGACTCAAACCTCATACTCTTGCTCCATGCCTCCGTGCATCCCGGTGAATGCGGTATTTCACCAGCCTGGCGCCATGGGTAAGAACAAGCCTCATCGCGGTCCTTAAAAGCGGATTTTTGTTGCGTCCATAGTTGACCCACATGGGTGGGAACCAGGCGAAGTTATGGTCCCAGCAAGCGGTAATCAGTTCGTGATGCTGCGGCGTCAGATCCTTCTTTTTAAGCGCTGCGGAATATTCGAGTCGGGTCGTCTGCAACGGAGAAAACAGGAGCGGCACCATAAGGCTCTGGTAGGGCCGCAGACTTTTTACCAACTCGACGGTCTGTTCGATATCCTCCCGTTCCTCGCCGGGAAGCCCCATGATGATGGTGGCGCAACCGACGAAATGGTTGTCGTTGAACAATTTGAACCCGTCCTTGACTACCTGCGGCCACTGTTCCGGTTCGAACGGGTAGACCTTGCCCTTCATGTGTCTGCCGATCAGTTTCGGGCTCGCGGTCTCGATTCCCACCTGGAAGTAATTGACGGGGTTCTTGTCGGTACCGAGTTCGAGTACCCGGGCAAGCCTCTCGATGGTCTGCGGGGAACTGACGGCCGATGAGAGCGCGGCATGGCTTGCGCCTACAAACTGCACACCCGGCGCTGTATACACCCGCTCAAACATCTCGACCACCGCATCGCCGTTGACCTTCAGACCGTCGGAACGGTAGAGCAGCACATCTTCGCCGTGAAGGATGACGCCGGTGTTGCCTTCGTCCATGTTGACCTGCACCTCGCGGAGTATGTTTTCCAGCCGGCGCGAGCGCACCTTGCGCACCGAGGGAACGCAAAAGGCGCAGCTTCGCGCGCATCCGCGGGTCGCCTCGATGATGCCGATCGTGGTGCCGCCTACGATGTCGGGAATCCGCTCCACCGGTACCGGTTCGCCGGTAACTACCTCGGGAATATCTTTGCGGCCGTTATCAAGTATCCTGCGGAAGAGTTTCGGGCCGGATACCTCGCCTTCACCCACGAAAACGCAGTCGATCCCGAGCTGCCTCCGTTTCTCCGGATTGACCGAGACCTGCCAAGCTCCCGGACCGCCGAGAACCACGAAAGGACGGTACTTTCTGATGGCCGGGTCACGGAGGAGTCGGCGCAGCATGATGGCCATCCGGCCTTCGCCGCCCCAGAGTTCGGAGTATGTCGACGTGGCCGGGCCGATACCCAGCGGATCATTGGCGCTGATCGAAACGATCTCGGTTTCCGGGCCGATCACCTTATCAAGGCAGTCGGGATGGGCAACCACGATATCGTTGCGGCTGAAACCATCGGCAAGAAGCGCGGCCTCGATTTTCCGCATGCCGCAGTTGGCGTAAAGCAGACGGCCCTCGCTGTCGTGTTTGCCGCTGGGGCAAAACAGGGGGTAGTAGAGCCAGTCGGGAAGTGTACCGGAAGGCAGACAGGCGCTGAAACCGAAGAAGATCAGGCCATGGTAGTCGCTAGCCATGGTGCGGTCGCAGGTGATCACTATTTTATAGGCCATATAACAGAAAAATAAAGAAAGGTTAATGTTAAAGGGAGAGATGCGTCTGCGGCATTCAGTCCGGCATTAACATGGATATTTCCATCCTGATGTTAAACCTAAATTGAGCGATTAAAACGCTGCTTTGCAGACTTCTTTGCGCTGCTGCTGCAGATGCCGGTAAATACGCCACTGCGAAAATG
>JAFGIW010000188.1 GCA_016929415.1 Chitinispirillaceae bacterium | reverse complement strand
GGGAGATCGACCGCTTCTACCGCCGCACGCGGGTGACCGCCCGTCTTATTGACTTGCGTAACACCGTCACGGCGGCGAAACTGATCATCGTATGCGCGCTCAAACGCAGGGAAAGCCGCGGGCTGCACTTTACCACCGACTATCCGCGGCAGAACGACCGGTACTGGAACCGCGATACGACCATCATGCGAACCTGACGGTTATGACCCTGCACGCACTCCTCGTGATCACACTCATTCTCGGCGCGACCTCGCTGGCGCTTTTCCACGCGCTCCGGGAGGAAGTTCCCCGCTGGAAAAAAAACCTGTTTATCGCCATCCGGCTGCTCATCGGCGCGCTCCTCACGCTCGCCCTGCTCGAACCGGCTTTCACCGTTCGCCGGCTGCCCGAACGCAACCGTCCGGTGCCGGTGCTCATCGATGCGTCGCGGAGCATGTCGCTCTTTCCGGCCGATTCGGCGATACGCCTTTTACAGCAGGTCCTCTCCGCGGCCGGCCACGCCGCCTCGCCCGGCCGCCGCCGGGCCGCATGGTTCCTGTTCGGCGATTCGCTGCGCGCAACCGATGATCCGACACGTACCGCCGCCGACCGGAGAAGTTATTTTCCGTCGATGAACAGCCTGCCGGTTTTACAGAAGGCAACCGACATCATCATCATCTCCGACGCCAACTGGTCAAACCCCACTCCGGTTGCGGCCGACCTCGCCTCAAAATCGGTGTGGTATCTGCCGCTGAATACAGTCCGGCGGCCCCCTTCGATCGAGTGCTCCCCTCCCGATACGATCGTCTCTTACGCGGGAACAACCCGTTCGATGAAGGTGCCGTGCACCGGCTTCGCATCGGAAGCCGCAACGGTAACGGTTACGGTCGCTGAAAACGCCGCGCCCCTCTTCGTCGATTCGCTTGCGGTCGCCGCCGGACCGTTCGCACACGCCTTCGATGCCCGGCTCCCGCCCGCGGCGGCGGGACTGCACCTTTATACGGTGACCGTCGCAAACCGGCGCGACACGCTTTCGCGGTCACGGTACGTGCTTCACCATGCCGTGCCTGAGGCATTCGTTTACCGGACGTTTTCCGCGCGGCCGTCTCTTGACCTGCGGTTTTTCCGCCTCGCGCTCGCACGCAGTCAGTCTTTCGTCGACGGTTCCGTTGCACACAGGAAAAGAGTGGACGTCGTCTTCATTTTCGGCGACGGTCAGGCGGATATGGCTATCCCCGCCGCCGCGCTTCCGGTTTACTGCGGGTGTCTTCCCGGCAAAACGGTGCGTATCGATTCGATTGCCGGCACCCGGCTGTTCCTGCCCGAGTGCGGCATGCCGAGTCCCTTTTTTCAATTGCCGCTGCGCGATCTCCCGCCAATCGCCTCCATGGTTCGCAACCCTCAGGTCGTCCCCGCATGCCCGTGGTTATCCGCAGCAGTCGGAAACGACACCGTTGCGCTCCTTTTCAGCGGGATACACCGCAAACGATCGATTATCGCCTGCGCCTTCACCGGCTTCTGGAGATGGGATTTCCTGCCGCTTTCACATGCCTCCGGCGAAGCGGAAACATTCATTTTTTCACAACGTCTCATCGAAGCGGTTATTTCAACGCTTCATGCACTGCGCACCGATACGCTGCTCGTTTTCCCCTCCGGACAGCCGACAGCCGGCGATGCGGTCAGGCTCACCTGCGTCATTCCCTCGTTTCTTCATTCCTCAGAAGAATCGATACACCTGCCCTGCTCAATCGGTAACGACGACGGCACCTTTCACCGGGACACCCTGATCGAGTTTCTTCCATCCGGCCCCCTCCTCCAACGGGTCTCTATACCGCCGCTTGATTCAGGAAACTATTCGGTCGGCTGTTCCCTTTCCACCCCGTTAAAAACAGTCCATTCCAGTGTTCCGTTTACCGTGGCCGCCGACAACGGCGAACTGCTCGTAACCGGACAGAACGAATCGGTGCTGCGTGAAATCGGACAGCCGCTCGACACGGGCGCCGACGGGCAGCTCACCTCGCCGCTCCGGCCTCCGGACCGGACACTCGTCGAACAGACGGTCAACAGGAGAATCGTCATAAAACGTTCGTGGTGGCTTCTGATCGCACTCCTTCTGCTGCTGGGCATTGAGTGGGGAATGAGGAGGTTTGCACGGCTCGATTAAGAGGAGCATATCACTTATGAGAAAGAAACCCGTCCACCCCTTTGCCGCGGTCTTCCGGTTCCTTGACGAACTCAATGATTTTCTGCCGAAAGAGCGCAGCGGCCGGGAATTTTCCTACGCCTTCCGCGGAAAACCCTCCATAAAAGACGCCATCGAGGCGAACCAGGTCCCCCATACCGAAGTGGGCTGCATCATGGTGAACGGGACCCCGGTCGATTTCTCGTATCATTTACTTCACGAAGACCGTGTGGCGGTTTATCCCGAGCGCTCTGACGTTTCGCGCTCCTCCCCCGTGCGGCTGCGGCCCCTCCCCGCCCCCGCTTTCATCGCCGACGTGCACCTCGGCAAGCTGGCACGGCATCTTCGTCTGCTTGGGTTCGACGTCGCCTACGATCAAACGCTTGACGACCCTGAGATAATCACGTGCGCCGTCGATCAGCGCCGTATCATCCTGACCCGCGACCGGCATCTGCTGCACGCGAAAGTGATCGTTCACGGCTGCTGCCTCCACCATCAGGAACCTATAGCCCAGTTGCGTGAAGTCATTGACCGCTACGATCTGAAAGAGCGCCTTAAGCCCTTTTCACGCTGCCTCGTCTGCAACGGGATATTGCAGGATGTCGCGAAGGAGCGGATCATCGAGCGGCTCGAACCGAAGACGTGCCTTTACTATGAGAAATTCAAACTATGCGGCCGGTGCGGAAAAATCTTCTGGCGGGGATCACATTGCGAACGACTTCGTGAGGTGCTGGAAGACATTGATTTCAAGAATATTGCTGCAACTTCAGATGAATTATATTAGTCGGGAAACGCGGATATTCTTGTCATCCCCCAACAACCATGATATATTTATACCTCATCGTTTTTTCGGTGAATGGTCTACTGGACAGCAGAATTTTGAAACCCTACAAGTCTTAAATTTCAACTCTCACTTTTTTAGGAGGTTTTCATGAATCGTTTGTTAAAGTTGATCCTTACCGGATCGATCATCGTTACCGGCTTCATCGGATGCGGGCTGCTGGATGCAACGGAGGAGTCGACACCGGAGATTACAATTAATTCGATCGGTTCCATTGATGTCGGTACCTTCAAGAACGTTACCGGTAAAGTGACGGCGGGTGAAGCCATCACGAGTATAGCTTATACTATCACCGATGCAAGCGACAATGACGTATCGACTATCACCGTAAGCGGTCCGTCGTCATCATCGGAGGACAAGATTGAATTCAAAGATAACGATGCGATTAAAATCACCGTCGGCAATAACGCGGTCGCCGCCGACTATAAGCTGAAAATCACGGTCACGGCGGGAAGCACCGTTGACGCGACCTTCAATTTCACCGTTTCCGGCAGCGGCGGGACCGCGGTTGAAACCGTGACTCTTGATGCCGGAGCAAACCAGAATTCCACACTAGGGAGTTCTATTGACCTTGACGGCGGAGATGTATGGCTGAGCGCCCAGGCAGCGAACAACGTGTCAAAAATAGACATCTGTTATTCGCATACTTCATCGGGAGGTGATAAGGTCGGTTCTCCTTATTGGGCACAGGAGAGTGACTATAATTATGCGAAAGATTGGTCTAATCCTCCGCAAACCAAAATTATAAAATTATCCATGACCTCCGCGGAATTCGATGCCGTCACCACCAAGGAAGCGATTGAAGCGAAGTGGAGCGGTACCGAAGTGATCTCTTTGGCGGTGGTTGAAGGTGATGTCTTTATCGTAAAGACGACCGAAGACGCCTACGCGCTGGTAAGGATCACCGACCAGGTCGCCGGCGAAACCGGTAAGATTACCATTAAAGTCGCCCGGTAATAATGAAGTAAAATTCCGAAACGGCGTCGGCGTCGAAGACGCCGTTTCTTTCCGGCAACATCCCTTTACTTAACATCTTCGATTTGCCATGTGTATTAAAATAATGAAGAAAAATACGATCATTATCTCTGGCCTAACCGTCATGATGCATCTTTCCCTCTCCTGCAACAAAATCCAGGACGTCGCAACCGATCTGCTCATCAGCGATGAACAGGAGATAGAGCTGGGCACGCAATACAAGGCTCAGATCGAGGCCGACAGTGACGATTATCCCCTCTATACCGCCAAAACGGATTACAATCAGAATCTGGTGAAGTATATCGATTCCATCGGCCGGAATATCGCACGCCACCAGGACGACCGCGATATCGATTTTACCTTCACGGTCATCGACAATGACACGGTCGTCAATGCCTTCGCCGTTCCGGGCGGTTTCGTATATATCTATACGGGTCTGATAAAAAGTGCGCGCAACGAGGCTGAAATCGCCGGCGTGCTCGCGCACGAGATCGGTCATATCACCAACCGGCACGGCGCGAAGCAGATGGTCAAACAATTCGGCATTTCGACGCTGCTCGATGTGCTGGTCGGCGACAGTTCGGCGGTCAGAACGGTGATGGACATCTCCTCCGGCCTTCTTTTCCTCAAGTACAGCAAAGAAAACGAATTCGAAGCAGACAGTAGCTCCGTCGAATATCTCATTAAAACCGGGTATAACCCGTCGGGCATGAAAACGTTCCTCGAGTTTCTGGCGGATATGGGCGGTGGTACCGCTTCCAAGCTTGCCACCTTCCTCTCGACCCACCCCCCTACCGATGAACGTATCAAGGCCGTCGAGCGGATCATCGGACGCAAATCATCCGACATTCAAAACCGTTCGATTACGGACGTCAAATATTCCCCGTAAATCAACACTCTCGAAGGGAGCGCACTTATGAAGCTTTCCGGTTTTCCGAAAATCGTCGTCATCGTTCTCATCGCGCTCGCGGCGCTTATCGTCATCGCCGTCGGCGCGCTCTACATCGCCTTTCCCCCTTCGCGGCTCAAAGCCGTGGCGATTCCGCAGATCGAAAAGCAGCTCGGCAGGAAGGTCGAGGTGGGGAAAATCGGATTCACCTTTTTCCCGCTGTTCGGCGTCAAGGTGGGCGACCTGGCCGTGGCGAATACGACGCGTCCGGGATTCAGTCCGGAGCCGTTCGTTTCGCTCAGGAAATTCGTTCTGGCGGTGGAGGTGCTGCCGCTGCTCCACAAACAGCTCAGCATCAGCAGAATAGTGATTAAAAATCCGCGCATTCTGGTCGAAACCGATGAACGGGGTTCCTTCAATTTCGACGACCTCGCTTTCATGAAAAAGGATTCGACAAAGGCGCCTGATGCGGAAAAACCCTCCGGCGGCATGCCGGCGCTGCCGATCCCCCTCTCGCTCAAACAGTTTTTTATTGAAAGCGGAACCGTCGTGTACCACGACCGCAAGGGAAATCTTCACCTGACCCTCGGCACCATCAACGAGAATCTGGTCATCTCAATGGACAGGTCCCTGAAAAACGTGACGACCACCGGAAACCTGATCATCGACAGCATCAGTTTTCAATCCAAAGAGGTAACGAAACCGCTCACCGGGTTGACGGTGACACTGTCGCACGATCTGCTCGTCAATGTCGTGGATGAGCTGCTCACAATCAATGACCTGCGCGCATCGCTGCAGAAGGTCGCCGTTGCGGTCAAGGGTTCCGTGAGCGGGTTCGGCGGCGCTTCGCCGGTGCTCGACCTTGCCGTGACAAGCAGTAAAATCGACCTGGCGGACCTCGTGGCGGAAATTCCCGCCTCGCTGGTGCCCGAAATAGCCAAGGTAAAGGCATCCGGGACCATGGAAGCGACGATGACGATCAAGGGTCCGCTCCCGCAGAAGGGGGCATTGCCGCTTGACGGCCGTGCGCTTATCAACAATGTACGGATTCACTACGCCGACCTGCCCAAAACGATCAACGATTTCAACGCCGACATCGGTTTTACCGCGAACAGCATCAACATCGCCGCACTGCGGCTGAAACTCGGCGAGAATCCGCTTTCGCTTTCCGGTACGGTCAACGATTTCGCGAAACCGCTCATTGACATTGCTCTCAATGCGGCAATAAATCTCGGGGATCTCAAGGACATCGTTCCGCTGCCCGAAGGCATGTCTTTTTCGGGCAACGTTAAGGCTGATGTCAAGGCGAAAGGAATTGCCGATCCGGCTGATCCCGCGAAACTCAACCTGCGCGGCATCGTCGGTCTGACGAAGGTGTCGGTCGTCACTCCCGCGGTGACCAAGCCGGTGGTTTTCGACGGCGCAATAAACCTTACCTCGCGATCGATCGCTCCGGCGGTGCTGGTGAAAATCGGCACATCATCGGTGAATTTCAAAGCGGACCTGGTCGACTATCTACCGCTTTTTTTACCCGATTCAACGAAGAAATACCCCCGTTCCCGTCTGCAATGCACCCTGGTTTCACCCTATCTCAACACTGATGAGTTCCTGCCGCAGAATAAGGCTTCGACGGGAAAACCGGATAAAACCGCGGCGTCCAAGCCGGCATTGGCGGTGAATCCCGCCGCTGCGCCGCTTATCCTTCCGGAAGCGCTCCCCGGTGTCGATGTCACGGCAACGGTCTCCAACGAGCGTCTCATTTACCAGGGCCTCGACGTGCGCGCCGTCGCGTTCAAGCTTTCGTCAATCAACGATATCGTCAAGGTCAACGCGTCGCTGGGCATTTTCGGCGGGAAAATGAACCACAAAGTCAATGTAGACATGCGCAACAACCGCAACCTGCAGGCGAAGCTGCTCCTTACGGGCGAACGTATCGACATGCATCAGATGGCGCAACAGCTTAAAACCTTCATCCCGCCGACGGTTCCGTTGTCAAAAGAGATCGCCAACCTCGACAAGGCGCTCTACGGGACCGGGGGAATGCGGTGCGACCTCGCGACATCCGGAGGGACCGTCGACGACCTCACGAAACACCTCTCCGGCACCGTGGATCTCGACCTCAAAAACGGAAAAATCGTCGGCGCGCCGCTGGTGCGGAACATGGCGAAGGCGGTGGAGAAATTCTATAAAATCGACGACATCGAATTCAGGGACATGAAAATAAACGCGCGCATAAAGGACGGACGGGTCTATTTCGACAAACCGGTCAGTATCCAATCACGCGTTGCCGGAGACTGGCAGGTGACCGGAAACGTCGGATTCGACGCCAATCTCGGCCTGTCGGTTGCGAACAGGCTGAGTAAAAACATGTCCGATAAAGTTCTTTCCCTGCAGAATAAAGGGCAGAAAGTCGTGAAAGGGCTTCTGCAGGGGACCCGGCTGGCGGGGGTTTCCGGGCTGGTGGACCAGGCGGGCATTCCCTCGGACGCGCAAGGCAGGGTGACCATGCTGCTCGGTGTCGAGGGAGGCATCGCAAGCCCCAAAGTGACGTTCAGGGGATTCGGCGCCGGAAGCGGAAAGCAGGCGGCGGCGAAGCAGCCATCAGTTAAAAAACAGCTGCAGCAGACGGTTGACCGGAAAAAGCAGGAACTCGAGGCGAAACTCGCGGCGGAAAAGCAGAAGGCCGCCGAAGAGGTGCAGCGCCGGACCAATGAGGAAAAAAAGCGCCTGGAAGAGGCGACAAAACAGAAGAGCGGCCAGGTCAAGGATGCGGCGGTAAAGAAGCTGAAGAAGCTGTTCTGACCGCAGCCATCCACGGTGTTGACTCGTCAATGGCAGGTATTTGTCGGAAAGGGGAAAAAAGGTGCGGAAGGGGTTTACCCGACTCTCCCCCGCCTACCCAACCGCAACGCCTACTCTATCCCCAGCGAGCCGAAAACCTTGCGCAGGATTTCCGTGATCCGCGCCAGAGGATCTTTGCGGATCAGCGTCTCCTGCTCGCCGACCGTATAAAACAATCCATCGAGCGCCTTTTGCGTCGTGTAAAGGGCCAGATCGGTACTCAGGGTATCAAAAGGCAGTGAGGGCAGGCTTATGATGTCGAGCAGATTCTGCGGGATTTCTTTATAAAATAAGGCCATGGAATTGTAGTTGGTTGAAAGATTCTGCCATAACACCTGTGCGCCGACCAGCGCCAGCGTGCTGTCGACAAAAGGCTCAAACACACCGGTGAGCGGATCGAAGGTTTTAATTTTCAAATATTTCGTGGCGGCGACGCTGTCGCCTTTAAGGATGCCGAATCCGTCCCGGATCGTCATACCGGTGATCGCGTCTTTAAAGATGGAAACCGAAAGCGGCGCCGCCTTCTCGGACGCACGGTTCATGGAGACCATCAGAGAGTCCCGCATTCCGTTAAAAGCCGAGAAGTCAAAGATATCGATACCCGCTAAGGCAAGTGCGCCCGTAATCAGACTGATTTTACTGCTGAAATTCTCGACATAACTGAGCGCCGTTTTAACATCTTCCGGCAGGAGAATTTTAATCGCCTCGTTGAGGAGATACCCGCCGACCGCATTCAGGTGCACGGAGGCGGTGTCGATACCCACACTGAGCGCCTCTTTAAGACCTGAAATCACCTCGGCTTCGGTCAGTTCTGAATCGTCACCGATACTGACGGTATCCCCGAATATACTGTCCAGATCGCATGAGAGGCAGACAACCAGCGTCAGAACAGCCAATCCACACAGTATTGCAAAAATCTTTTTCATTCACCCTCCCTGCTGTTTGGATTATTATCCGATACTATACAGCTTATTTCAAATGTCGGATGAATTCCATCCGGTTTTATGACAATTGTCCGCCCACTACCCGTCATTTCGGTCCACTGCCCGTAAGGCCGTTCACCGACAATACCGACACTTCCCCCTCATCCGATCCCAGGCGGATGATCCGCACTCCTGCCGCGCCATGAATCGTAATCCCTGCCGGCGCGCCGTTTTCCACGCTGCAGAGGGTGGAAATCAACCGCTCTCCCCGCAGAGAATACAATGCCGCCGTTCCGTACCAGGCGAAGGTTGACTGTAGCACGATACGATCGCGGACAAGCGTCACTGCGGGAAATTTCCGTCGCGGAAAATCCTGCACCATCGGCTGCGTGCCGGTGGCAAGCCCCTCGTACCGTCGCGGGGAGTAGGCGTCCCAGGCGCCGTCGGTAATATCGATCGACCGTTCGCGGCAGCCGTTCACCACGCTGGTCGATTCCCAGATGAGAAAACGGGCGTCGTCCTCCCGCTCGACGACAATGACCGCGTGCGAACCCGGCTTCACGAGAATATCTCCTGCGTCAAGTTCTTCCCGCGTGATGACGGTATAGTCGGCATGGAGTTCACGGGTGCTGACCCGCGGGACATCCCAGAGGTAGCAGACAAAACCCGAGCAGTCGGTTCCCGCAACCGCCGGGCTCGGGTCGCCGAACGTAGTGTAGTGGCACAGGTGCGACCCCACAAGAAACCCTGCAGCCAGCTTCTCACGAAACCGGAGATGGCCGTCCTCCCCCCCGTACGAATAGGCGACACTGCGATAGGTTTCTCCCGGAAGGAAATCGCAATGAGTATAAATTGAATCAACACCCGTGCATTTTGAACCGTTGGTGCGGTACCATTCCACCCGGGTGTTGTTCGAGTCGGGAGTCCAGGTAATGGCGATTGAACTGTCGCCCCGAGAGAACAGCGTATCGAGGTTATCGGCCTGAAGCGAAACAGCGGCGGCACAAACAAAAACTGTTGCAACAGCATTACGATCGATGATTGCACCTGCCTCCATCAGGGCTCTCATCGCACCTCTGCAATGCGGATCGAATCTTTTCCGGCATCAATCGAGAAAAGCCGGCTGCCCAGGGTGAAGAAACGTTTGCCCGTGATGGAATAGTGCGTGGGAGGCAGACGGTATGTTGCGCCGATCGATCGAAGAAAAAGCAGGGAATCGCGCATGACGACGGGACGATGCTTCCTGTAAAGAACGAACCGTTCGTTTTCCGCGGCGGAAACAGCAGCGGCAGTCGCAATCCGTTTTCCTAGCCTGCCGTCGAATGCAACCAGGCGGTATTCGTTGCCGATCATCAGACGGCCATCATCGAGGAACAGCCGGTTCACGATACGTTGCGACCTTTTCTGCACGCCGGAGAGCAGATCCGCGGGGATGGGAACCGACCGCAGGTGCATTCCGGTGATGCGGTTGAAAAATTCAAGGCGGCGATCGACGCCGTTAAGGAAGACAAACACCGAATCTTCCATGACAAAATCATCCCCGGCATAACTGTTTCTCCCGATCGATGAAAGCTGAACGGTCGTGACCACTTTACCTGAAGTATCGAGGGTGACCACCGCACCCTGTGCCTGATCATAAACGAACACGTTCGCCGCAGTGCCGAAAACCGCTCCTATCGAGAGTATTTCGCCGGTTTCGGTTTCCCGAAGATGGAATGTTTTATTCCATGGCTGGGTGAAAAAAATCTTTTTAGGGGATGCGGGAGCGGTGTTTCGTTTTTTCTCGCCGTTGCATGCAGGGGCTGCAAACAGCAACAGAGAAAAAAACAGAGACGATTTTATCGATGAAGTCCTCATGCGCCCTCCAGGTTGTTCGGAATTCGGAATAAGGGTATACGGAATGAAATATACCCACTCCGGCATATCGCTATCAATTCCCTGCTCCTGCTGTTTGAGCAGGAGGAAAAGTCCGCTGAAACCGGCCGGGATGATCCATATCGATGATTAATCCCTATTTCTCTTGTTTTTCAAGCATATTTCTATCTATATTACTTTATTACTTTCGATTACTCTCGTGAAGAGAACAAGGAGATTGCACATGGCACAGGTGCAGCGGCGCGATGTAGCGTTTGTAAAGAAGTCTCCCTGTGGATCCGCTGCCGTCAAACAAGAGAAATGCCTACCAGACTATAATTCATGCATTCCTTCACTCTACGCCGAAAGGAGCGTTTTATGCGTTTTTTATCCAGATTCACCGTTATCGCATTTGCAATAGCTGCAGTATCGACTTTCGCAGCCAATACCCTCAGTACCGGGGGGCATAACGGCATGGTCAGGGTCCAGAATGCCGATGTGCTGGGTCTTGGTGGTTTCATGATCGGCGGTGCGGCAGAATACAGCCAGGAGGGGGAATATCTCCATTCCGTAACGCCGAACGAGAAACGCGATGGAAGCCCGCGCTTTGTTTCCGGCGTCGGGTATTTCGGCGTCGGGGTTGCACCGGTTCTCGATCTTGCAATAAATCTTCCGGCGTACTATGATCGTCCGAATTTCGGCCCTCGTAATTCGAAAGGCGTAGGCGATCTTGAATTCTCTCTGAAACTGGCCGGCCTCCTGCTTAAAGGTGATGAATCACCGGTTACAAGCGCCTACTATTGTTCGGTACAGTTTCCGACCGGCAACCCGAGTGAAGGATTTTTCCCGCGCCATGCCTACTACGGCAGCGAAGGCAACTGGTCTGCGCAGGAGGCGCTCTTTCATCCCATGATCATGATGTCCTTTCATTTCGACCGTATTAAAAACGCTTTCCCCATGGGACTTCACTTCAATCTCGGCGGCGTGTTCAATGCTCCGGAAGACAACCATGCCGTCACCGCGGCAATGGGTTTTGATATTTTCCCCGCTGAATGGCTTACGTTCTTCACCGAACTCAGCATGGAGGAGCGGTTTGTCACCGTCAATAAAGAGCACCCGTTTTCCGACATGGTCAACGACCCTATTTTCGTCACGCCGGGAATCAAATTCACCATTCCCAATGTCGGTCTGTTTTTCACGCTCGCGGGCGACTTCGGCATTTCCGAATACGACAAGGAATTCGCGCAGATCAGTCACACCGAAACCGGCCATACGATTTCACATCAGGCGAACATGCTGTATAACGCTTACTTCAATATGGGCTGGCAGAAACCGTCCGGCCCGAAAGACAGCGACAAGGACGGTGTTTTGGATGATGTTGACAAATGCCCTACCGAGTTCGGCATTGCCGAAAATAACGGTTGTCCCGATAAAGACGCCGACAACGACGGCATCGTCGACAGGCTTGACAAATGTATTAACGAGGCCGAGGACAACGACGATTTTCAGGATGACGACGGATGCCCGGACCCCGATAACGACAACGACGGAATTGCGGACGCCGCCGATAGATGCCCGAACGAATCCGGCGTCGCCGAAAACAAGGGCTGTCCGGACAAAGACACCGACAGTGACGGGATCGTCGACCGGCTTGATAAATGCTCCAATGAACCTGAAGACAAGGACGGCTATCAGGACGACGACGGATGCCCGGAATACGATAACGACGGCGACGGGATCCCCGACAGCCTCGACAAGTGTCCCGGAAATCCCGGTCCCCAGGAGACGCAGGGGTGTCCGAAGACCCAGGAGATCCGCGGTCAGCTGGTTCTCAAGGGCGTCAACTTCGAGAGCGGGAAGGCGACCCTCCTGGGCGGTTCCTTCAAGGTCCTCGACGAAACGGCCGAATCGCTCCGCGAATGGCCTGAAGTCAAGATCGAGATCCAGGGACATACCGACAATACCGGCAGCGCGGCGAGGAACCAGGAACTGTCGCAGCAGCGGGCCCAAACGGTTCGGCAGTATCTGATCGATAAAGGCACCGCTCCCAACCGTCTTACCGCGGTCGGCTACGGACCGAACCGACCGATTGCCGACAATAAGAGCAGGAACGGCCGCGCGCAGAACCGACGCGTGGAAATCAGCCGTACGAATTGACCGGTACGCCGCTGAAGTCCGGTTAAGTAAAAGAGGCCCATGAAAGGGCCTCTTTTTTTATTATCCCGCCACGCGCTCACGGGCGACCTCACTGGTTCCGGGGTCGCCCGCAATTACACCCGGGAAGGATGAAGCGCCTTCCCCGCTCATTCGGGTTGACCTATCCTCCGGGAAACAATATTTTCCTGTAGAGTGCAATTTACACCCCCTTAAAGGAGCGCCTCATGCTCGTCGTTCATGTTTTCGTTCAGGTTAAAACCGATCAGATCGATGCGTTTAAAAACGCAACCATTGAAAATGCCCGCAGCAGCCTGCAGGAACCGGGTATCGCGCGTTTCGACGTCATCCAGCAGGCTGACGATCCCGCGGGTTTCGTACTGGTAGAGGCGTACCGCTCGCCGCACGACATGGTCCTGCACAAGGAGACCCTCCACTATCAGTCGTGGCGCGATACGGTGGCGGACATGATGGCGGTGCCGCTCGGGGGAATGTACGGTGCGCCGCACGGAACGGTCTGCGCACTCCTCCTCCCCCATGTCATGGAGGCGAATGTGAAGGCGCTGCGTGAGCGCTGTCCCGGGTCGCCGGCGTTGACACGCTACGCATCGGCAGCGCAGCTCCTTGCCGAAAATCCGGCCGCAACCGCGGCCGACGGTATCGCATGGATAAAGTCACTCTGCGCCGATCTGCCCCTTCCCGCCCCCGGCTCCCTCAATATCGAACGGAAGCTGTTTCCCGAAATCGCGGCAGCCGCACGCCGGGCGAGCAGCTTGAAGGGGAATCCGGTCGAGCTTACGGAAGAGGAACTGACGGGCGTGCTGGAGGCGGCGTTCGCTTGACGATAATTTATCTTTAACCTAAATTGAGCGATTCTTCTTTGCGCTGCTGCTGCAGATGCCGGTAAATACGCCACTGCGAAAATGCTCGAAATACCTCCCCG
>JAFGIW010000187.1 GCA_016929415.1 Chitinispirillaceae bacterium | reverse complement strand
GGCAAAGACCGTTATGGGACCGAAGAGGGTGATGGTAAGCAGGACTGCCGGTGATTTTATCATAGGTTTGCTTCCTGATTCTGTTACTTTCCCGGTCCCCCGAAAAGCTCAATGATGCTCTTTGTAAAAGAGGGCAGCGACGGGTCACGGGCGCCCATGACGATAATGCAGTCTCCCGGTTGCGCCATTTCTTTGAGAATGGGCAGGAGGTCCTCACGAAATTCGGGAGTGACCACGGAAAACGGGACCGTGCCCAGATCATTCTTCAGATCATCGGATGAGATGTTTTTGGTGACCGTGCCGCCTGCATAATAAATCGGAAGAAGGCAGAGTACATCATGGTCAAAGAATAGCGAGCTGAAAAGCGAGCGGTACTCCTCACGCAGGAAACATGTGGGCCCGAAACCGTGCGGCTGATAGAGCGCAATGATGCGTGGTGCGAGCGTCCGTGCCGCGGTGACGGCTGCACGGATCTTTGCCGGATTGTGTGCGAAGTCGTCGACGACCGTGATCCCCAAGACCGTTTCCGTAACCGTAAACCGTCGCGCGACACCCTCGAAGGTCGGCGTTATTGTGTGAAGCTGCTGCGGCGGACAGCCGAGAAGTTCGGCGACCGAAAGCGCCGCGGCGAGATTCGAGAGGTTGTGTATTCCGGGCAGCGGAAGACGGTATTCGACATCGTTACGTATAAGTAAACAACCCTCCTTCGCGCTGGCCACCCGGTCGGGACGCCAGTCGGACGGCGCATACAGCGAGAAGGTGCGGGTGGTGGCGAGGTCGGCAAGCAGCGGGTCGTCGGCATTCCGGATGGACTGCTCCGACTGCCGGGCAAGCTGACCGAAGAGTGATGTGACTTCAGAGATTGATTTGTGGTCTTTCGAGACGTTCAGGAACAGGCTTATCGAGGGTTCATATTTAACGAGCGATCCGTCGCTTTCATCCGCCTCGATGACCAGAAGGTCGGATGTTCCGCAAAAGGCATTCCCGATCAGGGATTGCCGTTCGAGCCGTTTGAGGGCCGCGCCGCTTATAAGCGAAGGCGATTTTCCGCATGCACTGAGAAACTCGAAGATCATGGCCGTGACGGTTGATTTGCCGCTGGTACCGGCCACGGAGATCGTCCGGTATTCATTGACAATTGCTGCAAGGACATCGGAACGGTGGATGATGGGCAGCGAACGTGCCAGGGCGGCGGCGATGTCGGGATTGTCCGCTTCAATGGCGCTGGAAATACAGAGCGCGTCGGTGTGGTCGCTTATTCCCGACCCGTCCTGCGCGAAGAGGGCGCAGCCGGTCGATGATAACAGCGTGCAGGTCGCGGCGGTTTCCTGATGGTGGAGTAAACGGTCGGACCCGCTCACCGACACTCCCTTCCACCTGAGGAACTGGGCAAGAGCGCTCATGCCGCTTCCGAAAATGCCGACGAAATGCAGGTCGCCGACCGGGAGACCGTTAATCGATAAGGACAATGGTTCCCTCTTGGACGGAATCAAACAGTTCGATGATATCACAGCTCTTCATGCAGACACATCCATGGGAAAAAGGCGTGCCGATCGACGATTCACGGTTGGTGCCGTGGATATAGATATACCGGTCGAATGAATCGATGCCTGGTCCGCGGTTGACACCTTTCTCGAGGCCTTCGAGCCGCAGGATACGGGTCACGATGATGTTTTCTTCCGTTAATCCCTTCTGATCGTTGGTACCGGTATCGAGACGGTCTCTGAAAATCCTTCCCGCGGGTGCGCCGGTACCGATTTTTTCGGCGATACGGTGAAATCCGCGGGGAGTCTGGTATGACCCTTCACGGTTCCCGGTGCCGAAGCGGGATGTTGATATTGTAAATGAGCGCACCGGGACGGTATCGTCGATGAGGTGCAGCTGCTGCCGGTTCGTATCGACGACAATGAATTTCCCGGGTGCGCCGGGCTGTCCCCGAAGTATTTTATCCCGTAGCGGTAAGGCGACAGAAGGTTCCATGCAACAGCTCCCAACTCGCAGTGGACGGCAGGATACCCGCATAATATACTATTGTGGCGCCGAAGTTTACCATCAGATAAACAATATTATCAGTAAAGGGCAGCCATATATGACAAACAATAATTCTTCGGTGGTGGGAAACGACGATACCTGGCGTATTTTCAGGATTATGGCTGAGTTTGTTGAGGGATTCGAGACGCTTTCGCGTGTCGGTCCCTGTGTGACGATATTCGGTTCGGCGCGGACGTCGAAGAACGACCCGTATTACAGGCTTACCGCTGAAGTCGCACAGCTGGCGGTCAAGGACGGTTTCGGCGTCATTACCGGCGGCGGCCCGGGCATCATGGATGCGGCGAATGAGGGCGCCGCACTGGCCAATGGGAAATCGATCGGACTCAATATTCAGCTGCCCTTCGAACAGATGCCCAATCCGCATGTTAAGTTATTGCTGAATTTCAGGCATTTTTTCTGCCGCAAGGTCATGTTCCTCAAATACACTTCGGGAGTGATCATCATGCCGGGCGGTTTCGGGACCCTTGATGAAATGTTCGAGACCCTGACGCTTATTCAGACGAATAAAATCATCCGGTTGCCGCTTGTACTGATGGGAAGCGTTTTCTGGCAGGGGTTGTTCGAATGGATCACCGCTGCGGTGCTCACGAATGCTTATATTGATAAGGACGATTTGTCGCTTTTCACCATCACCGACGATCCGAAGGAAGCGATGGCGATCATTAACAAAGGGGATGGAGCGCGTAAGGTGGTGGCGAATTTCGACTGAACGTGATATGGAATTGTTTATTTTTTCATTGACACCGTTTTTATAAGAGCATATCATTAAAGCGACAATGTCCGGCAAGGTCGGAGGAAGAATGGTTGTTACAAATGGAAAAAACTGAATACAGGTCAACCGGCGAGCGGTCGTTTATTATTGATAATGACCATTCGCCATTGAAGCTTAATACTTCTTATCTTTCAAAGGAGGTCGTGAAGTGGTAGCAGCAAAAGCAGTCGCCAGGAAGGCTCCGGCAAGAAAAAAGGCGGTAAAGAAGGCCCCGGCCAAAAAAAAGGCGGTGAAGAAGGCACCGGCCAAAAAAGCAACGGCAAAGAAGGCCCCGGTGAAAAAGGCTCCGGCTAAAAAAGCAACGGCAAAGAAGGCCAAGGCAAGAAAGTAAGAAATTCTCCGTTATTTTCAAGACGGGAATGAGATCGTTCATTCCCGTTTTTTTTAAAGACCTCAAGAACCGCGTTTCCCAACTTTCTATTGATCGCCATAAGGGCATCTTCTATATTTGATGTCCAATAATGCTTTTATGTGCCACAACAGTTTGACTTCATGATTGAATTTTCTAAACAGATTGCGGAACGATGGAACATACCTGTGAGTGTTGCCGAACAGGTGTGTAATGCGTATGTAAAAGGTGATTCTCCCTACTATCTCGGCGAGTATCATCCTGTGTTAAGTATGGAACTGACGACATTTCTGATATGGGAGGTCTACAATTTTCTCAGAGAAATCGATGAGCTTTCATCAAAGAAGAAACGGGTCCTCAACGCGTACATAAAGGCAAAATTGATATCCCCCGAACTTGAGCGGCGGATCAATCTCACGACCAACCCGTTCGAACTGGACGATCTGCTTATTCCGGTACGCCCCAACCCGAGAAGCCGAGGACAGATCGCTGCCGGCAAGGGGCTTAAACCGTTGGCGGAACTTATTCTCGCACAAAACGATGCGGCGACGCCAATTGAGGAACTTGCCTCACCGTATATCGGGAAGGACCCGTCGCTTGGCTCAATTGAGGAAGTAATTCTCGGGGTAAAGGATGTTCTGGCGGAAATGATCGCCTATGACGAAACCGTCCGTGCGATGGCCCGTGAAGTTGCTTTTGAGGATGGCTTTTTCGAAATAACGCCGAAAAACAAGAAGGACCCTGAGTTTACACACTACATCGGTCGGTCGGTTCCCGTCAATGAGCTCTCCAACGAGGAACTTCTGCGCCTTTTTACCGCCGAGGAGAAGAAACTCGTCCGGTTGAAACTCGGAATTCAGCTTTTTCGGATCACCGAATTATTACGGCACCATTTTATCAGCGACCCGGATGCAACCGGTTTTGATCTTATCTGCGAAACGATCGATGAGAGCTGGCTGCGGCTGTTGCAGCCGATCGTCGAGCGTGATGTGAAAATCCGTCTGCATGAACGTGCACAGGAGTGGGCGTATCGACAGATGGCGGGCGACCTTGAAAAAGCCTATGCCGGAGAGCTTGCCCGGGGCCATCTGCTCGTGGTCGATGCCGGCCTCCCGAAACAGGTGCTGTTTATCGCCGTCAGCGGAAGGGGAGAACTTCTCGGGACGACAACCGAACGAAAACTTCCCGACGGGAAACCGGTTGTCAGTGAACGATTGAAGCAGTTTGCCGTGAGGTATCGTGCCGAAAAAATTGCCGTCATTCAAAATAATGAGGCGGCATTCGCCGATGGCCTGCTGCAGCAGGTGTTGACAGGATGGGAGGTGGTGCCGGAAATACTGCCGTACAAACGAGATGCCGCCATGGCTGCCGCCGGGTGTGAATGGATCAACCGGGAATTTGCGACGCTGCTTGATGAAACGATGAAAAAAATGTACACGGACGCGTTGTTGATTCTGAAGCCTGTTTCTCTTGTATCAAAGGTGGGAACCGGATTTTATTCGGTACATCCTTTTCAGTCTCTCATGCCGCAGCAACGGTTTCTGGAAATCGTCGACCGTATCCGGACGTCAGCGCGGCTCAATGCCGGGATTTCAATAAAAGAAATCGCCGATTTTCCCGTCAATCAAATCCCGGCAATTTCTTTAAAACAGGTTCAGGCGATCAAGGCCGCCGACAGCGAAGGTTTGATCAACACCAAGAACGATGTTTTGAAAGTGCCGGGCATCACCGAGGTCGCTTTCAGAAATGCGGCCGGTTTTTTAATCATCCCCGGCGCCGAGTCCCTGCTCGATCGAACGGTCGTGCATCCCGATTATTTCGATTGGTTTACCGATATCGCCGAGCAGCTTAACGTTTCTATCGAAACCCTGATTACCGAACCGGAATATCTGCATTCCTATATGACGGATGACCGGGAGAAAAAGAACTTTATCGAAAAGAAATTGATCGGCCATGTTGCGTCCACCCACCGCTATGTGTTGCAGCCGGTTACCAAGGTCAGGCGCAAGTTTAAATTAAACGAGGTGCGGGAGGGCGCCGTCGTCTCGGGCAGGGTGACGAACATCACGCAGTTCGGCGTATTCGTTAATATCCATGCCGTGTGTGACGGCCTGATCCATATTTCCCAGCTCGCCGACGAATATGTCGAAACCCCCGAACAGGTCGTATCGGTCAACGACCGCGTCGACGTCCGCGTGCTTAAAGTCGACATCAAGAAACGTCGCATCTCACTGTCCATGCGTAATCTTGGTACCATGGCACCGAAGGTCCGCCCCTCGCGGGGGCAACTCGACAATCTGGCGGAATATTTCAAGAACCGGTAAGCACGTAAGTTCAACGGATTGAAGAACCGCAGTACCGGAAACGGGCTGGTTCGATATGGAAAAATAGGGGGTGTTTTCTGAAGGGGTTCCGGGATGCACCGAGAGTAATGAGGGGAACATGGGCAAAGGTCGCAAAAAACGTTCCACACCTGCTGCTGCCGGTTCACTTTAAAATGAATGTTTTACTTGTTTTTATCTGATAATTTCCCTATTTTTAATCTTTACCGCTCCTCGCGAGTTCCGGCTTTCCGGTCGCGTTGAGCTTTATATTTTCATAAAGAGGTTGATATGAGACATGCTTCTGCAGCACCAGCATTTGCCTTACTCCTGCTGGTCGCCCAGGTGTGCTGGTCGGCAACGAAACCGGTGAAATCCGCAGTTCACAAGGCAAAGAAGGCCCCCGCTGTTTCACACGTTAAATCCACCACGACAAAGGAACCGGACACGACGACTACAACCGCGACTGGGGGGGATTCGACAGCACACGACACGGCAGCTGCTGCAAAAAAATCTGCAAAGCGAGAGCCGACAGCGGATGATTTCAGGAAGCAGGGTGACCAGTTTGCGAGAAAGGGTCAAAGTAAAAAGGCCATGGATGCCTATCGTAAATGCCTTGAAATGAGCGGCGAAGACGACACCGCAAACGGGAGAATTTTCCTGAGCCTTGGAAAGTACTACCACGGGAAGAAAGAGTACAAAGAGGCGCTCCAATATTTTTCGAAGGCTAAAGGTAAAGCCACTGAACGACTGGCATTTAAGATTGTTCTTGCGGAAGCGCTGCAGCAGACCGGTAAGAATGATTCGGCCATCGGGCTGCTGGAACCTTTTGCGGCCAATCCGAAGCTTGCAACAAAATTGAATAAAGGGATGTTTAAAATCCTCGGTGATGCATATTTCAAAAGCGATTCCACCGCAAAGGCGGTAAAATGGTATGGGAAGTATCTAATGTTAGGTGGGGTAAAGACTGCCGATATGGCATATCTGATTGCCTCCTATAAGGAAGAAACCGTCCCGGCAAAGGCAAAACCGGCTTATCAGGCGAATATTAAAAGTTACCCCAATGATTACCGTAACTTTCTGAGACTCGGCAAGATGCAGGCAAAAAGCAGGGCGACACTGCAGAGTGCGCTAGGTCTGTTTAAAAAGGCGGCTTCTCTTACCGACACGGTTCCGTCGATCTGGATTGAAATAGGGAAAGTAAATGCAAGTCTCGGGAAGAGAGATGACGAGCTTGAAGCATACCGGACCTGTTTGAGAGCAGACAGCGCCAATCTCGATGCGAAGATCAGGATCGGAACGGCGCTTCTCGACAGGGGTTCGACCGAAGATGCCATTGCGTATCTCGAAAAGGCCCACAAGCAGGCTCCCGACAGTTCGGGACCGATGGTCGCGTTGTCGTATGCATATGTTAAAACCGGCAAGTCCAAGAAGGCGATCGAGCTACTTGAAAAAATCAAGGCAGTACAGCCGAAGAATCTTGAAGTTCGTAAACAGCTTGTCGGGGCATACGAGGCAACCGGACAGGATCAGAAAGCGCTCGGGGAGATAAACGGGGCCCTGGAGGTGGAGCGTGATTATGAGTTGCTGCTCGCCGGGGGGAAGTTGATGGTGAAAATGGGAAAATTCGATGATGCCGTGATGATGCTGGAGGAAGTGCTCGGTACCATGCCCGAAAGCATCGATGCTCTGATGTTAATGGCAACGGCCAAACGGGGGCAGCAGAAACCGGATGAAGCGGTTGAAGTTTATAAAGAAATCAGCGTGCTGGACCCGAAATACGCTCCCGCCCTCTATGAACGGGCGGAAGTGCACCTTGAACAGCAGAAGGCGCAATGGGCCGATATGTTTTACAAACGTGCCCTTGCGGCGGATTCTCAGTTCGCCCTCGCTGAAGTTGGATTGGCAAAACTGGAGCTTCTTTACAAGAAACGAGACGCCTGCGAAGCACATCTCGCCAAGGCAAGTTCAATGGCTCCGGGTGATCCTGTAGTCCAGAAGGCAATCGACGATGTGCGGAACCCGAAGAAACCTTCCGCAACGGGTGAAAACGTCAAATCGGCAGCAGCGGCATCAGATGACGGGAATGCGGCTCCCAGGGATGAGGGCAGGAAGAAAGAAAAGAAAAAGCGCAGGAAGTAAAGTCAATCAAACTTCCGGCAGCCCCACGTCGTAGCGTGTCGAAGCATAAACATAAGAAACCGCAATATGCGGCACCATCATCCGAAGTACCGGTGCCGTACCCTGTCCATAATCCCGCCGCAGTGGCGGGGGTGGCATGCCTGTCGTTTCTGATCAATTTTCTGTTCTATCTTCTCACCCTCGCACCCACCGTTACCTTCGAAGACAGCGGTGAGCTGATCACTGCGGCTTTTCACCTTGGAATACCCCATGAACCGGGTTACCCGCTTTTCACGCTGCTCGGCCGTATCTTTTCCATGCTGCCGTTCGGGACGATCGCCTGGCGGGTAAACTTCATGTCGGCCTTGTTTACCGCAGGAGCGGGCGTCTTTGTCTGTTGGGCGACCATACTGCTGATCGAGGAAACGTTTTCAAAGTCATTGTTTTTGAGAAAATCTCCTGCCGCGGGACAATGGTGCCTCTATAGTGTCGGCATCTGCAGCGCCATACTTTTCGGGACTGCGAAGACCACCTGGGCGCAGGCGATTATCGCCGAGGTGTATGGAATCAACAGCTTCATGGTGGGACTGTTTATTTTTTTAGCCCTCTACCGCAGGCGGCAGCAGGACCTTGTGCATCAACGGAACCTGCTGCTGCTCATGGGTTACGTTGCCGGACTGGCATGTGCCGCCCACACGACCTCAATGATGCTCGCACCGCTGTTCGCCGGTTATCTCCTGATTTACGAGAGAAAGATGCTTGCCGACTGGCGTCTGCTTGTCAAATTGATGTTTCTTTTTATCCTTGGGCTTTCGCTCTACCTCTACCTCCCCGCCGCATCGCTGAAAAATCCGGTCGTGGACTGGGGCGATCCCGACAACCTTACCAACTTCATCCGCGTCATCACCCGTCACCAGTATCAGTACGGCACCAGGCAGACCTTCGAGACTTTCTCGGCGCAGTTCGGCTTTTTCTGCTTCCGTTTGCTGGTTAATCAATGGTTCCCGGTTGTCCTTACGCTCGTTCCCGTCGGGCTGGCGGTACTCTTCCTGAGGAACAGACCCGCAGGTTACTTTACATCGGCACTTCTGCTCTTCACCATGCCCCTAACCACCTTCATGACCAATTTCGACATTTCGAATCCGGTGGCGACCGAGGAGAATGGAGCGCTGGTATCGGTGTTCTACATTCCCGGGTATCTTACGGCCGCCATCCTTATCGGCGTCGGCCTGTTCTGGCCGGCGACCCTGATCGGGACGAAAAACAGGTTTTTTTCGCTTCTGCTGTGTCTTTGCATGCCTCTTGCATCGATCGCGCAGGCAATGGTAAGGGCCATGCCGGAGGTGTCGATGCACGGTTACACCTTCGCCCGCGATTATTGCGACAACGTGGCGACGGCCATTCCGGAGAACGCACTTTACTTTGTCAGCTGGGACCCGTTCTGTTTCCCGCTTATCTATTATCAGTTCGTCGAGAAGAAACGCACCGACCTGATCGTTATCGACCAGCAGTTGCTTCGACGGAGCTGGTATATTCATTGGCTGCAACGCCATTATCCCGGGTTCACCCGACAGGCGGCAGGTGAGATCAAGGCGTTTCTTGCGGCGCTCGCTCCGTTCGAAGCGGGAAAGCACTACGACGGGAATTATATCCAGGCCTGCTACATCGGCATGATCAACGCAATGATCGATGCGAAACTCCAAGCAGGAAACGGCGTCTACTTTGCCTATACGCCGGAACCGTCCATCATGCGTTCATACCGGCTTGAACCGCAGTTCGTCGCCTACAAATACACCCGCGACCCGATCGACCGGAAGATCACCGACGCGGGACTCAAGTTTTCGATGTTCACCGACAGCACCGTTTTCCGCGACCGTATGGCCGAATATATCCGGAATTACTATGGAAACCTCTACGGCCTGCGCGGTCTGCAGTTCGGATCAATCGGCGAACATGATAAAGCACTTGACTGCCTTCGGAAATCCTATCCATTCTTCAACCGCGGCACGAAGCAGGCACTTTTTGTACAACAGAAGATGATGGAGAGGTGAGAGGGGGGGGGGCGGAACCCCCGCTCTGACAGCGAAGTCTTATCGTCAAACGAAACCAGCGGAATATCGCCGGTACATTCAACAAAAAGCCCTTTCAGCACCCCCCATGGTATTTATAAAGCAGGCAATCCGCCACCTGTGCGTTTCGCCGTGGGAGGCCCGATCCGACAGGCATCGTGCAATCTTACAAATTTACTGTTTCGATGCCCGTTGGAAGTCGTTCAATGGCCGTTGGAAATGATGCAATAAATTTATATCTCAATTGATTAGGGGGATCACCCCATTTCTTCTCCCCCGGGAGGAGGGAGGGCAGGGCATCTATTCGGCACCCGAAGAGCTTTGCAAGTCGCGCGAAGAACTTTGCAAGTCGCGCGAAGAGTTTTGTAAGTCGCGCGAAGAGTTTTGAACGTTCCGCGGCCCCACGATAGTCGCATTTTTGCGACCTTTTTTCAATGTAACGTTTCGCACTACCGG
>JAFGIW010000186.1 GCA_016929415.1 Chitinispirillaceae bacterium | reverse complement strand
CCGCCGTTGAGCGTGGGGTTGAGGTTGCCGAATTTCTTCGAAATGCAGAGAATGCGTTCGGGAAGCACCGTGTAAATCATCGGCACCTGATCCGCGGCGATGCGCTGCCACTCATCGTAAATCGCCTTGCGTTTTTCGTTGTCGATCTCCCTGACGCCCCGGTCGAAGAGGCTGTCGATCGTCTTCTCCCACGGCGTCGAGGGTTTTTTCTGGCGCGGATACCACATGTGCAGCGTGCCGCTCGAGTGCCACACGTTCCTGCCGAAATGGGGTTCGACGCCGCCGGTCAGGCCGATGAGCACCGCATCCCATTCAAAGGGAGGGTTATCGATCTTCTGAATCAGGCTGTTGAACTCGAGCACCTGGAAATGAACCTTGCAGCCGAGGGTCTCAAGGTCCTTGCGGATGATTTCGGCGATCTTCCCCCGGACGACGTTGCCGCTGTTGGTGATGAGGGAAAATTCAACCGGATGTCCGGCGGCGTCCTCGATGATGCCGTCCCCGTTGCGGTCGGAGAATCCCTCTTCGGCGAACATTTTCTTCGCTCCGGCGATATCATAAGGGTACTCCGGCACGTCCGCGCTGAAGAAATAGCCTTCCGCGGGGGTCATGGGCGACCACTGCGGATACCCGAGGCCGTTCATGACGATGTTGATCATGTTCTGCTTGTCAAGCGCATGGGCGACCGCGCGACGGAAATTGACATTGCCGAACCATGACATCTTGATTGAATCGACATAGTATTTTCCCGACGCCGGATCGCGGTCGCGGTTCTGGTTGAAAATGAGAAAGTTGCTGCCCGTGGCGGGGCCGAGGCGCCATACCGTGTAGTTCGACGTCGCCTCATCCTTCTTGAGGCCCGGGAAATCCTCCCCCTTCGCGCTGAGGAAATCGACTTCTCCACGCTTGAACTGCAGCAGCTCGGCGTTCTGGTCGGCGACGATCGTATACACCACGCGGTCGAGGTAGGGCAGCCGCGTTCCCGCGCCGTCGGTTTTCCAGTAATTCGGGTTTCGTTTGAATATCACCTTCTGTGAAGAGAGGTACGACTCCAGCAGGAACGGCCCGGTGCCGACCATCTGGTCGGGCGGCGTTTTGATGCTCAGCTCCGTGGGGAACGTGCCTTTCTTGACGAACTTCGCGTACCGGTGCTTCGGCAGGATCTCCTGCGTCATGGCGCGCAGAAAGGGCGCGTAGGGAAACGGCAGCGTAAATCGCACCCTCAGGCTGTCGATCACCTTGATGCCGATCCGCTTGCCGCCGATGAGAAAAATGTCCCGCGAAGAGTTCGGCGTGATTGCAATGTTGTAAATAAGATCGTTGAACGTGAACTCGACGTCATACGCGCTGAAGGATCGGTCATCCGACCAGCGCACGCCGGGACGGATATGGAACGTCCACTGCAGGCCGTCGCCTGAAACGTCCCACGATGCGGCAAGATTGGGTTCCGGAAGCAGCGTGACCCCGTTCGACCGTAAAAGCCCCTCATAAATATATGAGGTAAATTCCGTGGTCGTCATTTCGGTCGAGGTGATCGGATTGAACGATTTGGGATCTGAAAAAGTCGAAAGAACGATCTCTCCACCCGTCTTGCCTATCCGGGGAACAAAGGCAAGCGCCTTCCGCTGAAGCTCTTCGTAATCGACACCGCCGCTTTTTACGCTGTCGACCTGATCTTTCGGTGAACTGCCTGAACCGCCGCAACCCTGAAGCGCGATCCCTGTTAAAAAGGAAAAAAGAACCGCACCCTTCCATCGCTGTAGCATGAATCACTCCTGTCGTTGAAAGACCGAATACCTGTTGTTTGAAAATAGCTTCTATTCACTTTGTTCACAAATTGAAACGATACTTTCATCAGGAAGATCGCACCGGGGCGGATCAGCCTGCCAGCGCTCCCGGAACAGCGAATCCCGCGACATTTCCACAATTTCCGCAAGTTCTTCGTTACTCCACGGCTGCCCGATACTTCCGCACTCGAGCGTCGCGGTAAAACCCCCTTCAAGCGCAGTGATAAGCTCCGGAAGTTTAATCGCAGGATCGATTTCATTGAGCGCGATGCTCTTCTCTTCAAGCAGCATGGTCTGCCGCTCCCGCTCCCCGTGCGGGAGCGGCAGATAACGCGGCAGCCCGCGATACGCGGCGGTGAGGGGCAGCGAGCCATGCTGCAGCACCGCGGCATCACTGCGGTACTGGGCCGAGCCCACAAGCTTCCTCCCCCGCGCCATGATTTCGTTGCGGTTCGGCGCCAGAAAACAGGGGAGCTTGACGTTGCGTCCGCTCCTGATAAGAGGGCTTGCACTGTCCTGCACCGTGGTTTCGATGCCGGCCTCTTTCAGGCCGCGGACAAGGCATCGGGTGATGGTCGCGTAGGTTGCATTGACGCTTTTTCCCATTGCGGCGACCGTCCGGGGGAAAATGCAGCTGTAGGTGAGGTCTTCGCAGTGGAGCACCGCCCTGCCGCCGGTCGGCCGCCGTATCCACGAGACGCCGTCGCGCGTAAGCGCCGCGTCATCGAGCTGGGCGCGGGAGCGCTGCATGCGGCCGATCGTTACCGTCGCCGGTTGCCATGAGTAAAGCCTGACGACGACGATCGATCCCGCGGCGCATTGCTCCATCAGCCGGAGGTCCGCCGCCATGTTGAAAGCTGCGCCGCGGGGAGGATCGATGATGAACCGGAGCGAAAACGACATGCCTAAAAATAGCTCGCGAGCCGCGCCGGGGCCATTGTATTTGATGCATCAGGAGAGTGGAGGGAGCAATTAAGCCGCATCGTCCCGCCGGTTATGGATTTGCATCGCCGCCCAGCGCTTCGACATCCGTAATGTCCTTGATTCTCCCGGTCGAACGTTTGTTACGTATGAAGTCCTCCCGTCCGATGTAGTACACAGGGATGTCGCCGTATTCGCCTTCAATCCTGTTGACAACTGCGCTGGCCCACGGCACTCCGGTGACGGAGGTTACAAAATCAATTCTGACGGGGGGAACGCCCAGTTGAACGACCCGGTCGGGAGTTGAAAAATCGGCCTCCTGTAAATTGAGTCCCCCGAACCCGAATTCCGCCAACGCTGAAAGAATTTTCCGGGCGTTATCCCGATCGGGGTTCACGAACAGATCGATATCTCCCGTGTAGCGCGGTGCGCCGTGAAACGCAAGCGCATATCCGCCGACGATCATATACTCGACCTTATGCCTGTTTAATAATACGAACAACTCTCTGAAGTCGTTCTGAACTTCCATGCTGTTGCCTCCGTAAATATTCCACCGCGCCGATGCGCTCACCCGCGGAGCGGCCTCGCCAGTAATTCAGATCGGCATCCTTGATACGGGGATCGCCGAAACTTCCCTTGAGGACTGTTTTCCGAATCATAGCTCACTTTACCGGATGATTGTCACTATAGTAAAATATACCAACCTTATACTGAATTCTCCAGTAGATCGGGAGAACGAAGCCTATTTTCCCTCCACAAACACGGCCAGATGCACCGGATACTCGATCCGGAAGAGCAGCCGGAGAAACCGGGCGGCGAAGAGCGGGCGGGTCAGTGCACGGCCGAGCGGGCCGTCCGGGAGGTGCAGCAGCCCGCGCGCCCGACGTTCGTCAACATTGACAATACGCAGTCGTATGCCCGCATCGTCGCCGAGGTTCATGAAGACGCGGCGCAGCATCCCTCCGCTCACCGGGTGCAGCGACCGCAGCCCCGCCGGCGGTTTTCCGCAAAGGGCAAGGTACCGTTCCGCCGGTTTCCCCCACAACCCCGGCACCCAGGGCAGGCGGTAATGGCCTTCGTACGTTGACAGCGCGTAGTCGGGGCATCGGATGTACACGCAGCCGCCGGGCCGGGTGACACGAAGCATCTCGGCGCAGCACGCCGGAACGTCCTGCACGTGCTCCATGGTCTGAAACGTCGTCACGCAGTCGAACGCATCATCGTCGAACGGCAACGTTTCCCCGACGGCCGCGATGATGCGCTGTACCCACGATCGCTCATACCCGCTCCGCCCTGCCTTGCGCCGCACCACCTCGAGCTTCCAGGCTGCCGGCTCGATGCCGTACGCATCATACCCCCGCCCCAGCGCGAAACGGACGAACGTCCCGCACCCTGCACCCATGTCAAGAATCCGGTTGGCGGCGGGAAGCAGCACGCGGATCCTGTCGAGACGGTAGAGCGATCCGCTGACGCCGGCGGCGTCGAGCCAGTCGTCGGCAACCCGGCCGAGATAGGCGGCGTCCCGCTCCCCCCAGAGGGCGAGGGCCTCGCGGGAGAGATGTTCGAGAAGATAGGCGCGGACGTCCATGGGAAATATGGTGCTCCCGGTTGGGGTGAAACAATGCGTCGTTGTACCGGCAGGCAGGTACGCGGAAAGAAAAATAATGATTTTCCCGGGAGAATGGGATTTTCAGGGAGGTAGAGACGCACGGCCGTGCGTCTCTACCATGGGAGGATTAGGGGCGGATCGCTATCCGGCCGATATCAATGGTGTTTGTCATTGCCTCCATGTCCGCGACATGCATTGCAGCCTTTGCCGTGTTTTTTGCAGCCGTGGTGGCCGTGGCCGCCGCCGCATCCCGGATCCTCGATTCCATCCGATACGGCAAAATCTCCGTTATAATTCAATACCGCCCAGGCGGTTTTAGTATACGGATCGACGCCATAGGTGCCGAGTCCGTATTCAGGCTTCCATTGGCCCATTACAAATTGCTTGGTACCTTCGAAGTTTCCTTCAACGGCATTCACCCATTCGCCGTCTTCATTCCGCGCACCGATACCGAAACAACCGGTTTTATGATCACAGCATTTCCCCGGATGGTACGACATTTCCAGCGCAAACACGTCGGTTTCATCGGTGCCGAAATCGGCCATTCCCCACAATGAGAAAATCTTACTGTGAAGACCCTTTTCGTGTCTGCAGGTCCAGCCGGTGGTGACCGATTTGGTGAAGGGACGGGCGAAGGCGTCCGCGCCGATGCAGTCGTTGACGCCGCTCAGGATACGGGCGGTGGTTCCCCCGAAGTTGTCGGCGATACCGCTGTACGACCCACCCTGCGGAACAGGGAACTCTTTCCCGTTGAGGCTGTAGCCGAAGGTCTCTTTCTTGACGAAATTGAAGGTAGGGGTGGCTAATGAGCCCGAACCGTCCGGCCACATCGCGTCGGACTGGAAATTCCCGGTGGCATCCGCATAATAATCCACCGTTACCCGCGGACCGTCGATGGTATAAATAAAGAACCCGACATTGTTCAGTTCCTGTGGGACAGGGGGGCATGCTTACTGTCGCGGAAGAAACTTTGAATAAACTTGCGGTGAAACGCGGGAAACAGGTAACTACGCATCTTTATGGTCAGGAAATAAATCCGGAAACGTATGCAATCTGCAAAGCCGATATGATTCTCAAAGGCGAATACGAACCCGACAGCGAATTACGCGACTCTGAACAGGTTCCATTGTTGGAAACCGGCGGTATTGAGGCTTTTTTCAGAAGAGAGGTGCTGCCCTACACGCCCGATGCCTGGATTAAAGAAGGTTCAACAAAAATAGGATACGAGATATCCTTTACGAGACATTTTTACAAACCGCAACCGATGCGGTCATTGGCTGATATCCATGCTGAAATCGCCTCCGTTCAAAAAGAGGCGGAAGGGTTGCTGGACGGCTTGCTCAAGACGCATAATGGATAAAAAAATTGGAGGTCACCATTTGTGACTTCAAAAAATGGATTGCCTTTATATATGAGCGAAAAAAAACTAATCCAAATCAATCAAATTCAAAACAAAATCCATTCTGTTCGTGGCGTTCAGGTTATACTCGACAGCGATCTGTCAGTTTTGTATGGCGTGCAGATACGAGCATTGAACCAGGCGGTTAAGCGCAATTATGAACGATTTCCTTTGGAATTCATGTTCCAACTGACTTCGGAAGAGTATGAATATTTAAGATCACAAATTGTGATCTTAGAAAAGGCCGATTCTTTAAGGTCACAAATCGTGACCTTAAACAGTAAGCGCGGTATGCATCGCAAATATCTTCCCTACGCCTTCACCGAACAGGGCGTTGCCATGCTTTCGGCGGTTCTGCGGAGCGAAACAGCCATTAGAACAAGCATTCAAATCATCAACGCATTCGTCGCCATGAGAAAATTTATCGTTTCGAACGCTCAGATTTTCCAGCGGCTCGATACTGTTGAGCGCAAACAGCTTGAACACAAGCTTGAAACCGATGAAAAGTTTAAAAAAGTTTTTAATGCCATAGAAGCGAAGGGAATCAAACCGAAGCAGGGAATTTTTTTCAACGGGCAGATTTTCGATGCATATCGGTTTGTGTCCGACATTTTTAGAAACGCTAAAGCATCCATCATAATCATTGACAATTATATCGACGACACGGTCCTTACGCACCTCATGAAACGTGCTGATAAAATCAAAGTGACTATACTGACGAGGGAAATATCGAAGCACTTGGCGCTGGATATAAAAAAGTTCAATGAACAATATCCACCGGTGGAGATAAAAGAATTCAAGAACGCCCATGACCGGTTTATCATTATTGACGGAACTATCGTCTATCATTTCGGCGCTTCCCTAAAGGATCTAGGCAAAAAATGGTTTGCGTTTTCGAAGATGGATATCGGGGCGGCGGAAATGCTGAGGAAATTGGAAACCATACTATGAAATAGATGTCACGGAAATACGCAAGGTATCTCCCGTTCTGGGCGTGATTCTTATTTAAGGCATCGGCCGGCCGAGGAATGGTTGTGTTTTGTAACTCATTTAAATACAACAAGTTGTCTATTTAAGCGTTTGCCTGAAGGAGAAGCGGAACAGACAAAATGGGGATGAAATGATTGAAGGGTTGAAGCCATATGACTTACTTTCCGCGCATCGGGAAAAGAGTTTTTTCGATTTATTTCAGCCGGTTTTATAAAAAGCAGCCGGTTTCAGCCCCATGAGAT
>JAFGIW010000022.1 GCA_016929415.1 Chitinispirillaceae bacterium | reverse complement strand
GGTTTTAGCTACCGCGGTTGCCGGTGTTTGTTTTGTGGCGGCGGGCTTAGCCGGTGTGGCGGGCTGTTTTTTTGCCGTATCGGTTTTCGCGACCGCAGTTGCCGGTGTTGTTTTCGCCGTGGCGGGAACCGCCGCTTTCTGCTGAGCGAATACTCCACCTATAATGGCAAGCATCATACCCGTCGCTGCTATTTTGTTTGTGAGCATAAAAGCGCCTCCTTTAAATAAGTTAAATAAATCACCTGTGTACTTTTTTACCGTTAATGATTTGCCGGCTTTATATAATCAACATCAGTAAATTTAAAGTATGAATAAAACGTTTCAAAAGGACAACTTCGATCCGAATAGAAGGTTTTTAAACATCGATGAATTTATGAATAACTTTTTTAATATACAAGGTGGTCGGGAGGGCGTCAATCTATTCCTCTTTTATTCTCTCCGATTGAGCATAGGACCCCGCGGCCGCCTGAAAAATTGTGCGGTGTTCCAAAAAAGCGGATGGGGAGATTCCTGCCGGCGTGCATGATCGGCGGATGCGGTTCGGGTTAAGAATCTACTTGGTGATGCCCGGCCATGGCGCGATAGCGGTTAAGGAATTGCATAAACGCAGCACCTGTGCAACGTGAACCCATTATCGTCTTTTTAATGAATCTTCTTTTTAGCCGGTGAGTCGGAGAGGCCGAATTTGTCGATCAGCAGCGTCAGTATGACAATGCAGAAGACGGCGGCGAAGAACACCGACAGAAAAACCATGAGCCCGAAATCGCGGATGGGCGGAAAGCTGGAGAAGGCCAGAACGCAGAAGCCGATGCCCACGACAAACGCGTTGAAAAGGATCGGCGTGCCTTTCTGACGGATGGCGGCAAGGAGGGCCGTGACGGCATCGGGCGATGTCTGCCGTGCAAGACGGTATCCCGAGACGAAGTGTATCGCGTAATCGATGCCGATGCCGATACAGACGTTCATAATGACGACGGTAACCAGATTGATGGTGATACGGCAGATTCCCAGCATCGCATAAATAAACGCCGTCAGCAGGATGATTGGAGTGATGCAATAGATGCCGATACGAAGGGAACGGAAAAAAAAGACCAGCGACAGGAAAACGGTAATGATCGTGGTAATCAGGCTGATGATGAGTGTCTTGACAAGTACGGCGCTCATCGCTTCGCTGAGGATCGCCGGGCCGCTCACCAGGACGTTGTACTCGGGCAGATGCTCTTTTACGTAGTGTTCGATGCGGCCGGCGATCTCCAGCGTTTTCACCGTACGGTCGTTGCGGCAGAGTACCTGCAGACGCGCGCGCGTGCGGTCGCGGGAGAGGAAATTGGCGATGAACGCGCCGTATGATTTGCCGAAAAGACCGCCGGCGCTGGTCATCAGCGAAACCGCGGCGGAGGAGATGTCCTGCTTCGAGAGCATGACGCTGACCCTATTGATAAGGGGTAAAAGCGACGTGACATTGCCGACGCCATACTGCTTCTTAAGAAATGCAGTGAGCGAGTCGATGCGCTTCCACTCATCTGCGGAGGTGATCGTTCCTTCACGATTTTCCAGAACGACGGAGAAGAAACGGGTGCCCCCGAAATGCCGTGAAATAAATGCGTCTGATTGACGGAGCATGTTGTGCGGGGGGAGCATCATCATGAAGTTGTTCTCGATGCGGACGCTCATCGATCCGGCGACAAGCAGGGCGATCAGAACGGGGAGCAGGAACAGCCATCGTTTCGAACGCAGCGTGGCGGAGATGAAGAAATCCCAGAACCTGTCGAGAAGCCGTTCTTCCCTTGTTGCCCGCCGGAGAGCGACATGTGCGTTGATTTTTTCAAACGAGAGAAAGAGCGGCAGGAGTATCACGTTGAAGACATAGCAGAGTATCACGGCAATACCGGTGAAGATACCGAAGGTGCGGTTCCATGAAATGCTTGATAAAGTAAATGACGCGAAGCCCAAGGAGGTTGTCAATGCCGCTAGAAAACAGGGCAGGAGCAGTGCGCGGTAGGTTGAAGTGAGCGCCGCCGCAATGTCGCCCCTCCGGTCCCGTTCGCCGGTATAGACCCGCAGCAGGTGGATGGCGTCGGCGACGCCGATGGGAAAAATGATGACCGGAATGATGGATGTTACAATTGAGAAAGGGATCTTGAGAAGGCCGAACAGCCCGAATGTCCAGATAAGCGCGACGGCGACCGCGCAGAGCGACGCGCAGACATGAAGCAGCCTGCGGAAGACACGGTAAAGAAGAAGGAAGATGATGAGGAAGCAGACGGGTAGAAGCAGGCGGAAATCGCGTTTCATAGATCGGTCGATAAAATAGGAGACGGCGCCTTCGCTCGTAAGGTACGTTTTCAGATGTGTGCCGGAATTGAGACGTTTAACCTCGGAAAGCATGGCGGTGAGAATCGCCGTGCGGTCCGCGTTCCAGTCGAGAGCGATCACCATGCCAAGCAATGTTTCATCCCGGGAAATGAAGATGCCGCTGAACTCTTCATTTTCCGCGGTCAGCTTGCGGACCGCCGCTTCGTCGATCGCGGCGGACGGGGGCACGATGAATCTGCTGCCGATGCCGAGAAAACCGCTGCGTACGGGGACCTGCAGGGTTGTCAGGTCAGAAACGCCGGCTATTCCCGGGAGCCCTTTGAACCGGCGCGACCACGAGCGGAGCGAATCGACCTTTTCGGAAAGCGTTCCGGAGTAAAACTCCGCAAGAAAAAGAATGTTAAACGGGGCGGGAAAGTCCTTTTTCAACTTTTCATAATCAAGCCGCGGCTTGATGTTCGCAGGGACAGCTTTGAAAGTGTCGTTATCGATCCGTATCGTGGTGATGTAATAACCGCACACAAGAACCGAAGCGAGTACGGCAATTAATATCACCCATCGACGGGCCAGCAGAAAACGGATGAAACGTTCGACCATGATAAAAAATACTTAATTGTCAGGTTTTAAATATACTATTATTTTATTTTCGCCGGGAACGATCGAAAAGAGACCTGGAGGCTTGGGGGACTGTCTCTACACCTCCGTTTCAATCTCCCCTCCGCCTCGCATACTGAAAAACATTTTTGGCTCGTCATCTCTTCGGTCGGCTGCAGCTGTAATACTTTTTTGATCTCCGCGTCCGATGAAGTACATTTTAGTTAAAAAAGTTTATCCTCAATAACGGGGGAACCCCATGAATCGATATGTCCCGGAATTTCTTCTCATGTTCATCTGCGCTGTTGCAGGAATTATTGCCGCCGGTTGTTCGAAAAAAGAAGCGTCGGTCGTGTTCGCCGTCGGCGGCGCTCCGGCGGAGATCGATTTCTGGGAGAAGACCATTCAAAGGTTCGAAGAGCAATCGGGTATTCCGGTTGAGCTGCTCAGGCAGCCGACCGATACCGATCAGCGGCGGCAGAACCTGGTGACTGCGTTGCGGGCGTCGCGATCGACGCCCGATCTCTTTCTTATGGATGTCGCCTGGATTGCGCAATTTGCCGCATCGGAGTGGCTTGAACCGCTTGCTCCCTTTCTCGAAGGCAGTCCGCTTTCGATCAACGTTTTCTTCGAACCGGTGATCCGTACCGCTGCAACGTACAACGGAACGCTTCTTGCGCTGCCGGTGTACGTTGACGCAGGGCTGCTCTATTATCGTAAAGACCTCCTTGAGAAGTACGGTTTTGCCAAACCGCCGGAGCTGTGGGATGAACTGGTTGCCATGGCGCATACGATTATCAGGGGAGAGTCGCAGGAAGGTAACGAACTGACCGGTTTTGTCTGGCAGGGGGCGCAGTACGAAGGGCTGGTGTGCACCTTCCTGGAGTTCGCCGGATCGAACGGCGGAGGCATCACCATTGCCGATTCATTGCCGATTGTCGCCACCGATCGGAACCGTTCGGCGCTTGCCTTCATGCACGGCTTGGTTCATAGTGAAAAAATATCCCCGGTCAATACCGGCACCGATATGAAGGAAGAGGAAGTGCGTTTTTCGTTTCAAAAGGGCGCAGCGCTTTTCGAACGCAACTGGCCCTATGCATATTCGCTGCATCAGGCCGATGACTCTCCGGTGAAGGGAAAGACCGGTATTGCGGTGCTGCCCCGCTTCGTTGGAGGAACTTCGGCGGCGACTCTTGGCGGATGGCATATCGGTCTCTCCCGTTTTTCACGGCAGAAGGAACGCGCATTCGCCCTTATTGCCTATCTGCTTTCGTATGAAGTGCAGAAAGCGTCGGCGCTCGAAGCGGGATGGAATCCGGGCCGTACCGATATTTACGGGGATAGTACGATAATGGAGCGGCTGCCGCACCTGGTTACCCTGCACGACGTTTTTTCTCATGCGGTTTCCCGTCCGAACGTCCCCTGGTATTCCTATCTGTCGAGCGTGCTGCAGCGCTGGCTCAATGCCGCCCTGACGGGGACCGTGCCGGTTGATGAGGCTTTGAACAAGTGCGAAAAGGAGCTCCGGGTAATCGTTGAACGGTATTCAACGCGAAAACAGCATTAACATGGTGATTGTCGCAACATGGGGAAAAGAATAAGCAGAGCGTCATCGGATACCGTGTGGTTGGCGGTGTTGCTTATGCCGGCGCTGCTGTTGCCGGTTGCGCTGATTCTCATGCCGGCATTATGCACTTTTGTCAACGGGTGCATGCAGGATGTCACCTTCATGCCGCGCCGCTGGGCGGGGCTGGCCAATTATGCCCGCCTTGTCCAAGATCCGGCATTGTTTCATTCGCTTCGTTTCACCCTGCTTTTCATCGCCGTGTCGGTACCACTCGAACTTGCGTGCGGGCTGCTGCTGGCCCTCCTGATGCAGGTGCAGTCGCCGCTGCGGGGAATGCTGCGCGCACTGGTGCTCATTCCATGGGCGATACCGGCCGCCATTGCGGGCCGCGTATGGGAACTTATTTACAGTTACAACTGGGGGCCGGCCAATTATTTGGTCAAATTAACCGGTGCGCCGGCGGTCAACTGGCTGGGGAGCAGTACCGGCGCATTCCTGGCAATAGTCATTGCCGACCTATGGAAAACAGTACCCTTTGTCGCAATCATACTGCTTGCCGGTCTTTCGGCGATTCCTGAACATCTTTACCGGCAGGCGGAGGTTGACGGCGCCTCGTTTATCCGCCGATTTGTCGCAATAACGCTGCCGCTGCTGCGCCCGGTGATGATTGTGGCGATACTCTTCCGCACAATTGACGCATTGCGGATTTTCGATCTGATCTACATTCTTACCTCCGGGGGGCCGGGTGGTGCAACGTCATCGCTGTCTCTCCTCGGCTATACCTATTTCGTCGGCGGGGATTTCGGGTACGGTTCGGCAATATCAACACTTATTTTCCTTATAGCACTTCTGGTCGCCCTGCTGGTGGTACGTATCGGGCGATTCGGAAGCAGTATGCGATGAAGCGAAGGACGGCCATGTTTGTACTTTCGACCGCAGGCGAGCGGCGTTTACAGAGGCTGCTTTATGCAGCCGGTTTTTGCGGGGCGCTCTTTTTTCTGCTTGCACCGGTAATATTCATGCTCCTGACGGCATTGAGTCAACGGCCCGATTTTCTCGGGAACAATTATGTCATGACGACGCGGCATTTCAGGGAAATCCTGACGACACCGTCGCTTCACTTTGTGCGGTACTGCATCAACAGTCTCGCCATCTCCATTGCAAGTGCCGGTATCACAACGATAATCGCATCGGGCGGTGCCTATGTGGCGACCCGTTTTCCGTTCAAAGGCCGCACCGCCGTTCTGCTAATGATTCTTTCCCTTTCGATGTTTCCCCAGATCTGTATCGCAGGATACCTCTACCGCATCATTGCCGCGGCCGGGATGGTCAATACCTGGCTTGGACTTATTCTGCCCTACATCGCCTGGATCATGCCGCTTACCTTCTGGATTCTTATCAGTTATTTCTCGCAAATTCCACAGGAACTCGACCGCGCAGCCTTTATTGACGGCTGTTCACCGTTGCGCACACTTGTCACAATTGTTTTCCCTCTTGCGGCGCCCGGACTTTTTTCGACACTGCTGCTGGCCTTTATTTTCACCTTCAACGAGTTCATGTTTGCGCTGATTTTGACCAATGACCATGCTGCACGCACGGTACCGGTCGGCATTGCCCTTTTTCAGGGACTGCACGGTGAACTACCATGGGGCGTCATCATGGCGGCATCGGTGATCACCACCCTGCCGGTGATACTTATGGCGCTTCTTTTTCAGCGGCATATCATGCAGGGATTGACACGGGGAGCGATCAAAGGATGAAGCGATTGACAGTAACCGATATTTCCAAATCATATCGATTGACAGATAGGACGGTCGCCGCACTTGCCGGCGTATCGCTGACCGTGGAGCCCGAAGAATTTTTTATTCTGCTCGGCCCGTCGGGATGTGGAAAATCGACACTGCTCAATTCGATTGCCGGTCTCGAACTACCGGACAGCGGGGAAATCAGACTCGACTCGAAGGTGCTTTTCAGTGCGGCGGAGCGTCGCGTTCTTTCTCCCCGCGAACGTAATATCGCCATGGTTTTTCAGAGTTATGCACTCTACCCGCATATGACGGTGGCTCAGAATATCGCCTTTCCGCTTAAAATTCGCCGTATCGATAAAGTGGAAATCCGGCGCAGAGTGGAGGCTGGTGCAACGATGCTGCAGATCGGCAATGTGCTGGCGGCGAAACCGGCGGAGCTTTCCGGTGGACAGCGGCAACGGGTAGCCATTGCGCGGGCGCTGGTTCGTGAGCCGGAACTCTTTCTTCTCGATGAACCGCTCTCGAATCTCGACGCACAGCTCCGGTCGGTAACGCGGAATCATCTCAAGGTGCTGCAGAACCGCCTAGGTATTACCACCGTTTATGTGACGCACGATCAGGTTGAGGCGATGACGCTCGGCGACCGGATCGCCGTTATGCGCAATGGTAAAATCGAACAGATCGGTACTCCCGATGAACTTTGCCAACAACCGGTCAATGCATTTGTCGCCTCATTTATCGGAACGCCGCCGATGAATTTGCTCCCGGTAACGGCAGAGATCGATGATCGGTCCGCACGGCTGCACGTTGCCGACAGAGTAGTTACCTGTTCCTCCGGGAACGTACGACCTTTAGGAACACAGGGAAGCAGGCGGGGATATCTCGGTATTCGTCCGGAGCACCTGCATCTTTGTACTGCGGATTATCCGGACAGCCTTGCGGCAACCGTTACCGGTTATGAGCGCATAGGGAGGGAAACGATCGTTTTCGCAACGTGGGAGGGAAACGTTATAACACTTATTGCCGATGCAACTACTCATCCCTCGGTCGGAGAAAAGATATATATATCTTTTTCCGCTGAATCGTTGTTCTGTTTTATTGATGATGCGATTTCACCGGAATAGTATCGGCGGAAGCTTCAATTACCGGGCGGTTCCGTCCGGTGAAACGTTTTGGCGGCTTTTTTCGGAGATACTGTGATTTTTTTCGATGAACCGTTCGATAATTCGCGACACATCATTCTGGGTAGCGAGATTATATTTTGCGATAGATGAGGTTATGCCGATTTTTATTGTTATGGCATTCGGAGGAAGGGAGCGAAAGATATCCTCATCAGTCCGGTCATCACCGATGGCGAATATAAAATCGAATATATGGTCGGAAACGAATTTGAGAGCGGCAATTCCTTTATCATAGCCGGTTTTTTTCAGCTCAATGACCATGTTGCCTTCAAGTACATGCAATTTATTTTCATGCGCCACCAGCGCTCTGATCTCTTCCTTGAGTTCCTTGGCGTAAAGCTGTCCCGTTTCCGCCGGTGAGTTTCGGTAATGCCATGCCAGCGAAGAAAATTTTTCTTCGATAAATGAGCCGTTGCAATGGTCGGTATATCGCTGAAAAATGGGGGCAAAGGTGGATTTCCATGATTGATCCGGATCAATGTTGCACAACCAATCCCCGCCGGGCGACTTTTGAAATGCTCCGTGTTCGGCAATGAGATGTATGTTTAACGTTCCGAACCACTCTTCAAGAAAGTTTTTATCGCGACCGCTTATCAGCACGACGGAATTGGTAGGATTGATTGCGAGGGCCTTCAGCTGTTTGATCGTCGGGGTGTCCGGTGTTGCCAGTTCGGGAATGTTGGAAAAAGGAACCAGCGTACCGTCATAATCAAGGAAAATCGCGCGTCGTGATGCATTGGTAAATTTGGTCATGATTGCCGATTCGATTGCCGGCGTCATAATATTCACTCTTCTGATCTCCTGTTCTTTTTTAACGGCCTCTACGCCGGCAAGAATTTCTTTCGCCCAGGAAAAAACCGTATAATTCTTTATGTGTTTCTGCATGCGGGTCAAGAGGACGGTGCGGTGTATCAGGGACATGGTCAGCGCTTTGTTTATCGCGGTTGCAATTTCCTGCTTATTGGTCGGGTTAATGAGAATCGCCTCGCTTAATTCCGATGATGCCCCTGCCATTTCGCTCAGTATTAAAACACCTTTTCCGGTTACCTGGCAGGCAACATATTCCTTTGCGACAAGATTCATTCCGTCGCGAATAGGGGTGATGAGGCCGACATGGCTGACATTGTAATGCGCCACCAGTTCGTTGAATGAAAGCGATTTGTATTGATAAATGATCGGTCTCCACGCCATCGTGGCATATTTGCCGTTGATCTTGCCGACAATCGCTTCGATTTCCCGTTTCATGTTCCGGTATTGCGGGATGGAGTCTCGTGAGGGTATTACGACCATGTTGAAAACGATTTTCTCCATCCACTGGGGATGAGTTTCAAGAAAATATTCAAAAGCTTCGATACGGTTGACCAGTCCTTTGGTATAATCGAGACGGTCGACGGAAAAAATCAGTTTTTTATTTTGCAGGGTGGAAAGAATCTTCTGCTCTTCCTCTTTAACCTCCCTGGAATTCATGGCCGCACCGTTAAACTTGTCATAATCAATCCCGATGGGAAAAGCATCAACCTTCACGAAACGGCCGTCCGCCGTTACGCTGTTCATTGTTGTTTCAAGTCCCAGAAGCCGGGAGACGCTTCGCAAAAAATATTGGCTGTAATCATTGGTATGGAACCCGATCAAATCCGCGCCGAGCATGCCCCTGAGAATGGAATTGCGCCAGTGTTTGGGCATGATGCGAAAAATTTCGAAAGACGGAAAAGGAATGTGCAGGAAAAAGCCGATGGTTGCCGCCGGGAATGCCTCACGGATGAATCCGGGAAGAAGGAACAAATGATAATCGTGCACCCAGATGAAGTCATCGGGCCGCACCATCGTCTTCAGCTTTTCGGCGAAGAGTTTATTCGCATGAATATAATTTTCGAAGTAGCTTTCGTCATGCACCGCGAGCGAGGGAAAGTAATGGAAGAGAGGCCAGATACAATCATTGCAGAAACCGCCGTAATATTTTTCGTCAATGCTGCGTTTGATTGCGACGGGAACCAGTTGATAGATGGTGTTTTCGGCGTACGGATGGGAAACCGGCCCGTTACTGATGTTTGCTACGCCGGAAACGGGTTTGTCGGAAAGCCCCTTGGCGGATGCGATTCTTCGTGCATTTACAGTTTGTAATTTCTTGCTACTTTTTCCTACCCATACGATTTTTTTAAAGAGCTCCGTCGAGCCGGCGTCGGTCATCTTTTCGGAAAGCGCAGCGATTGCGGAGACAAGACCGCCCTGATTCCGCCGTATCGTTTTTTTGCCGCCTTTGACAACTATGCTGAAGGGCAAACGGTATGAAACGATGACAATACGTTTGAACCGTGATGGTGTGATTATCCGCATGTGTTTCCCCTTACCGGAGGTTATTGAAAAAACGGAATGTCCTGTTTGACCGCACAACGGGCTTTCGTGCGCTCCGACGCGGGAACCGGGTAACGCATGTTGATCGGTTGCAGGGTATTTGCATCCAGAACGTCAACACCGCCAACCCCCCTATTGTAGTTATGCGGTTTCTTGCTCATGACCGTCGGTCCGTTCAGGTCGATTATCGAATTCCACTATGAAAATGCTTTACGGCACCCCTGCCAGATCAAGGTTTATTTCGGTAACCGGGATAATCGCGGGAGACGGGTATTCGCCATTCATGTTGCCGATCATACATCATGCCGCAGGAGAAACGGAAGTTCTCCCCTACGGCACACCAAGATCGGAGTATCGATGCACAGTACCCGTGCGTTTAACCCGAATTATTCTTAATAAAGGTTATACAAGGTACCCATTTAGCCCGGATTATTCATAAACATTTCTACTGCGGCGCAGGACTGCCTGTCATCTCGGGCCGTCCTCACTCGTCGCATCCGCGAAATACTTACCAGTATTCCTGTGGCGCGCCTCGCTGCGGGAAGTCCGATCCGACGGGCATTGCAGCGCCTCGCTACGAAAATTTATGAATAATCCGGGCTAGTAGTATTTTTCTCTACCATAAATAAGAAAGCAGTAAGAGCCATCCATATTCTAATGGTCGAGGACGACGAGAGCGCCTGTTTCGCCTTCGGACGGTTTCATACCGCCCGATTCCACAACCCCCTGAAAAACCTGGCGGCATTATGCCCGATCGACCGGTTGTCGTAACCGCCCTCCTGGACCACGAGTGTTTTCATCTTTAATCCGCCGATCAACGTGCCGTTTCGTTCGAAGTCGGCTCCCGTGAGCAGCCAGGAGCCCGTGGGATCGTTTTTTGCCGTGTCAAGGCCGAAGGCAATGACCAGGAACGATGGACGGAATTCCCTGATCCGTTTCAACGCTGAAGAGAGTGCATCGGCATACCGGGATCCGTTGATACCTTCGGGCAGAGGAATGTTGAGGTTGTAGCCGTATCCCCGCGAAACGCCGCGTTCTTCGCAGAAGCCGCTGAAATACGGATAGGTGACGTTGGGATGTCCGTGAATGGACACGGTCAGCACGTCATTACGATGATAGAAGATGTCCTGCTGGCCGTTTCCGTGATGATGGTCGATGTCGAGAACGGCAACCCGGCCGAAGGCACTCAGAAAGTTTGCGGCGATGGCGGTCGAATTGAAGTAACAGAACCCTCCGAAAACCGATTTTTCGGCATGATGGCCGGGCGGCCGGACCAGCGCGTACGCCGCGAGGTGGCCGGAAAGGACGAAATTTGCCGCCGTCAAGGCGCAGTCGACCGCCCTGCGCGCCGCTTCGAAGGCGTTGGAAGTCAGGGGCGTAAAGGTGTCGATGCAGTAGTATCCGGCCCGGACCGACAGGATCTTCGGTTTTTTCGCAGCATTGCGCACCGGAAATACATATGGATAGATCGCTTCGTCGGGCCTGATATTTCTGCATAATTGCTTGAAGTAGTTGACATACCCGGCGTCGTGAACCCCCAGGATATGCTTTTCGCCGAACACGGACGTTCGATCACGGTGGAATATTCCCGTTGGTTCAATTTCACGCAGGATCGAATTGATACGGACCGGCGATTCGACGTACCCCCGGTCGTGGACATGGTGGATGGCATGCCCCTCGCTTACGATGAGCGGTATCCTGTCGGTGCGGGAAATGACCGCAACGGCGGCGGCGCTTTTTTTCCGGTACTTGAACGGACGGATCTGCGCAGGATCGTCACGGATGGATTCAACGACCGTTTCGATATACGCAAGCGAACAGACCGCGCCATATTTACGTTCAAGAATCGCCCGGACGACCGCCTTCGTCCGGTCCCGTGGCGGCAGTATGCCGCTGTCCAGATCGTCAAAAACGAGATACGGGGGGTTGGTCTGTCCCTCCCGCACCGGCGTCTCGTAGGCGGTGTTGACGATGGGCCGCGCGCCGTATCGCTCGTAAAATCTGAGCCGCGCCGTATTCTGCTTGAGAATTTCCGGATCGGGGGATAGGCGGGGATCGTCGGGGAGACATTCATAATACAGGCCGTGCACACCGAGCGCCTTTGCCTCTCTGCGCACCTGTTCATAGAGAATTCCCCCCACCCCCCTGCCGGTTTTACCGAACGCGGCCGAAAGAAAATCGAGATAACAGAAATCGAGGTCGGTGGCATGGTTCATTATGGCGAACCCGTTGATTTTTTCCTTGTTGGTTTCCGAGACGAAAATGAAGGTCCTCAAACGCGACTTCAGCGGATCGCGAAGCTTGAGCGGCAGATCGTCAATCTCCCTGGGCTGAAGAAGCGGAAACTGCTTTCGAAGGATCGCCTGTACCTGCCTGATCGCTTTTTTGTTGCGGGAGGTGGTATCATCGAAAATTCTGTAGATGCGGAACATAGGATACGGTTTTCTCCATCGGGGGTAACTTCATTAACAAAATAAAATCAGCCCTGTTCGATTTCAATGACTTGAAAAAACTGTCTTTTTAGGTCAATAAAAACTATTTTCAACCATCAAATGTTGAGGGCAGCATCCGGAGCCCATTGTTGCGATTATGCGTTTTCAAACAAAAATTCTTCTCCTGTTCGCACTCCTGTTCGCCATGGCGTTAGGGATCAGGACCATGCTTACGTATCAGGTGCAGAAAATACAGAGGGCTGAAATCGGTTCGGATATGAAAAACATATCCAAGGTCGTTCACTTCGCGACACAACGGCTCGCCTCCGAGAAAGACCGCGACCGTACGGCCCTTATCCGTTTTATCACCGATGCGGTGCATCAGCACGCGGCCCTCGACGAAATATCCATTGTCAATGTCGAGGGTGAAATAGTCGCAAGCAGTGATAAGCGCAAAATAGGCAGAAAGCAGGCTGAAATCACGAGCGGCGCTTTTCTTACGGGCGCCATTCACGACGAGAACGCGGTGAAGCGGTACGACATGACGATCCCCATCGTCAAAAACCAGAACGTCATCGGCCAGGTACTCGCATCGATTATCATCAATGACGTTAATGAACCGTTTTTTCAACTCCTGCATCGGAACACCCTGATCACCCTGATGCTGTTTCTGTCTGTTGCGTTTGTCTCATGGTATATGTTAAGAAGGCTGATGCAGCCGCTGCAGGCCCTGGTCGTGGCGGCGCGGCGGGTGGCGAACGGCGATTTCGATGCCGCGGTCCCGGTAAGCGGCAGGGACGAGTATGCCGAACTCTCGAATGCATTCAACATTATGGCGAAAAAACTGGCGGAGCTGCGTGCCCATGAAGAGCGAATACGCACCATGGAGCGCCACGTCATTCTCTCCGAAACCGCCGCCGTCCTCGCCCATGAGATTCGCAATCCGCTTAATTTTATAAATCTCACTGCGGGGAGGCTCGCCGGTAAGTTCAAACCCCCGGACGAGCGGCTTCATGCCGAGTATTTCGGTCTCATCGACGACCTGAAAGCACAGGTGCGCTACCTTAACAACATGGTCAATGATTTTCTTGCGATCGGCAAACCGTTGAAACTGAAAATTTCGTCGTTTCTTCTCCGGGATCTCGTCGGCCAGATCGAGATGATCATCACGCAGCAACTCCGGACAAAGGAAATCGTCTTTTCCGTCAGTATACAGGAAGGCCTTCGCTGCTCCGCCGACATCGAGCAGATGCGCCTCGTTCTGCTCAACCTGCTGACCAATGCAATCGAGATTTCCCGTACGGGTGGAAGAATTATTCTTGAAGGCGCGTGCGAAGAGGACGCGACCGTCATTATCGTCCGGGATACCGGACCGGGTATCGACCCGGAGCAATACGAGAAGATTTTCGAGCCCTATGTATCGATGCGGTCGGGCGGGACTGGACTGGGGCTGACGCTTGCACGGAGGATCGTCGAGGAGCATGGCGGTACGATACGCGCCGAGAATCATACTGATGGAGGCGCCGTTTTCATCATCCGGCTGCCCGGGAGGAAAATTGAAGAGAATATTGATCGTCGATGACGACACCCATCAAAGAAAACTGATTGTAAAAATCCTTTCCGAAGAAGGCTATAATGTAACGGATGCGGAGAGCGTGGATGCGGCGCTCGCCGTTCTCTCGAACGGTGGAATAGATCTGGTACTCACCGACCTGAAAATGCCCGGCAAAAGCGGGCTCGATCTGTTGGCTGCCGTCGACTTCGATCAGGTGCAGCACCCGGAAATAATCGTCATGACCGCTTTCGGCAACGTTGACACCGCAGTCAAAGCGATGAAAATGGGGGCATATGACTATCTGACCAAACCGGTGGAACACGACGAACTTCTTCTTGTTGTCCGGCGGGCAGTGGAGAAATACCATCTTCGGACATCCGTCCGGCAACTCGGCGACTGTTTGCAGCAACAGGCGCGACAGGGAATTGTCGCCGAATCTGAGGAGATGCGCTCCATCATTACCACAGCCGAAAAAGTGGCGATGAGCGATGCGACAATACTCGTCCGGGGCGAATCAGGGACCGGCAAGGAACGTATAGCTCAACTGATACATTATATCAGCGCGCGCAAAGATCGGCCCATACAGTGCATCAATTGCGCGGCATTTCCCGACACCCTGCTGGAATCGGAGCTGTTCGGGTATGAAAGGGGGGCATTTACCGGTGCGATAACGCGGAAAGAGGGCATTCTTGAGGCCGCGGACGGCAGTACCGTGTTCCTTGACGAAGTCGCCGATATGTCGCTCCCTCTGCAGGCAAAACTGCTGCGGGTGATCCAGGAAAAGGAGATACGGCGCCTTGGGGCCACCGCCACCGTACCGATCGATGTCCGTTTTATCGCGGCCACCAATAAAAACCTCGAGGAGTGCGTCCGCAAAGAGACCTTCCGTGAAGACCTTTTCTACCGGCTCAACATCATCCCCATAGCACTGCCTCCATTGCGTCAACGCCGCAGGGACATCGTCCCGCTTATCGACCTGTTCCTTTTGCGCCGGGGAAAAAAGAAAAGCATCGAACCGCCGGCGCTTCAATGCCTCCAGACCTATGCGTGGCCCGGCAATGTGCGCGAACTTGAGGCGGTCATCGAACGACTGCTTGTCTTATCCTCCGGCGACACCATCACCGTTAACGATCTCCCCGCGGAGATCGGATCGCCTGCCGGGAATCGTGCCGCTGCAATCGACCTTCCGTCGGGCGGTATCGTATTCGAAGCCTGGGAACAGGCGCTTCTCGAACAGGCGCTTCAGCGGAGCAACGGCGTTATGGCCGACGCGGCGAAACTGCTCGGCATGACCTATCGCACGTTCCAGTATCGGGCGGAAAAATTCGGTCTTACGAAAAATTCACCCGACAATGGTTGACGTTTTGGTGCATTAACCTCCCCAATTCGTATACTGTCTCGACTGACGGCACTTCAACTGCCTTAAAAACGACCAATTCGAGCAGCTGAAAACAGGCACGCACTTTGCTTTCTGCCTTGGCGGAGTATTGCCTGTATGAAGAAATTATACCGCATGAGTGATAGAGAGGTTAATCGCCGTTATCTTATATCAATAGTAGCGGTATGCATGATTTCTTCCACATCCCTTGCATGTGCCGGTACGGATTCATCCGATGTGATGCAAGAAGAGATCAGCGGTACGGTTACCGTCGTCGATCTCATCGACAATACGTTGATGCTGAAGAACGGTCAAATGGAAATTAAAATCTTCTCCGACGCCGCGACTGTTTTCAGCGGTATTAATTCCCTCGCGGAACTTGAAGAAGGACAGGTAATAAAAATAACCTACCGGCTTGCCGGTACGACGAATCATGCGGATAAAATTTTTTGTGAAGAGTGCGCCGGAAATCCTAACGAAAGCGGCGAGTCCGCCGCGGTACTGTTGCCGGATGCGGAATTTCATCGCGGCGGCAAATGGAAACCAATGGGTAAATAACCAACAATCACCTCGAAAAGGAGGATGTATGTCACGCTGCAACTGCACATTTCTTTCACTCGTTATCGTGATGGCCCTTGCCGGCTGCTCGAAAAAGGTGACGAAAAGCGAACAGCTTTTATCGGATACCAGGGATAAGTTCCCGCAGAAAAAGGTCGAGACTGTTTCGGATAAAGCCCCCGCCGTCCGCCTTAACGATCTTCTGTCAACTATTTATTTCGATTACAATCAGTCGGTACTACGTTCCGATGCGATACGCGCGCTTGAGCGCATAGCACCCTATCTCGCGAACCAATCGGCAATCCGGCTGCAGGCCGAAGGTCATTGCGATGAACGCGGATCGAGCGAGTACAACATGGGCCTCGGTGAACAACGTTCCCGGTCCGTCAAACAGTGGCTGGTGGCGTACGGCATCCCGCAGTCCCGCATCGAAATTACATCGTACGGAAAGGAACGACCCGTCAATGCCTACTGCGGCAATGAGTCGTGTCACGAGTTGAACCGCCGGGTGGAGTGGAAGATACTGTCAATGCCCGATCGGGTTGCTTCGGGGCGTATTAATGAATTGGGACAATAGCACCTGCATCGGGTCGCGTGTATTCAACAATAGACGATACGTGGAAAAAGAGTCTTTCAGACGACAACCAATATCGAGGAGTTTGGTATGATCATCACGCAACCGGATACTTCTTTCATCCCGTTTAACCCGGCTTATCCGGCCGGGGAACAACAGACGCTTCAAATCAGCATAGTCGACAGCCTGTTCAACCTGACCATTCGGGAGATTCTCGGAATACAATGTCTGGACGGGGCTGATGACCTGCACCTCTCCGAAGGTGTGGCGTTTTTACGGGTATGCGGACAGACGATACTTACCGTGGACCTGCGAAACCGTGAAGGCCCGTCGGAAAAACAATGCATGGTTGTTGTCGCCAATGTAACGGTTGAACAGAAAAACCTGTTCATGACGATCGGGTTCCTGATTGCCGACAAAGAGTCGTTTTTCGCCATGCTCCACAGATCGGGTTGTGTGCCCCGGAATAATTGAGGTAAGGAGCCGTTGCAGGAATTTACTTAACATTAAAAGAGACGAGATTCACGCCTGAAGAACGGTCGGCCGGATGTTAATGAACTTGTTGTCCAAAGGAGGAGCTATGAAACAATCGGCATTCCATGTACTGCTGCTTGTCGTCCTGATAGCGCAACTCGATGCCGCCGCCGTCAAGCAGCTGACTTTCAGCGGCAGCGCAATCCAATGTGACGGTGAAAGCAACAGCATCATCGTACGAAAAGGAAAGAAGGAGATGTCGTTTTTCGTGGTCGGAAAAATTACCCGGGGAGGAAACAAGATCTACATCAATGACCTCAAAAAAGGCTGTCCGCTGGTGGTGACGTATCAGAAAAACAGAAAAAGTTTCGTCGCAATAAGGGTGGAAGCTGAAGTGTGCGAAAAATAGCGGTCACGCAGGGCGTTTCCCCGTCAAACAATGGTTTACTTTCGTAGAAAGGAGCCGGCACTCAGGCAGGCACAGCAGGAGTACAGGTCATGCTCTGCGGCAACGGTGGCGGTTGACTGGCGCTTCAATTGGTAGAGTCATGAAGTGTTAATTTCCGGCAGTGTATCAGTATGAAGCCGGAAGAGAGCCGCAGCACTTGCATTTCAGGGCATTCGCAAAGCCTTTATACTGTTTTTCCGCCAAAACGAAGGCCGACCGGTAACCGACGACCGACTATCTATACTCCTCAGAAACAAAAATCAGCATTTATGAAAATCATTACCGACACTTTAGATGATACATCATTGATCCGTCTGCGAATAACCACTAAAAAAATACTCGGTATGTTCGTTTTGTTATGCGCTTTGATTGCATGTCGCTATATATGGAGCATCATTCAGACCACTCCCTTCCATGAAATCAAAGAGAAAATCGTAGCCATCCCGCCGATGCGTCTTTTCATTGCAGTTTTACTGGTCGTAGTGACCTATCTCGTCATGACCGGCTACGATACGTTGGGATTGCGACTTGCCGGTTCCCGACTGCCGTATCGTCAGATTGCATTCGTCTCCTTTATCGGCGACACAATCAACGCAAACATGGCGTTTTCCTCTTTCGTCGGAAGCGCCGTCAAGCTTCGTTTCTATTTGGCGCGCGGTGAATCGGTAACGGTCGTTGCCAGGGCGATCGCCGCATATACCGTTGCCTACTGGGCAGGGTTCTCCCTTCTTTTTTCCCTCTCGGGAATAGCGTCGGTTATCATCCCCGGTTGCAGTGAATCAACACTGCATTCGCCGGTTTATGCCGTCATTGCCGTAGCCGCTTCGATCGTCACGATTCTTTACCTTACGGCATGTCTGAGCGGCCGTGTTAGAAAAGTACTTCCGGCCTTTGTTCCACAGGGCGATATCGGCCTCAAGCTGCTTACGGTGGCAATTTCGGACTGGAGCTGCTCGGCCCTGATCTTCTTTCTTCTGATACCGGGAGCGGGAATCGGGCGGTTTCCAGCATTCGTCAATTTATATCTCTTTTCTCACGCCCTCGGTATGATAAGTCAGTCACCGGGCGGATTCGGCGTCTTCGAGAGCATCTGCCTGCTTATGAGCAGGAATATCTCCCATAGCGCAATGCTCGGATCGCTTTTCACCTTCAGGCTGCTCTTTTTCATCTTCCCGTTGTGCTCTGCACTGGCCCTGCTTGGAATGTCGAAAGCGCGGAAATTATTCGTGCATCGCTGTCCGGGATGCCTGCCGGACAACGGGCTGGAGCGCTTCCCCGCGGCCCCGTCCCATGATCTGCCGTTCGTCAGTGTCGTCGTACCGGCCCACAACGAGGAAAGATTCCTTCCCGCTTGCCTCGCGGCGCTTTCCGGACAGGATTATCGGGGCGATTATGAGATCATCGTGGTTGACAATGCATCAACCGACGCCACCTCCGGAATTGCACGCCGCTACGGGTGCGGGGTCCTCTCCGAGCCGGTAAAGGGGTACAACCGTGCGGTCAAAAAGGGTTTCGAAGCCGCCGAAGGGGAAATAATCGCCTGCACCGATGCCGACACGATCGTGGGCGTGGAATGGCTGTCAAAGCTGGTTTCCACCCTCTCACGCAGAGGGGTCGTTGCCTGCGGAGGTCTTTTCACCTTTCATGACGGACCGTTCTGGCTTAAACTGACGGCGCTGTTTTTCGGAAAATTCAATTACCATATCTCCGGGGCGAACATGGCGGTGTGGAGGCATGCGTATCACCGCAGCGGCGGTTTCTCGCTTGACGTCAATCTCGGTGCCGACGTCGAAATCGGCAAGCGCCTGAAAAGGATCGGCGATGTCGTCATCGACCGCTCGTTGGTCGTCGCCACCTCCTCGCGCCGTTTCGCAAG
>JAFGIW010000185.1 GCA_016929415.1 Chitinispirillaceae bacterium | reverse complement strand
TTCTGGGGATACCTCAACCGCAATTTCGTCAAGGCGAAAGCCTTCATTCTTTACTTTTCGCTCGACAAGGACGTCCCCGTCTGGCAAATGCCGTTTAAAATCCGCTGGAACCGCATCGGGAAACTCATCAGGTCGTGGGACGGGGGGGCGGAAAAGGCGGAAAGAGTGAAGTGAGAAGGATGAATCGGTAGAGACGCGCGGCCGCGCGTCCCTACGCGGTACCGGTCAATTCTTCAGCAACGCCGGCTGCCCGGTCGCCTGGATCACGTCGCGCCACAGCGGGCTCTCCGGGTCGATGCGGTTGCGTTTCGAGACCGCGAGGTTCATGGGTATATGGACGAATGTATTGTTGATGAGGCTGATCAGCACCTTGGTTTTTCCGGCCATTGCCGCGTGTACGGCATTGTTCCCCAGGCGCGTGCAGTAAATCGAGTCGTTCGGGTTTGACGGCGTGCTGCGGATAATATAGCTCGGGTCGATATATTTGATATTGACCTCGATCCCTTCACCTTTAAAATAATCCGCGATCCGTTCTTTGAGGAATATCCCGATGTCTCCCGGTTTTTTGTTCCCCGAGGCGTCGGTCAGGGCCGAAGCGGCGAGGTGTTCCTGTCCGGCGCCCTCCGCGATGACGATCACGGCATGGTTACGCCGCGCGAGACGCTCCCTGAGATGCTTGAGCAAGCCCCGCTCGCCGTCGAAGTCGAACGGGACTTCTGGAATGAGCACGTAGTTGACGTCGTTGTTGCCGAGGGCCGTATGGGCGGCGATGAAGCCCGATTCGCGGCCCATGACCTTGACAATTCCGATTCCGTTGACCGCGTCGTGCGCTTCGACATGGGCCCCGGCGACCGCCTCGACAGCTTTACCGACGGCGGTTTCGAAGCCGAACGACTTCTGGATGAAACTGAGGTCGTTGTCGATGGTCTTGGGGATGCCGACCACCGCGGTTTTCAGCCGCCGCCGTTCGATCTCTTCGGCGATGCGGCAGGCGCCCCGCTGGGTTCCGTCGCCGCCGATGGTGAAAAAGAGCGACAGGTTCATCCGTTCGATGCTGTCGACCAGTTCTTCGATTTTTTCGCCGCCCCCGCGTGACGAACCGAGTATCGTACCCCCCCGGCGATGGATCTCGCCGACGAACGACGGATCGAGATCGATGGTATCGTATCCGAACTGCGGCAGAAGCCCGCGGTACCCGAAGCGGATACCGGCGATCGACCGCACGCCGTACTGGTGCCAGAGCGTCATCACGACGGCGCGGATGACGTCGTTGAGTCCCGGGCACAATCCGCCGCAGGTGAGGATCCCCGCCCGTACTTTTGACGGATCGTAATAAATGTACTCCCGCGGGCCGGCCTTCTCGATCAACTCCTGTCGTGCATAGGAAACCGGCTGCCCGGGAACCGCCTGTACATCATAGATGATCATTTCATCATCGCTTACATAGTTGGCCATCAGGTCGTCGCTGCGCTTCGACAGCGCAATGGGTGAGGGAATTGACGCCTTGCCGAGATTCGTCACGGTAAAATCGTGTGAGGGCATGGAGGACTCCTTTAAAGATTATCCGGAAAATATACAATGATGATCGGTCTTTTTCCGCCACTTTCACACACATTCCACGCTTTTCCCCGTCGACGGGGGAGAATCGGGGGAGCAGGGTGGGGCGTGAAGGGGCGAAAACGTGATTTTTCACCATAACAAACTGGAATTCTCCTTCATAAAAACAGCCGGAACCGATTATATTTGTTTGCAGCGCTTGTTTTATAAGCGTGCGAAGTCCATATTGTTAAGGATACCCCATGGCTGTTTTCAGACTCTCATCCGAAGAACGGGCGCTATGCGCCCTTATCCGGGAAGCCGGCATTGCCAACCATTTCGGCGAGGAGCGTTTGCGGCTCGACAAGAAAATCGGCGGCGTAACCGGCGCGGTTTCCCGCGGGCATGCTTTTTCGCAGGCGATGACCAGCGTCGCCGGACTGACCGCCCGCATGGAAAAGGAAGGCAGGGCGGACCTGAACCTTTACCGGGGGCCGGACCGCGATCTTGTCTTTTTCACGTTTCTCTTCGAGATTTTCCATACCTTCATGGGCGCCTTCGACCGTCACATCCTCGATCAGATCGCTTCGGGGGACGCGGCAGCGCCCGTCGGTTTCGCCCCCGGGGCTTTCGCATTATTTAAAAAACGGGGTTTCACGCACGACGACGGCGTGCTGTTTTTCACGATCTTCTTTCAGCTTCGCCGCGCCTATTACTTGATTGAACAACAGCTCGTGGGAATCAGTCCGTGCATGCAGGAACTTCGTACCAGTTTATGGAACAATGTCTTTACCCGCGATATACTGTTTTACAAACAGCATCTCATCAGCAGGATGGAGGACTTTTCGACGCTCATTCTCGGCGATACCGGAACGGGAAAAGGCACCGCCGCGTCGGCCATCGGGCGGTCGGGATTCATTCCCTTCGATGAAAAAACCGGCAGATTTTCGGAAAGCTTCACGAAATCGTTCGTGTCCATCAATCTTTCGCAATTTCCCGAGGGGATAATCGAATCGGAACTTTTCGGGCACAAAAAAGGGGCTTTTACCGGAGCGGTCGAGGCGCATGAGGGTATTTTCGATACCTGCAGCCCTCACGGCTCGATTTTCCTCGATGAAATCGGCGATATATCCGTTCCCGTGCAGATCAAACTTCTTCAGGTGATACAGGAACGCCACTTTTCCCCGGTGGGAAGCCACGAAAAGAGGCGATTTTCGGGAAGGGTCATCGCCGCCACGAACAAGGATGTCTCCGCTTTACGGGAGAAAGGCCTTTTCAGGGACGATTTCTACTACCGTCTCTGCTCGGACATCATACGGATGCCGACGCTGTCGGAGCGTATCAGGGAAAACGCCGGGGAACTCGAAAGTCTCATCGGTCATTGCACCCGGTCGATCGCCGGAACATCAGGCGAGGAACTGGTCGCGACCATCAGGGACATCATCGATGCCGATCCCGGAAAAAATTATCCATGGCCCGGAAACGTAAGGGAACTCGAACAATGCATACGCAGGATCCTCATACGCAGGGAGTATCGCGGAGACCGTCGATCTTCCTCAGTCGATGCTGTCGGGGCCCTCATCGGGGAAATGCGCAATGAATCGTTGAGCGCCGACAACCTGCTTTCCCGTTATTGCGGTTTACTCTACAGGAAGTACGGTTCCTACGAGACGGTCAGCCGCATCGTTAAGCTCGACCGCAGGACCGTGAAACGCTATATCGAAGGTTCCCGCATCAATACGCAGTGAAGGCGGAGCGGCAAGCCGCACGGGCGGGATAAAGCCTGTCTGAAGTCGATATACTCCGGATTCCAATTCCACGATCTGACACTATCGAATATAATGATGCGGGCACTCCGTCCCCCGCACCCCGGCGATCTCCGTACGCGATATGGGAGCATTAGTACGCGATATGGGAGCATTAGTACGCGATATGGGAGCATTCGCACGCGATATGGGAGCATTCGCACGCGATATACGATATAAAATCCGGGTTTTCATCGATAAAAACGTAAGGCAAAAAACGAATGTACATAGAATGCGTGCTCCGTATGCAATAAATGTACATCAAAGATACTGCGGAAACCGTTCGGCCTCGAAAAAACGTTGATTTCGCCAATTTTGATGATTGGCATGACTTTTGGATTATTACCATGCGTAACCATTTCCGGAAAAATGTTACACGAAGTAAAAATTCACTAAATCAACATCATTTAAAGAAAGGATTTATCATGTCTACCAAAAGTCGGAAAACCGCAGAAGCCGAAACCGTTGTCGAACAGAACAAGGTTGAGTACGATACAATGCTGGCCGTCATCTCGGAAGTCGAGGTGGGGGATGTCGTTGCCGTTCAGAATCCGCCCGAGGTCGTTATCGGAGAAGCTGAAACGCTGTTTAGCTGGGCGAAGAAGGATCAGGATGCGCTCGTAAATGCGGGGCTGCCCGCAGATGCGATCGATCGTCTGCAGCCCGCGTCGGGAGCGCTCCGGTATGCGCAGTCAATGCTCAAAAAATGTTCGGAAGAGCCCGACGGGTGGAAGGCCGAATCGCAGGAGGCGTTTGAGTTGCACGACATTATCCTGCACCACTTTTTCTACGCCTTCCGCAATAATCCGGAAAAGCTCAAGAAGGTGCATGAAATCGCCGAAGGCAACACCAACGACGATAAAATCCAGCAACTGCAGACCTTCTGCCTGTTCGGTCGTGAAAACAGCGCGCAGCTCGAACAGATCGGTTTCGACGTCGCGCTGCTCGACAAAGCCGCGGAACTCTCCGCACGCATGGGCGACCTTCTCGGCGAGAAGCGGGCGAACAGGAAACGGGAAAGCGACGCGCGCACGATCCGCGATCAGGCCTATGTTTACCTCAAAGGGCTCATGAACCGGATCCGCGAATGCGGAAGATACGTTTTCTATCGCGATGAAGAGCGTGTTTACGGTTACGCCAGCGACTATGACCGTAAAAAGAGGAAACGGTATAAAAAGGAAGAAGTCCCCGAGGTTCGGGAAGCGGAAGCGGCCGGGATAAAAGCGGCGGCGTAATCCGGGTGCAGTCCGCAGTGTTTTTTCGGACGGAGGAGATGGACAATGTCCATCTCCTCTTTTTTTGTCCGGCAGGGAACGGCCGTGCCGGAGATGCGCTCGTTTATCGATGTACAAGGCGCCCCGGGTTCCTGGGCCGAGCTGCGTCATGCTTCGATCCTGTTGAAGGGAAATTGAGGCGGGGGTGAGAGGACAAGAAGAAAAC
>JAFGIW010000184.1 GCA_016929415.1 Chitinispirillaceae bacterium | reverse complement strand
GTGATCTCCATTCCCGAACGGGGGTTGCCGCTCGACATCATGTTCTACGGTGACGAACCGCGTCCCGGCGAAGCTGAGGTGCTGAAAATATTCCTGGTCGATAGTGAACAGACCCATGAGATGCGTGAAAATATAACCGATACCCACCTTCTGTTTATGGACCGCCGCACCTTCGATGTCCGGCTTCTCATCCATACACTCGACACGTTCTTCGAACGGATCATTCTTCCCGAACTTCCCGAACCTGCTGCTGATTCCGACGCTTCATAACAGTGCCGGCGCCTCCGTCGATGGGGGAGGATTAAAAAAAAGTCCGTTTCCGAGCCAGCTCCGTTTGTATTTTATCGTCAGTCGGCGGCAACTGACGCCGGCGCCATCATCTCAACGAAGGGGCTGGAAAACATGGGAACACGTGCGGGGGCAGTGAGCGTTGTGCTCATCGTATGTCTGATCTTTGCCTGTTCGAGCGTTCGTCGTGTAGTGCCGCTCGAAAGCGGAACTTCGGCGGTAACGCTCAGCCTCGGCGGGCCGGTAACCGAAGTCGCCAAAAAATATATACCGCTTCCGCTCCTCAGCGCGGGGTACAACTACGGCATCAACGACCGTCTCGGGATCGAGGCGGGGCTCAATCTGACCGGCGCCCTCTTCGGGCTGCTGCACGTTGATGCGGGTGTAAACTGGTACCCGCTTGCGGCGAAGGGGGCGATTCCCGGGATAACGGTCACCCCGGAGCTTTTTTTCATGAGCAATTTCGAGGCGGGGGGGCACCGGCTGTACCCGACCCTGACCCCTACGCTCTACTGGAAGCCCGGCAGGCATCTCGTTTACATTGGCGTGGAGAACTGGTTCGAGGTTCATACGCAGCGAAGTGATGGAAACGAACAGCCCCGCCATTGGCTCATCGCCCCCTATCTCGGCTACGGACTTTCATGGAAGAAGTGGCGGTTCCAGCTCGAAGGCCGGGGGTATACCCCCAATCTGGTAAACACCGGCCGCGCAACGAAAAATATCGGTTTCGGCAGTCACGGCATCATCGGGGTTTTTATCGGCGTGAGCCGCGAGATCGGAGGTGCACGATGAACCGTTGCGGACGAAGGAGTGTTGGTTTGACGGTCGGCGCCCTTCGCGGGTGTGCGGCGGCAATGCTTGTCGCATGCGGTTGCATGAATCTCGACCCGTTTCTTTTCAAGGGGGAAGAAGTCGACGCCTACCTTTTCGATAATTACGGGGGGGAAACGGAGTGCTCCGATGCGCTTGATTTGCTGATGCCGGTCGACATGTCGACGGTTCATGAGATTTCGATCGAAAGCGGCTCCGAAACGATCGCCGCGGTGCTTGTTTCACCCGATACGGTGTTCGATTCCGCCGACACCGTGATTCTTTACATTCACGGCACCGGTCCGCACATCGACTACTATTGGCCGCGCACCCGTCTGCTTGCGGCAAGCGGCTATCCGGTGCTGGCGATCGATTTCAGGGGCTACGGCAGGAGCACCGGCGAGCCGACTGAGGCGGGCATCTATGAAGACGGCTTCGCTGCGCTGCGCTGCCTCCGCGACCGCTGCGGCGATCCGCGGGTTACGGTTTACGCCTTTTCACTCGGATCGCTTGTCGGGTGCGAAATCGCCTCGAAGGATGAAAGCGGCCGCATCATCGCCCTCATCCTCGAGGCGCCCATCGGGTCGGTGGAGACCCTGGTGCAGGATGCCGTGTACATCGACCTGCCCGGATCGTACGTCACAACCTATCAGGGCAAGAACGTCGAGAAGATCAAAAAGGTGATTGTGCCGCTCCTGTGGCTGCACGGCACCGATGACGGGACCCTCGCGCTGGAGACCAACGGCAAGCCGGTCTACCGCAATTACGTGGGCAGCGAGGGGTATTATGCCATCATCGAGGGTGCAGGGCACCAGACCGTACCGTCGGTGATCGGCTACGACCGTTATTGCGCATGCATACACGACTTCATCAGCGGTCATGCCGCGCAGAATCCGTTTTTTTCAACGGAGCTTAAGTAGTTGATACACTATAATCAGGTGCATTGCACCGTGGGGGCTCCCACAGGGGGAGCGTATGGTTGAAGCGCTGAGCGGGTTTGACGCAGCGCTGTTCCTGCTGATCAACGGCGCTCACCATCCCGCGGCGGACTGGTTTTTCCGGCTGGTGACCTGGCTGGGAAGCGGATGGGTTGTCGCTCCGCTCCTCATGGGAATCGTCGCGGTGAAAGTGCCGCGGAAGCATCTCGTGCGGGTGTTGTTATGCGGGATTGTCGGGTTGACATTGGGCGGGGTGGTCAATTCGCAGATTAAACGTCAAGTCAACCGTCCCCGGCCGGTGGTTTTTTTCGCACCGGAACATTCCCGTGCAGACGCCGCTGACAATGGTTCGCGAAACGTACCACCGGCAAGGGGGGTCCGCCTGCTTGGCCCCGATTACACTACCTGGTCGTTTCCCTCGGGCCATGCCAATACCGCCTTTGCGGCTGCGACCTTTCTGGCGCTCCTTTTCGGGGGGTGGGTGTATGAGTCGTTCATCATCGCGCTGCTCGTCGGCTATTCACGGGTCTACCTGGGGGTCCATTTTCCCCTTGATGCGGCTGCCGGCGCTCTTCTGGGGACCGGAATGATGTGGATTGTTTTTTTAGTGTCCGGGTGCGGCCGGAAATGCCGTTTACCGAGGGGGGAATCGTGCTGAACAATAAAAAATTGGTAGTTGTGCTGCCCGCTTACAACGCAGCCCAGACGCTCGTCTCGACCTATGAAGAGATCCCCCACGACATCGTCGACGAGGTTATTCTGGTAGATGACGCGAGCAGCGACGAAACGGTTGACATTGCATACCGTCTCGGTATTCGCCATACCATCCGGCACGAGGAAAACCGCGGTTACGGCGGCAACCAGAAAACTTGTTACAGCACGGCGCTCGCGCTGGGCGCGGACATCGTGGTGATGCTGCATCCCGATTACCAGTATACACCGAAGCTCATCACCGCGATGGCGAGCATTATCGCAAGCGGATTGTACCATGTCGTCTTTGCGTCGCGTATTCTCGGCAAAGGGGCGCTGCGCGGCGGCATGCCGCGCTACAAGTATGTCGCCAACCGGCTGCTTACCCTTTTCCAGAATATTCTCATGAACCGTAAACTTTCCGAATACCATACCGGCTACCGGGCGTTTTCGCGCGAAGCGCTGCTGAAAATCCCATACCGCTCCAATTCCGACGATTTCATTTTTGACAACGAGGTAATCGCCCAGCTCTTCTATGCCGGTTACGACATTGCCGAAGTGACCTGCCCCACGCGGTATTTCAGGGAAGCTTCATCGATCGATTTCGGCCGCAGCGTCACCTACGGCATGGGAGTGCTCGGGGTGACCGTCGGTTACCTGCTGCAGAAGACCGGTCTCATCAACCACCGCAGGTTCCGCCTGCAGGCATAGGCGCTCGACGGTTCGGGGTCGCGGCGGTAGTAGACGAACCCGTATTCCTTCGCAAGACAGGTCAGGCCGTATTCAGGCGCCCCGTACCGCCTGTCCTGCCTGATCCTTCCGACAAAGTAGACCGGTTTGTCAACATGTCCGCGCAGCAGCCATTCGAGGTCGTGGCTCAACGGATGGTCGTCGGGCCGTTTTTTCCCGTAGAAGAGGTCGGCGTAGCTTTTAAAGAGCGACCGGACGTACTCGTCTTCCCCGGAATGCTCCTTGTAGAAGGCCACCGGGCCGCCCTGCGCGTACTGTTCGATCTTCGGGCCGATGACGATGAGTGTCAACTGTACGCAGATGACGCATGCGATAAAAAACGCGGCTAGTCCGGCGGCGGTCTTCCGCCGAGCGACCAGCACGAACGCCGCCGCAGAAACCGACAGGAACCCGACGCCGATCAGGCACTCCGCTCCGTTCCAGGGCACCGGTTTCCGCATGCAGGCGACCGCGAACTTGTCGCGGATGAGCGGCATGATCAGCTCCTTGTTTTTCATAACCAGCGGAAATGCGGTAACCGCAACCCCGACCAGCACCGTGAATACGACAAACGATATCAGCAGCGTCCGGTTCCATTGCGCCTCGCCCGAAATGAGCTTTCTCATATGCAATGCTGCGAGGTAGGTGACGGGAAACCAGCAGAGCGACGAGTAGAGTACGGTCTTGGTTTTGACAATAGAGAAAAGGATGAACACGACCCAGAACAGAAGCGAAAAGAGACGGTTGAACACCTGCTGCTTTTCACCGTATCCCCCGTGGCGCCTGAACGACCTGATGGCAAAGAACGAGGCGGGGAAGCAGCCTAAGAGAAGGATAAGAAAGTGGAAATAGAACGGCCGTCCGTGCCCCGCATCCCCTGTACTGAAAAGCCGGATCTGGTACCTGATGAATTCCGTAATGAACCAGGTGCCGTGCAGCGCCGTTTCGATGCCGTAGAAGAGCGCGGACACCAGCACCATCGCACCGGTAAATAGAACCATCTCCTTCAGGGAGAAGATCGGTTTGAAACGCGCCATTATCCAGTAGACGGAAAGGGTCAACGCAATAAGGATAAGCGCCACCGGTCCCTTGGTGAGGATCGCCAGCCCGATGAACATCCCGGCGAGAAGCGACCTCCGGCTGCGTTTCGGAGGGTCGCTGCTTGTCAGAACCGATGCCGTGCTGGTGAGTCCGCAGAAGATGAACAGGTTGAACACCGGGTCGATGATCCCCGATTTGAAGAACACCTGCGGCAGAAACGAACCGGCGAAGGCCAGCGCCCAGAGTAGTCCGAAAACGGGGTCGAAATACCGTCGGCCGATGGAATACACGGTGAGCAAGGTGATAATGCCGAAAATCGCATTCACGAACCGCGCCGCGAACTCGTTGATGCCGAAGAGTTTCATCGAACAGGTTTGAACCCAGAAAAAAAGCGGCGGTTTTTCCCAGAAGGGCTGATAGTTGATGGTCACCCGCATGAAATTCCCGGTTTCGAGCATTTCCCGCGACGCCTCGGCGAAGTTGAGCTCGTCCCAGTCGAAAAGGTGGACTGACCCGAGGAACGGGATGAAGAGCAGGCTGCCGATGAGGATGAGCATGAGACAGTGGATGGAGGGGCGGGTAAAAAACGAGGCCCGCCGCCGATTGGCGTTCGGGGAAGGGACTGTCGTGCCGGCAGTGTCGGTCATGGTCGCTCCTGAAGAGTGGTTAATGAGCATTAAATATAAAAAATGGGCTGCGGCGGGTACCCCCTTAAAAACCCGCTGTCCGTCCATTATGGAGAAAACTATTTTTATTCGAAATCAAGGCGACCATCGCTTGGTGCATTCGATATTCACGTAATGATTGCCTGATCGATGAATCGGCAGGCAGGGCATGATGATGAAGCCCCCGGCGCTGATGTTCGACGTCGAAAGATCAGGGGTGCATATTTTCCGGGAGGGTTCATGGACAGTGACCGGATCAAGCGCGATATCATCGCCAAATATGAGGAAGAGGCGGCGCAGCGGGATCAGGACCGCTGGTACGCGGAGGGCTCCTCTCCCCGCGTGCCCGAATCGAAAGCATCTCACTACTTCATTGATCGTAAAGTCAACGAGGCCCTCAGCTACTGCTCGAGCTGCCGTCCCGACCTGCGGGTGCTTGAAATCGGCTGCAGTTTCGGCCATATGACGTTTCCGCTTTCCCGGAAATTCAGCTTCCTGACGGCAATGGACCTGTCCCCGAGAAGCGTCGAGATAGCGAAAAGACGTCTCAACCGTTACGGCATTACGAATGTCGCTTTTGTCAGCGACGACGCCGAAACGATGCGCTCGTTTCCCGATAATTCCTTCGACGTCGTATTTTCGTTTTCAACGATCCGTTTCTGTCCGAATCCGGAAAATGCGCTGGCGAGCATCTACGCGAAGCTTGATGCAAACGGCATAGTGATCGTTGACTTCCCGAACAACTTTTCCCCCTGGCATCTGCTCATCAAGCCTTTGATCGTAAAACGGCATATCCATGATCATCTTTACACGGAATTGACTGTGAAAAAAATGATTGAGAACGCCGGTTTCAAAAATGTCGAAACCAAGGTTTTTCTCTTTACCACCAAGCGCCTGCCGGATGCCCTGCTGCCGCTCGGCAGATTGTTGGATGCTGTTTTTGAGCGGCTTCCAATGGTGAAAAGGCTCGGGGGCATCATCATGGCAAGAGGGTACAAGAGGTGAGCGTACCGGCATGCCTCCTCTGGCTACCCGCCCCGTTTTCCGCAGGGTTCTGCATTACCGATGATACCGATGCGGCGACCTTCGAGGGCGTTAAAATCGTCTACGACTATCTCTCCCGACACGGGCTGCTTACGACGAAGACCGTATGGCCCTTTCCGCCGAAGGAAAAGAGCGGCATTCCCGCGACTCCCGGTTCGACACTCCGCGGCATAACCCTTGAGGATGCGGCGTACCGGTCATACTGCAGGGAGCTGCATGCACACGGTTTCGAGATCGCCCTTCATGGCGCATCCGCCGGAAACAACAAAAGGGAATCAACCGCGGGCGCATTCGCCCTGCTCGAAAGGGAGTTCTCCCGGACGCCCGTGTACATCTGCCATTCGAAAAACGCCGAAAATATTTACTGGGGCGGCAAAACGATTCCCTGGAAATGGTGCGCCGGACTTGCCAAAATCGGCGGCAGTCATGTTTTTTCGGGAGAAAAAGAGGATTCCCCCTATTTCTGGGGAGATATCTGCTTTGAGAATGTCCGGTTCATACGGCTGTTCCGTACCCGGAACACCAACACGCTGAAAACGAATCCGTCGATGCCGTATCATGATCCGCGGCGGCCTTTTGTCAGGGGCTGGTTTTCGGCAACCAAGCGCAGCTTTCATGACTGCACTACTCCGGCGGCGCTTCAGAAATTGAAGGATGAGCACGGCCTGACGGTGTTGTACCAGTATCTTCATCGCTATGCCGACCATGCAGCGCACGCCGTCGATCACCGTTTTGCCGGAGCGGTCGAAAGACTGACTGAAGATAAATCGATCTGGATCAGACCCGCCGGAACCATTCTTACACGGTTGCAGCAGATGCAGGGCGTTTTCTGTTTTTACCGTCGCGACCGGTTCTGGCTGCTCAATACCAACTATCAAGCGATTGACGATGTGCAGGTACAATTCGGCGGCGCATGCACGGTTGCCGCGGAGGCCGCCATGCGCCAGTCAGGCGATACGCTCGCGATTGACCGGCTCCCGGGACGCTCGCTTGCCTGCTTCAAAACATCCATTGCGCCGTTGTTCCGGTCGAGGCGTTGTTTTCATCTTTCCGAGCGGCTCGCCGCGAAAGTGCCGTACGGCTTCGGCGACCTCTACGTCAATGCTGCCGATGAAGAAAGAACCATAGGCGGAAAGATGGTGGGTCCGCGCTCGTTTTTACTGGAAAATAAAGTCGGAACCGATGATTTCACGCCGATGTCCCGCATCGGTTTTCTTGAGGAGGTCCGTCTTTTCAGCGGGCAGGTTGCGATTATCCTCAGGGAGATTCTTTTTAAAGGGCGCAAACTGAATTCACGCAAATTTCTGGGCGCTGAGACGATTGCGCTTGAAAACCATGATATCTGGTAGGTGCGGGATGACCGGGAAGGAAGTCAACGTTTCATTCCCAGAAGCGTCTTCACAAAATCCATCCTGAAATTGTCCGATCCCAGCATCCGCTTGACAATAATTGCATAGAAGCGCAGCCTGAAACTGCGCCAATAGGGGTTTCCCTTTATTTTGGAGAGAATGCGCGTTCCCGCCTCATAAAAATAGACGAAACTGCGCGAAACGGATTTTTTGTCGGTTTTGTAATATTCCACGAGTACCTTATCCAGCCCCCCCACCCGCGCGCCGGTGTCGATAAGGCGCATATACAGATCCCAATCCTGCAATGCGGGAAGAAAGGGATCAAACCCGCCGATGAGGTCGATGAATGATTTGCGCACGACCACGGAGGAGGTCGGGCCGATGAAATTGTCCGTCATGATCGCCTTGAGCACATTTGCTTCGGGCGTCGCGTGAAAACGGTCGCGTCGCAGCCCCTTTCCCCAGTACATTTTGCGTATTGCAGTATAACAGAGATCCACGCCCCGGTTTGTCATGTAATCAATCTGCATCGTCAATTTGGACGGAAGCCAGACATCGTCATCGTCCAGAAACGCCACGAATTCGCCCCGGGCTTCGGCGATGCCCGCATTACGGGCGATCCCCCCGCCCCGGTTTTCGGGAAACCGGATAGAGCGCACCCGGGAAATAACAAGAGGCGCAACCGCATTATCGGTGGCGTCCGTCGAGCCGTCGTTGACAATGATAAGCTCAACATGCCGGTACGTCTGGCCGAGCACGCTGTTGACCGCACGGGGAAGCACCTCCGCGCGGTTATAGGTGGGTACCACGACACTGACCAGGGGTTCAGGCATACAGGATGTTTCCGGCATCGTTACGGTGTATGAACGGGATCATGTCAGAGGTTAAAAAATATATTATTCCGTAGCTGGAAAGCCGGTAGGGGGTCATCGTTTCCGCATTGTGTAAAAGTGTATTCATCATCGGACGAGCGTCGCATCGGCGGTCGTGACGAACTTCCCTGCCGTAAACGACAGGAGGTAGGTGCCGGCGGGAAACCCCCATGACGGGAATTGTTCACGGTATACGCCAGGCCCCCGGTTTTTCCATGAGGCCTTCCAGACGCAGTTCCCTTTGAGATCGATTAGCTCAATGTGGACATCGCATTGCTGCGCAACACTGTAGGTGATTGAACCCTTCCTTCCGTAAAATGCGAATCGGTAAAGGGAGAATTGCAGCTGCTTTACCGCGAAAAACGCGGTCGTAAAGCTTTGCGTTTCACTGCAGGCGCCCCATCCAGTTTCATTGCCGGCCCTCACGCGCCACCAGAATCTGGTCCTGTAGGCAAGGCCATACCGTATCGATTCGGTATCCGCCGCCATCGTATCGACCAGCGCGGCGGACATGGAGGAATCCCGTGCGATTTCGATCAGGTATTTCGTCACATGGGGGGTGCTTTTGTTCCAGACCAGATGCAGGGTGTCCGAAGTCGCCATGGATCCGGCGGCAGGGGCCACTGGAAGCGGGGCGCAGGGAAGCGGGAAGAGCGTCGTGAACCGCATCGGAAGGGACCATACCCCCCCGCCGGCGTTTCCGGCGTTTACCCGCCAGAAATAGCGGGCGCCCTCGGCAAGCCCCCGTACCGTGATCGACGTATCGGTCAACACCGCAGTATCGCAGACAATCGCCTGAAAACCGGGATCCGCTGAAACCTGTACCCGGTACCACACCGCACCCGCGGCGTTTTCCCAGCGCAGCGCCGGTTGAGGCACAACCTGCGCGGCATTATTGACCGGAGCGATGCAGCGGGGCGCCCCGGCGGGGCCCGCGACGACGGTCTGAAAACCGGCGGACCGCCAGCCCGTGGTTCCGCCCGCGGTGCGTGCATTGACACGCCAGCAATAGGTCGTATTGTTCGTGAGGCCGGCAATGGTGAAACTCGTATCGCTGATACCTTCCCGGTCGATTATGGTCCGTGCGTCGTTCAAGGCATCCAAGAGCTGGATGCCGTATGAAAGTGCCGAGGCAGTGGGATGCCAGCGGAATTCAAAGGCAACCGGCTGACCGGTTGTCCCGTCGGCCGGATACGCCACCGCGGGAATGTCGTTTTTCCCCGGAACCGTGATGAATTCACGGAATTCCGACCAGTCGCTCGCGCCGCCCTTGTTGCGGGCGCGTACCCGCCACCAGTACGGCGTCGTATGGCCGAGTCCGGTGCAGTAATGGCTGTTTCCCGTCAGTCCGTTAGCCTGCAGTACCGTATTCGTAAATTGCGGGTCGGTCGCAAGCTGCACTTCGTAGGTTGACGCACGCGCGCCCCACTTCCACTCAAGAACGGGAGCGACGGGAATGCCGGCGGCTTCGTCATCCGGGGAGGAAAGCTCGGGCGGTGCGGGCGCGTTGATCATGGCAGGGGGATACGGCAGCGTTCTGAAGACCGCAAGATACTTTTGCCTGAGCCCGTTCATCCGCGTGAACTCGCCGCCGACGGCGAGACAGCTGTCCGTAACGTCAAGCGCCCTTACCCCGAAAAAGCTGTTCATGGACGGATAGGCGTCATGGAGGTCGCCGGTATTGGCGTCAAGCACGGCGAGGCGGAAGTTGTCGGTTGAGTCGAAAAGGCCCTGATGAAATCCGAAATAAACATAGCCCTCCCTCGCACACGCGACCGCCTGAACGTCACCTTCCGCCGTCGGGCCTTTCCAGTAGCGAACATAGGGGTCGTTGCCGATGCCGTACGCGACCACACGGTTTGAAAATCCGCCGACACCCGCACAGAGGAGTGGGCCGTCGGCATCCAGGGCGACGACGGGGTGGGATTGGCGGTTTTCGAATTCCGGCCCCGGCGTCCCGTCGGCATTCAGCGCGACAAGAAAGGCCCGATCGGTTACCCCGGCAATGGCGCGGAAATTCCCGGCCACGAAGACGATGGTGGAATCGTTCGGGTGGACCTTCAGCGCGTATACTCCTCCCGGCGTCCTGCCGGAATCGTTGAACGGGTCGCATGGCGCCGGATCGAACCGCTGGTCGACCGCTCCGTTGTCAATGTTCAATGACGCCAGATTGTTGCGCGCGTATCCATCGACCGCAATAAAGGATCCGCCCACATAGAGGGCGGTTTTCGAGAGCGCCAGCGCCCACACCTCCCCATCGATCGCACTCCCCTTGTTCCGGAAGCCGGTTATGACCGCCCCGGTGGCAGTATCCAGTGCGGCCACCCTGGAACGCGGCTCCCCGTTTATTTTTGTAAACGTTCCCCCGGCGAAGAGCCTCCCGTTTCCCGCAACTATCGCCCGCACGGTCCCGCGGTTCGTGTTTGCCTTGAAATCAGTCACACGCCACGTGGCTGCATCGTACGCTGCAAGATCAGTCCGGTCGTAGGTACCGTTTTTGTCGGTGACTTCGGTGAAATTTCCTCCGATGTAGAGCTTGTCGCCGTAAAATAGTACCGTGCGCACTACTCCATTGGTAGCAATGTCGGGATCCGGGTAATAATACTCCGGAGGCGCACCTGCAGTTGTATTGGTTTTGAATCCAGGCAGGACCCAGCAGAATAGAATCAGCGTTAAAGGTGAAAAAGAGATGCCATGTTTAAACGTCACCTTGTGCTCCTTTGCATCAGGAGACAGCATGTAATCCCGGGTTTCGGGTAAAACCTTTCGACAGATTTCTCGTCGCTTATATTAATATAGTCCATAATCCGGCGAAAAGGGAAGTGTTATGGGGCCGCTCGGGCAATGCCTGAGGATGACGGGCCGAGGTTCGGTTAAGGCGAAAAATCGGTGCCGGAACCGATAGTTAGTATTCATCCGAAGCAGAATTATCTCATCACCGCGAGCTTCCTTACCATTCGCGTATTGTCCCGTCGAGACACGGTTAAATAAATCCCCGGTCGGAGATGTGTGACTGCACTCCCGGTAATCAATTTTATATTCCCGTCAATACGTACCTTCCTCCCATGGAAATCGTAGACACCGTATGTTTGATGCTGCATTTTCTGCCGCCGGGCCCGTATCGCCGGAACCACCACCTCCGCCGCCCCGTACTCGTATGCCCCGATATCCGGGGCCGCCCCCTCATACTTCAGACAGACCCCCTGGTTCTCCGTCCAGGTCAGGCTCTTGTCAACCGTCAGCGTATTGGAGATATAGTTGACATTGGTAATGCGGGCCCGATCAGTTGTTCCGAACAACTGAATTTCATCTCCTGCAACCCCCTCGATGCCCCAGCCGTCCATGAAGTACCCTGCGTCCTTTACTTGAAATGAGGTGCCCGAGCCGCCGGGCGAGACAATAGTGGTGAGATACGTGCCGGAATCGATGCAGGGGCTGCCTTCCTTGAGGTGAAGGTCCGGCGCTGCGGAATCCATCGGATCGCCCGGACCCGCCGGGGCATTGACAAACAGCGGATCACCCCGGCTGTCGCCGTCCCAGTTGTTCGCGAAAAGCTGGACGGCCATGATCCCGGTGCGGGCGGAAGTGTTGATGTTGTATTCGCCGAAAGTAAGCTTATGCTTGTAAAGAACGTTGTTCTTGAGTTCGTTGTCTTTGATGATCAGGGAACCGCTGTAAATTCCGAACCCGATGCCGGAACTCATATGGTCGATGGAGTCGTAGGGGTTGTGGCCGTTGTCGAAAAAGGAGTTGTTGTATACCTTGTTGCGCAGGATGTCCTGAAGGTAACTGCTTGTAAGGCTCATGCTAAGACCTGCGCTTATGTTGTGGAAATAGGAGTTGAACCGGACGATGTTGTCGCTGGAATTCATCGCCATACCGGAAGCGCCGTTGTTGTCGGACGGGTCGGCCGAATAGCCCACCCTGTTTCCCTCGAAAAGCGTACGGCCGCCGTTTTCGCTGTACCCCGAAAAAGAGAGATTGCGGTCGCCGTACAGCACCGCTCCGCGGTCGGAGGCCGCTGTACCCATGGACCACGGTTCGTTGTGGAAATAATTGCTGCGGATCACGTTGTATTTCCCGTAGACGCCCATCACATGGTGCCCGGCATGGAAAAACAGGCTCTCTTCGATTAGGTTGAAACAGGTCGAATCGGTCCTGCCCTCTTCGTTGCCGATGTCAAGGATGCAGCTTTTATCGTCGTCGGTAAAGTAGCCGTAATTCGAAAACCGGCAGTTAAGGATCCGGTTATGCTGCGAGCTGCCGGAAATGACCGACCCCGCCCAGGTGGCGGTTTTGCCGTCGGTCATACGGGCGCTGTCGAATGTGCAGTGGGCGAACGTGTTATGGCTGGACCTGTTTCTGACGTATAAAAACCGGTCGAGGTTGCGGAAGGCAATCCCCTGCACGGTAATGTACGATTTCCCGTCAAGATTGATGCCGTAGACGGCATCTCTGATCGTTACCGTATCGGTGCCGGAATTCGTATAGACGATTGGCTGTGAGGAAGTGCCGGAATTTTTCGGGGCAATATAAGCGGTGTACGTGCCGGCCTTGATAAACACCGTATCGCCGGGAACAAGGGCCTGATTGGCCCTGGTGATGGTTTTCCACGCCTGCGCTTCGGAGGCGCCGCCGTAGTCGTCGCTTCCGCTCACGGGATCGATGTAAAGCTGCGTCGCCCGGCCATTGGAAACGGCAATTATAAAAAGAAGAGTAAAGCAGGATGTCTTTCGCATGGGAGTACTCCTTTTTGGAGGGGAAGTCCGTTAATGCCTTAAAACCATGTATTTTTACCACTTCATCAGTTTTCCCGGTGGTTGCTTACCTGTAAATTAGCGATCAGATGGTATGAAAAATTTTTTAATTATGAATTTTTTTCATAATATATAGTATATTATATAAATGGCATCTTAGGAACCCACAAAAGCTGACATTTTGTAAGCCCTCGTTCTACACTAAGACCCCGAGGGCTTTTTTGTTTGGTGATTGATCAATCCTGCGATGTGGCATAATTCTTATCCGCCCCCTTCAAAGAGGAAGCATGTTTATGAAGAAGGTTCTACTTACAACAGTGTGCGCGCCATTCGGCGCCGATACCGATGACTGCACCAGGCACGTGATGCCTGAGCTTTTTCATGCCCAGGTGACGCGTTCACAGGGAATTTTCAGCCTTCGGTCGACCTATATTTCGTACGGACTGGAATATATGGCGGAAAATCTGACCACCCCCACAACAGTGCTGCAGTATCCGACCATGGAGCAGTTTAAACGCGAGCTTGAAAAAGGGTACGATTATGTAGGAATCAGTTTTGTCATCGCCACGTTCGTCAAACTGATAAAAATGTGCGCAATGGCACGGGAGGTTTCGCCCGGTTCCAGAATTATCTTAGGCGGATACGGCACCATGCTCCCCGAATGCGATCAGTACGGCGATTATGTATGCCGGGGCGAAGGAGTCGGTTTCATGCGGCGGCTTCTGGGGGAAGTCCACAGCGACGAACCCCACAAACATGTCGTGTGCCTGACAAACGCTAAAATCGCCGGCGTTCCCCTTTTAAAAGGAGCGGTTATTCTTGCCGGACTGGGCTGTCCGCACGGGTGCGAGTTCTGCGCTTCGTCCTATTTTCATAAGAAGCGCCATATACCTCTTCTGGCGACCGGTGCGGACCTGCACCGGGAGATCGGCAGGGTGCAGAAAATTCTTGGCAGGCAAAATTTGCCCATAGGCATTATCGAGGAGGATTTCCTCCTCCAGACAAAACGCGCCATCGAATATCTTGATTGCCTGAAAAAAGACGTGAAAAGCCAGGTGAGGATTTCCTGTTTTGCAAGTGCCTGTTCGGTGGCGCAATGGGATCCGAAGGACCTCGTTCGGATGGGCATCGATACCGTCTGGATCGGGGTCGAATCAAAGGAGGCCACCTACGGTAAATTGAAAGGCATCGACGTGAAGGCCGTTTTCGAGACGCTGCACTCTCACGGCATCAATACCCTTGCCTCCCTGATCATCGGACATGATTTCCATACCGTTGCCGGTGCGTGGGAGGACCTTGAGTATCTCATATCGCTCAAACCGAGCCTGAGCCAGGTGCTCATCATGACTCCGGCCTGCGGCACGCCCCTGTTCGACCGTCTCAAGCATGAAGGCAGGATGCTTGACGTTCCTTCCAAGCACTGGGACGGGTTTCATCTGACGTTCAAGCACCCCCATATCGGCAAACCGGAAATGGAACGGCTGATTCTGGATGTTTACGATGAGGAATTTCGCCGACTGGGTCCGTCGGCGATACGATTCGTGGAAAAACAACTTCGGGGATACCTGATGTTCAAAGATGCAGCCGACCCGCTCCTGTTGCAGCGGGCAGAGTACTACCGGCAGGGGTGCCTTGACGCGCTGCCGATTTTTCCCACTGCCGTCCGGTATGCACCTACGGAAGCTGTTGCAGCCTGGGTTACAACCGTCGAGCGTTCAATAATCTCCGAAATGGGAACAGGCAGTTTCAAAAATAAACTCCTGGCACGCGTCGTACCGGCGTTTGCCTTTATGGAAAATTTTAAGCAGAAACACCTGGCGTATTCACAGATAAGGCTGCAGCGTACCCGTTACCGAATGTCGGAGAGTCTGCTGCTTCCCGTGTCGCTTACGGGAAACGGCACTCTCACGATACAGCCGAGGCTGCAACATGCGTCAAAACAGCACCCCCTTATCGTGGATCTCCAGGGCGCTTTCAACAGATTGACGGCAACAAAGCTTACAAAAAGAGTCAAAGTATATCTGAAAGAGAACAGCGGGAACCTGGCAATAAATTTCGGCGGCGTAACAAGCGCCGAACACGGTTCGCTGCTTATGTTTTTAAAAAGGCTCAAAACCGATGGAGCGCGAATCAAGCTTGTAAGCATTGATTCTTTGCAAGCCGACATGGCTGATGCGGTTGCCTATGCGAAAAATTGTTTTCAGGTATTCATGGATATTGAATGCCTGACGGCGAGTTTCGCGCAGCCGATGTAAGCATCACCGTCTCGATTAAAGGTTGTAAGTCCGCTTTACAGGCAGTAAAACCATGAATGTGTGAAAACCTCACAGCTGGAATGGACATCGGCTCGACAACCATAGCGGTTGTTCTGCTGGACAGCGACGGTACTGTCATTTTCAAGGATTATCAATTCCACAATGGTAATGTCTATGCCGCTCTGGAAGATTCGATTAATAAATTCCCCCTCAAAAATCTGATTGCCGTCGGCGTTGTTGCCGAAAAAGGCCGTGAATTTTTCAAGTCCGGTTGTGAGGTCAACGAGCAGGTTGCCGTCATTGAGGGAGTAAAGCAATACGTCCCGAGGCCGGGTTCGATTATCACCATCGGCGGCGAGACCTTCGGCCTCATACTTTTTGATAGTAATGGGCAGTATAAAAAATACATATCCAATTCCGCCTGTGCCGCAGGAACAGGTTCTTTTCTTGACCAACAGGCGGCACGGCTCGGGCTGTCCGGAAGCGCGGAATTAGGCGAACTGGCCCAAACATTTGCAGGGACACCGCCCAAGATAGCCACGCGCTGCGCGGTGTTCGCAAAAACGGACCTGATTCACATGCAGCAGAAGGGGTATGACCTGCCCACCATAGCGGCAGGCCTTTCTCTCGGTATTGCCCAGAACATCTGCAACACCCTCTTTCACGGCATCGAAGTGCTTGAGCCGGTTGTGGTTGTGGGTGGAGTAAGCAAGAACAATAAAGTCCTGCTCTATCTTGAAGAGGAAATCCGCCATCCCCTGCAGGTGCCCCCCAACAGCGAATACATGGGGGCCATCGGCGCGGCATTAACTGCCGGTCGGCAAAGCAGGACGCAGAAACAACGGCCCTCCTTTGCGGTGGATAGCCTGCTTACCAGGACCAGCCACACGAAATCGTACCATTATCCCCCGCTTTCCGAAGTCGCCGGCACTGAGACCACCTTTTCAGCCTGGCAGTCGTATGCGCAGCACGATGTGGAGGTTGACATATACGAACCGCTGGGAAAAAACGCCGTCATCGAGTGTTATCTGGGAATCGATATCGGCTCAACGAGCACAAAGGCAACGCTCATGAACCGCGGCCGGAGCGTTATTGCCGGTCTGTATACCCGTACCGGCGGACAGCCGATTGCGGCGCTCCAGAAAATTACCAAAACAATTGAAGACCTGGAAAAACGTTTTGACGTTCAATTCCCCATTCTTGCGGCCGGCACAACGGGATCGGGACGTAAATTCATTCAAAAAGTCTCCCGTGCGGAATATGTGGTCGATGAAATCACTGCTCATGCCCGTGCCGCCTATCACCTGAGGCCCGACATCGACACCATCATCGAAATCGGCGGGCAGGACGCAAAATTCACCGTTATGCACAACGGCAACGTTACCTTTTCGGTCATGAATTATGTGTGCGCGGCCGGCACCGGAAGTTTTATTGAGGAGCAGGCACGGCGGCTCGGTGTCCCGCTTGACTCGTATGCAGCCCTGGCTGAAGGCCATGCCGCCCCCCTTATCAGCGACCGCTGCACTGTCTTTATGCAGAGGGACCTGAGCCACCTTCTGAGCCTCGGCTACAGCCGCGAGGAGCTTCTGGCGGCCGCACTCCATTCGGTGCGTGACAATTACCTGTCGAAAGTCGCTCATGTAAACAAAATCGGTTTACATATCGCCTTTCAGGGCGCAACGGCAAAGAACCATGCCCTGGTACGGGCGTTCGAACAGAAATTGCAGAAGCCGATCTATGTATCTAAATTCTGTCACCTCACCGGAGCGCTCGGCGTCTGTCTTAAAATGGCGGACACGGGAATTTCGGAAAAGTCCCTTTTCAGGAAGGACCTGCACACCGAACGGATCGTCAGCGGCGAATATGTCTGCGGTTTTTGCAATAATAATTGCAAAATCAAAACAATCGAGATTGACGGTGAGTCGGTGGGGTGGGGATATCTCTGCGGCAGGGACGAAAAAGATGCGGGATTTCAGCAGAAGGTGCGGTCCGGGTTTGACCTGCTTTGGAACCATCGCAAGGTTTTTGACGTTTCAAGAGACGCCCCCCGGCACACCCTGCCGGCGGATGTCAACCTGTTTCACGAATTCAAACGGGGAGGGATACAATCCGTGGTGCGCCATCCCGGATGTTCCCTCGCCAGCATACGCAACCGTATCCAGCTTAACGGGCTTGCATCGCGCAAGGAGATCTTCTCCTTCGGGGTGACGCAGCGGAACAAAAAAACCGATTGCTCCCCTTCCCTTACCATCGGGCTTGCCGCCACCCTTACCATGCTCGAATATATTCCCCTGTGGGAGCTTTTTTTCAAACGGCTCGGGTTTGCAACAGTCGTTTCTTCCACGGAGCGAAGCCATATCGCGCTCGGCAAAGAGATCCAGGGGGCCGATTACTGCGCGCCCATGACGGATTTTCACGGCCATATCAGAGAACTGGCCCCGAAGGTCGACTATATCTTTTATCCGCAGCTTCTCGAAAACACGGTCGGCAATGAGGAACGGTACTACTGCTATTATTGTCATTATGCGGTGCCTATCATCCAGAACATACCCGGACTCGATCTTTCCCAAAAGATGATCGCCCCGGTTTTGAACCTGGACAAGAACATCGACGAAACAATACGTACGTTATTTCTTCACCTGCCGGACGCGGTCAAAAGTAAAACCTCATTTGTTAAAGTCGAGGCGGCGTTTTACATGGCCTGGGACTGGTATAAGCAGAGGAAAGTCGATCTTCAGGACCTGTTCCGCGACCAGGCGGGCGCATCCAACGATATCGGCGTTGTCTTTATCGGCCGGCCTTACCTTATTTTACACCATTCACTCAACAAAGGGCTTCCGGCCAAACTGGCTGACATGGGCATTCAGTCTTTTTACATGGATATGGTTCCCACTGATGATGCAAAGTTTGTTGCGGCCAAAGACTTTATCAGGTTGAACCACTGGCATTACGGCAACCGCATCATCAAAACCGCGGAGACGGTCGCGCAGATTGAAAAGCTGTTCCCCGTGTATGTCACGGCGTTTAAATGTTCTCCCGACTCCTTTATTCTCGGATACTTCAAAGACATCATGGACTACTATCAAAAGCCCTACCTCATCCTGCAACTGGATGAGCATGAGACCGGCGAAGGCTACGACACCCGTCTGGAAGCCGCGATAGAAACGTTCCGCAAGTTCCGGAAGACAAAAACGCGGCAGCTCCGGCCCGCCATAACATTCAAGAAGTCGTTTGAGGATAAAACGTATCTGCTGCCGGGATACGATGTATTGAGCGCGCGTCTTATTCAGGGCGTGTTTGCCCATGCCGGCATCAGGTCCCTTATCATCGAGCAGACGCCCGACACGGTATGTAAAAGCCTTCAGATCAACGACGGTCAGTGCCTGCCGGTGAGCGCGTTGACGCAGGGGATACAGCATACGATCAACAGCCACGGCCTTGACCCGGAAAAAACCGTCTTTTTCAGCAACAGCGACGCCGAACTTTCCTGCAACCTTCCCCAGTATCCGGTCATGATAAAACAGACCCTGGAAAAAATGGGACAGGGCATGGAAAAGGTCGATATCATGGTCACCGATTTTATTCCCGCGGATTTGCCGCTGGGAATCATCTACGGGATATCTATGGCCTATGTTTTGGCGGGACTGGTGCAAAAGATAGTCCACAAAATCCGTGCGCGGGAAAAAACAGCAGGTACAACCGACAGGTGTCTCGCCACGGCAACGGACTGGCTGGTCGCATGCTTTACCGCAGGCACATCAAAGGAAGATGCCTTTAAAACAATCGTCAGCGACTTTTTGAAAATTGAGCGGCACAACCGTCCCCTGCCTCAGGTGGGTATCGTCGGCGATCTGTATGTCCGCGACAACGACATCTTCAATCAGAACCTGGTGCGCCACATTGAGGAAATCGGCGCCGAAACGGTCACCGTGCCTTTTATCGACACGTTGAGCCTGCAGGTGGAATTGCATTTTCAAACACAATGGCAGGACGGCCGGTTTCTCAACCTGCTCCGGGACAAGGTCGCCTTCAACATGATCACCGCATTCAACCGGAAGCTCAACGCCATTGCGAAGCCGATTCTCCAAAACGGGACAAGCGGGCTCGCCGGCAATCCGCTTGCGTATCTGCAAAAACACTCCTTTACAATAAGACATTCCGGCGAAACTTCCGAAAACCTTCTTAAGGTGTATTATCTCAAGGGGAACTATCCGGACCTCAAGCTCATCATTAATGCGTATCCGATGTTCTGCTGTCCGGGATTGATAAGCGAGGCCATTTACAAGCAGGTTGAGAAGGAAATCGGGATTCCCATCGTGTCCATCAGCTACGACGGGACCCAGACGGACAAGAACAAGGTGGTGAACCCGTACCTGTATTTCCTTAAAGAAAGCCAAACGTAAACCTTAAAACAGCATTCGCGGACTTCGCTTTATTGACAGGAGAAAGTCTGTTCGCTGTTTCAAACGACCTGAAGGAATACGGTCAATCGATCCGTGACGTTTTGGATGGGGTTATTGAACCGAACATCTTTATCGCCAATCGTCTTTCCTGGCTTTTTATGCGGAAATACGGACTCGATATCGACGCGGTCGACGCAAAGGAAAGCTACGACTATTTGTACAGGAACATAGATGAGTGCACGGCGTTTCGCCGTTACTGGGGAAGAATACACGGCCACAACCTCCTTACGCTTAATTGTTTCGACAAAGAAGCGCTTGCACAAATCGATGGTCTCCTTGGATTAAAGACGGACGAACGGCTGCTTGACATCGGCTGCGGAAACGGCTGTCTCACCGAGTGTTTTTCCGACTCGGCAAACGTAATTGCGCTCGGCATCGACATTTCGCCTGTCGCCATCGAGCTGGCGACTAAAAGGACCATCGCCAAAAAAGCATGGCTTGAGTTCAGAATCGGAGATGTCAACCATCTGGGGTTTTTTTCCAACTTCAACGCCATCACCGTCATCGAGGCACTGTATGCGGCGGATGATATCGGCAGCGTGCTGTGGCGGCTTAAAGCCATGCTGCTGCCGAAGGCGATGATTACTCACGAAGTTTGTTGAAAATCGGATTGCTTAAAGGTTGGGAAGCATTTTACCAACGTTATCTTTCCTTCCGCCCGATCACCACCCACCCGTACGCCAGCGCCGCGATCACGACCAGCGGCGCAACGAGGAGCTGCAATGATTCCCGGGCCCACCTTTCAACGGAGAATGGACGAAGACCGCTTCGTCGTAGTCCAAGCAGCGAGACCAACAGTGCGTCGGCACCGGCAACTACTGCCGCCGCCCGTTTTTTTCCTAAGGCAAACAGCAGAAGAACATGCGCCAGCAGTATTGCCGCCTGCGACGGCGGCAGCGGCGAACCGATCGTTTTCAGGTATCGCCCGGGATGTTTTTTGCAGAGCAGCGGATCGAACCTGCGGTTCCAGCAGTTTTTCAGGAGGTCCCATTTTTCTCCGGGGCGGAACCGGTGGGTGACCCGCAGATCGCGGCAGTAATCGATGCGGTAGCCCTGCTCAAAGGCGGTGAAAGCGAGATCGATGTCTTCCCGCTGCACGGTAAACCGTTCGTCGAATCCGCCGATTGCTCTGAACCGGGTTGTGCGGAAGAAGAGGTTGTTCGTGCGGAAACCAGGTTTTTCGAGCCGCCGGTACTCGCGGGTGGCGGCCGACGAAAAGGCAAGGTCCGAAGCAATGGAGGTTGCCCCTTCGACCGCTGTTGTTTCGGGATGGCTGTCGAGGTAAGCGGCACCCTGTTCAATCCAGTCGGAAGCGGCGATGCAGTCATCATCAATAAACGCGAGATAGGTTCCCCGGGCGATAGTGACTCCCGCGTTACGTTTTTTGCTGATGCCGGTGTCGGCAAGGAAAAGCCAGAGGCAGCCCGGGTGTTTCTGCTGCAGTGAGCCGTTGGGATAATCGGTAACGATAATCACTTCGAAGCCGGGCCGGGCGTTTTTCTGTGCCGGGAGAGAATTGAGCAACGCCCCAACCATATCCGGCCGGTGCGATGCAATAATGACTGAGACCTTGGGAACATTTTTCATACTTCTCATAATACATGAAATTCCGGGGGGAATTCAAGGGGGGATGAAGGTGGGCAGAGGCCAGGAGTCAGAATTCTATTCCCCCCCCTCAAAAAGTCATTATACACCTTATCCGGCATTTGCTTATATTTATGAGCGGGATCGGATCGAATCTTCGTCTTACCTTTTAGATATCCAGGAAGGAGTTTGGAAATGAAGCGGTTAAATGTTGCTCGATCGAGTTTGTTCATAATGCTTTCTGCGATGATGTTTACCTGTCTGGCGGCAAAAGCTCCCCCGAAACCTGATATGTTTCTGACACTGGAGGATGGAGAGGAAGTGGTTCTCCATCCCGACAGCTCTTGGGATTTCGTCAAGTTCTCGTTTATCCGGGATGACTTCGATGATATTTATATGGATCTTACCGACGGCAGGATCATTTGTCTGAAAAATGATATGACCTGGCTGTTTGTGAAGAAACGTCCGCCGTTGCAGAAAGCGAAATTCGATGAACTTCCCGACATCCAAGTATCGTCGTCAGCCACCCATAAAGTCCTCGACCGGGCGGTTCAACTGGCGCGTAAACAGGCGTTCGACAAGGCTGCCGCCCGGCTTTTCAAATATGCCAAAAAGTCAAAAATGACCCGGAAATACCTTATCGCCTGTATTAAAGACGAGGTTGGTGAGGAAGGAGCGGTGGTTTCCTATACAAAAGGATGGACTGCGCTGGCAAAGTTATCACTTTCGAAAGTACAGGTGGACAAGATACTGGATTGCGTGATTGTTCAAGTGGATGCCGGCACCGGGACCGCGGCGGATACGTCGAAAAAAGCGGCGACCGGCGCCTCCGCCGCAGATTCTGCTAAATCGAAGTGATTTTTTTATACTCACCATGCAGCCCGTTATTCATTGAGGGCTGCAGCTTCCTGTTTCACTTTGCGGTGTACGCTGGTTCTCAGTTCGGTGGTGATCAACGACGGTTCCGGAGGAATGGTGATGCGGATGGGCGTATAGTGCGATCGCCAGATCGCTTCCGAAGGGAAGGTAACGGTGCTGCGGCAGAGCAGCAGATGTTCACCGGGTAGCACATAGAGCCGTACCGAATTTTCCGCCAGCAGTATGCATTTGCTTCCCCGATGGGTCGTCGTATTGATGCAATTTACCTCATACGTATAATTCTTCGTGCTGTTGATAACGAGAAGCGACAGTTTACGTACATAATTCCCCGACGCCAGTGCCGCATGCGACGGATCGATCGCGACATTCAGGGCAAAGAAGGTTTTATTCCATTCATCAAAATATTGATCGCTGGTGAGGGGCCGTACCACCGGTTCCGAAATGGTATTGTCCTGCCGCCCCTGGCTTTCGCATCGTGCCATACCCTCAAGTGCCGCAGCGATGTCGGGTTTAATCCGTCGTGAGGGGGTAGACACCCAGCTGATGTATTTTCCGACCTCCTTTTTCAGAATAGCGGGAGCAAGAAATTTCGACCGGTTGATATCGGGGATTTCAATTGACGGCATGCCGTCGAATACTACCTCTGCATAGAGTGAAAACGCCTGCTGAAGATCTCCCGACAGTTCACACTGCCTTGCAGCCCGCATAACCGGGGTTTGACGGTGCGTGAAAAAGAAGTAGAATCCGGCAGCAACAGCAATGACAATAACGATCGGGATGAGGATGCTTTTTTTCATAGAATGGCTCCTGTCCGGAATGGTTGCTCCTGTGTACGTTCTCATACCCCCCGTACTGTTGAATACAACAGGTCGCGGGTGAAATGTTCATGTCTCCTATGGACGATTTATCGTATCAATAATAAATATAGTGCATTACTGAAACTATATTTGATATAATTCCATATTCAGACGCCTGATCTGCTGCATCCCGAACGGGTGCGGACCTCAGACAATGGCAGCCGATATAAAGGTCGGGAATGTTGTTCAGCCTCGAAGGCCGCCGGGTTAGATGAAGCACCACGATCGATTCCAGAGGGAGTGTTCATGAGAGCAATGGTTACGGCAGGAAAAAAAAGCACGAGCGTCTCCACCGGCGTATCCCTGTTGACCGATTACGATATCTATCTTTTCCGTGAAGGAAACCATTTTCATCTGTACGACAAGCTGGGCGCACATCCGATGACGGTTGATGGAATCGACGGAACCCTTTTTGCCGTATGGGCGCCCAATGCGAAAAGCGTTTCGGTGGTCGGCGATTTCAATGGATGGGACAGCACGAATAACCCGCTCATCGCCCGGGGGGACAATTCCGGTATCTGGGAGGGTTTCATCGCCGGCGTGGGGCATGGGATGTATTACAAATTCCATCTTAAATCGAATGTCAACGAATACGTCGCCGACCGCGGCGATCCGTTTGCGTATTACTGGGAGGTGGCCCCGAAGACTTCCCCCATCGTTTGGGAGCTCGATTACGGGTGGGGGGATACGGAATGGATGAAGACGCGGGGCGAGCGCAACGGACTGACCGCGCCGATCTCCATTTACGAAGTGCATCCCGGGTCGTGGCAGCGTAAAGGCAACGACGGGAGTGAATTTCTGACCTACCGCGAATTGGCCCCGGAACTTGCCCGGTATGTAAAGGAAATGGGCTTTACCCATGTCGAATTTCTGCCGGTCATGGAGCACCCCTTCTACGGTTCGTGGGGTTATCAGACCACCGGGTATTTCGCACCCACCAGCCGGTACGGCTCTCCGCAGGATTTCATGTATCTCGTCGATTGTCTCCATCAGAACGGGATCGGCGTCATCCTCGACTGGGTTCCCTCCCATTTCCCCGGTGATGAACACGGCCTCGCCTATTTCGACGGCACCTGCATCTACGAACACGCCGACCGGAAAAAAGGATTCCATCCCGACTGGAAGAGCTTCATTTTCAATTACGGCCGGCATGAAGTGCAGGCGTTTCTCCTCAGCAGCGCACTGTTCTGGTTCGATAAATATCACGCCGACGGTATTCGTGTCGATGCGGTTGCCTCCATGCTGTATCTCGACTACTCACGATCGGAGGGGGAATGGATCCCCAACTGTTTCGGCGGCCGGGAGAACCTCGAAGCGATTGCGTTTCTCAAGCGGTTCAACGAGGAGGTCTACAGGGAATTCCCCGATGTCCAGACGATCGCCGAAGAGTCGACCGCCTGGCCCATGGTGTCGCGGCCGACCTATGTGGGAGGCCTGGGGTTCGGGATGAAGTGGAACATGGGATGGATGCACGATACGCTGACCTATATGGGAAAAGACCCGGTGTACCGTAAATACCACCACCATGAACTCACCTTCAGCATGCTCTATGCCTTTTCCGAGAACTATGTCCTGCCGCTTTCACACGACGAGGTGGTGCACGGCAAGGGTTCACTGGCTAATAAAATGCCCGGTGACGACTGGCAGCGTCTGGCCAATCTGCGGCTGCTTATCTCCTATCAATTTTTTCATCCCGGAAAGAAGCTCTTTTTCATGGGCGGGGAGTTCGGCCAGTGGTCTGAGTGGGCGCACGAGCGCAGCCTTGACTGGCACCTTACCCAGTGGGATCGCCACAGCGGCATTCAACTGCTTGTTACCGATCTGAACCGGATGTACAAGGCAATCCCGGCGCTTAATGAACTTGACTTCGATCCGGCCGGGTTTGAATGGATCGACTGCAATGACTGGGAAAACAGCATTCTCACGTTTTTACGCAAAGGGAAAGCGGCCAACGAGATGGTACTGGTAGGGTGCAACTTCACGCCGGTGCCGCGGATCGCCTACCGTGTGGGAGTGCCCCTGCAGGGATACTGGGAAGAGATCTGCAACAGCGACGCTTGTGAATATGGAGGGGGCGGCGTGGGAAATGCGGGCGGAATTGCCTCACAGGCCAAAACATGGCATGGTCGTGAGCATTCGGTCCGCATGACGATACCCCCCCTTGGCGCGGTCGCCTTCCGTTACCAGCCGTGACCCATTGATGCTGGTGCGGCGCCGGATCTTCTTCGGGCAGGGAGACGGTATACCGTTGCGGTCAAAAAAGAGGGCTTAACTCACCGTTTTTTTCTTTTAAACAGCCTGACGCCGATATGGCCTTTACCGAGAAAAAAGCCGATCAACGCGCCGAAGACGCCCCCGAACAGCCGGTTGATGACAAGCCGGATGACGCCAGACCCCGCCGAAAAGATGACACCCAGCAGTTTGACGGTCAGCTTGATGATGCCCGAGAGCAACCAGAAAGGAAAGGACAGCATTTTACGGATCATGACAGTCTCCTATTTCGATGAAAGTCGCATCACACCGTCCCAGGCGGCGTCCGGAGGATTCGACCGGTACATTTCACAGTATTCCATTATTTTGCGCGATGGCGACATGCCGTGCGGTGCGTACTCCCTCCACGGCTCCCGTTCATGGGCTGCTTCCATTTTTTTTATGGCGGCGTCCCACTCCCGCGCATAAAAATAATTCAATCCCTCCTGGTAGAGGTCCAGAAGCGCGGTGAAGCGTCCTCCCTCTTCGCTTCGCGGGGCGAGCAGCTCGTACACGATTACCGGTTCGGACTTTCCGACAACGGTAATTTTATCGATCTGGCGGAAAAGAAAATCATTACGGACCAGTTCGAAGGTGTACTGGCTGATCATGGTATACACGCCATACTGTTTCGCGGCGCTCTCCAGCCGTGCGGCGAGATTGACGGCATCGCCCATCATCGTGTAGCTTTTACGTATGTTCGATCCCATGTTGCCGGTGGTGATAAGGCCGGTATTGATGCCGATGCGCATGCGCATCTGATGGATGATCGACGGCCATTTGTCACCTTCGGCCATCCACTTTTTCCGCAGTATCCCGAGGGTTTCCTGCATATCAAGCGCGGTGAGGCATGCCTGAAAGGCGTGGTCGTCCATCGGCATCGGGGCGCCGAAAAAGGCAATGATTGCGTCGCCTTCGTATTTGTCGAGTGTCCCGTAATGCTTGAGCAGGATGTCGGTCATCCGGCCGAGGTATTCGTTGAGGAGTTCGACCAGCCTTGTAGGCGAGCCGAGTTTTTCCGAGAAGGTGGAGAATCCCTGGATGTCGGTGAAGTAAGCGGTTCTGATCCCCTCTTCGCCGCCCAGGAGCGGCTGCTGACGCGATTTGTACATGATATCGATCAGTTCGGGCGAGAGGTATTGCTTGAAGGTGCTCTGCAGGAATTTGCGGTCTTTCTCTTCGGTGATGTACCGGAACGCCATCACGGCGGTAAACGTCAGCAGGATGACCAGAATCGGCCGGGCGATTTCGATCCAGAGATGGTCGCTGCCGAAAAAGGTCATCGCGATCAGGAACCAGGCGAAAATGCCGGTAACGCTAAGCAGGGCGCCGATGAGCGGTTTGAACAGGTAGGAAAAAAAACCGACGATGACGCCGATGAGCAGCAGGATGGCGAAATCTTGCCATATATCAAGCCTGCGGACGAATGTATCGGTGAGAAACGAGTTCATGAGCGAGGCATGGATTTCAACTGCGGGATAGCTGCGGTCGTGAGGAACCGCCTTGATATCGAAGAGCGCCGGCGCGGTCGAGCCGACGATGAAGATTTTTCCTTCGAAAAATCCCTGAACGCGATCGGCCGCGATGTCGTAAAAACTGTATACGGGAAACGGTCGTGCTTTCGGGCCGAAAAAGGTGATGATGTGGTAATTGTGGGGGGTAAGCGGAATCCGGACGCGGCGTCCGAAGTCCATCCGGGTGCCGGGGGCAAGTGATGCTATCGGCTTCCATCCCGCCCGGCAAAGGTCGCGAAGGCTTTCGTTTCTCAGGCAGGGAAGCGACGAGACGAGGTCGTTTTCGATCATGCGGACCTCGAACTGGTGGAAAATGAGCCGCGGCTTTTCCGGCTTGACCGACGCCAGATCGCCGGAATCGAGCATCGCGATGGTGGCGAGGTCGAGTGCGGAGAAGTACCATTCCTCCGCTTCGAAGGGCGCGCGGACGACCCAGTCGACCTCGGAATCGCGTGTCAATGTGATGGCGGGTGACAGGGGAAGCGATTCCCGGACGCCGAGAGTTAATGCCTTGTCAAGATCTGCCCCCATAAGAGCTTCGGCCAGTTCGGCCGGAACAGGACCGGGGACGTTCATGTCGAAGGTAATGCGGCCGTTCTCGTCTCGCGCGGCGACCAGGCGCGCCGTCACCTCGACCCGGCGGCTGTCGGGCGTGAGGGCGAGAATGCGGTCACGGAGACGGAGTATGGCGTGGACCTGCGCGGACGAAACGTTGGGATAGGAGAAACTCACCGCTCCATCCCGGTCTTTAAACGCCTTGAACGGCGTGCCGATGTCGACATAGCGTCCCGGGACGAATTTAATCTCATCGTTCGGCGTCGCGAAGAGCGATGCGATCGTTCTGACGCTGATCGGAAGATAGACCGGCGCCATATCGCCGAACCGGTAAAAAAGAGGTATTTCGCGGATAACGCCGTCTTCGCTGGGCACGATGTCGACATGGCCGATACCACGGGCGGCGCGGGCGAGCGCGGGGAAAATGCCGTCGATGATTGTTTTACGATTAAGAATCCTGCCCGACAGTTCCGGTGTAAAGGTAACGGCGGAAGACGGATTGAGTGAATCGTGCCAGGCCATCGTCATTTTATGACGCACCTGGGAGAGGGCGAAGTCCCGGTAGTCTTTCTCGTCGGAGAGGCAAATGCCGTGAAACACGCACCCCGCTTCCCGGGTGGCTTTGACGAATTCGGCATCGTAATCGATTGTGGAGATGATCGCCGTGCGGACACGGTCGGAGAGAACGACCGATGGATCAATACTGCAGCTTTCAGCCAGCAGACTGTCAAGACGATTCCGCTGATTTCCGTCCTCATCGCTGTAAAAGAGGATATCAAATACGATGGCCGCGGGAAAACGGCGCGAGAGTCGCCGGATGAGATCAGCCTGGACGGAGCGGTTCCAGTGCCAGTACGGCCCCATTTTCTGCATGCTTCGTTCATCGATATCGATGATATGGATACCGTACCCCTTATCTTCGATTTTTTCCGCGTTTCCCTTTGACAGATCGGCATATTCCCACCGGTAGCGCATGTAATAGGTGACATTTTCGAGCCGGTCGATCAGCTCCTGGAAGAAAAAACGGGTGAAGAGGGCGATGCCCAACCCCACCAGCGAGCCGATGAGGAGACTTTTCAGTAATTTTTTAACAATATCCATCTGACGGCAGTCCCAGGGGAGGTGGAATGAAAATATATAGTATACTCCGGTCGGCTGAAAATGACAAGAGCGGACGGGGTCATATTGTAATGGTGTTTGTCGAAGGGTGGCGTTTTACTATTTTAGGCAATTGAATGGTAGATACGCACGGCCGTGCGTATCTACGATGTTTGTTGTAAAATGGGAGTCCTCATGAATATCGCCCTCATTTTTACCCTGTCCCGGGTTGTTATTGCACCTTTCTTTGCACTTCTATTCATCCTCGGATACCGTCGGGGTTCTCCGTTATTGATCTGGGCGGCAATCGGGTGTGCAATTATGATCGAACTTTCCGACATGTTTGACGGCATGATCGCACGCTCCCGCGGCGAGGTGACCGATTTCGGAAAAGTGTGCGACCCAGTGGCCGACAGCGTATCGCGGCAGACGGTGTTCATTTCTTTCATGGTCGCCGGGATCATTCCCCTCTGGCTTTACCTTGTCTTTTTCTACCGTGACGCATTCATGCAACTTATGCGGATCGTCTGTGCATCAAGCGGGATCGTACTTGCCGCACGTCAGTCGGGAAAGTTAAAGGCCATCATGCAGGCAATTGCCACATTCATTGTTCTTCTCATCGTCCTGGCGAAGGTGCACCATGTTTCATGGATACCTCAGAGTGTCGCGGGCATGCATACGGGATTCTGGGTGGTACTTGCAACGGCCCTCTATACTGCTGCATCGGTGATCGACTACATTATCCCCAACCGGGCGGCGCTGGTCAGGATGCTGAAGCGCAAACAGGTGTCTGTCGGCACATGACAAGGCTGCGCAGGCCCATGGAGCGTCGGATCAATGCAGTCGGCCGGCGATACGCTGGAACGCTTCGAGCCGTGTGGTGAGTTCCGTCGCGGCGCGGTTGTTCCGTTCGATACTTCCGGCGATCGATTCCTCTTTATGCTTCATGATCCGTTCAAGCTGATCGGAGAGTCGCCTGTATTCCGCGGTGAGCAGCTCGTCGAGCGAGGAGAAGAGCGTGTCGATACGCCGGCGCATCCGTTTTAAAAAGGTTGAAAAGTAACCCTGGAGCAACTCGTCACAACGGGGATCGTACCGTTCGTGAAGACGTTGTATCCTGTTGCGGCGGCTGAAAAACCGATCGTTCCACTGCAGGGCAATCGTCAGGGCTGCGGTGCCGTCACGGGACGCGGAGGATTCATCAGGGTCGATTTCAAGGGCGTCGAGTTTTTCCTGGAGCCGGTTTTCGGGAAGTTCACCGATTCCGGAAATACAGGAGTGCATTGATTGAACGATTGTCCCGAATTCCTTGCCGTGCAGAACAAGCGCCTTTTTAAGGGGCCGGTTGAGCCGGGCCAGCAGCTGGGTTTTGAACGCGGTGAACGCTTCAGGAATAATGGTGTTTAACGCAGCCGTAAGACCTTTTAACGACGGCGCGTCGCATGTTGAGGAATCGAGCAGTATCTTCATTGCGTCGCGGATCTGACGGGAGAGTTTCGGTTTGCCTGCCGCGAGCTGCTCGTCAAGGAATTTCATCATTGCTGTTTTTTCCGCCGGGATAAGTGAAAGCTCCTTTTCCATTGCATTACCTATCGAGGTGCGCTCACGCGCAAGCGCGTCGCGTTCCCTGTTGAGTATGATTACCGGGGCTTCAAAGTCGTTTTTCTCCTTCTGCAGAAGCACGATGATGTTACTGATCGCCTCGTTGAGTTTGTCGTTGAGGGCCTGCGAGAGGGTGAAATATTTCTCGCGTGCCATAAAAGCGAGGATGTCGCTTCTGATTGCCTCCATCCCGCTTGAGGTCCACTGCGGATCGGATGGCGATTGCCGCCGTGCGTTTTCAGCCTGCCGGGCGCAGATATGAAAAAGCCGGGGTTTTTCCGGCTGATGCAGGTGTATTATCAATATATCGCTGATAAACCCGTCGACTTGTTCGCGCTGTTGTGAGGTGAGCAGATCCACCTTATTCAGGATGAAAAAGAGCCGGGGAACGTGCTTCACAACCTGTTTGAGGAACTCCACCTCGGTTTGCGTCATGGGCGGATCGGCGCTTAAAAGAAAAAGTGCGGCATCACAATCAGTCAGCGCATCGAGCGCGGTCTTGGTATTATGAAGATAGGTCGATCCGAATCCCGGGGTGTCGATCAGCATCGTGCCGTTTTCGAGCAGCGGCGACGGAACGGTGACCTCGACCGAATCAACACCATAGCGGTTTTTCGGATTATTCTCTTCGGCGACATACTGCAGGAGTACCTTCGTAATGTTCTCCTGCGACGTATGGACGAGAATATCCGGTTTTTTATTAAGAAACCGTACGGTACAGGAGAGGTCGGGGCCGTAAATAATCCGTGTCGGTACGGCGGTTATCGGCAGTACCGACGTCGGCAGCAACTGCATACCGATAAGTCCGTTGATAAACGTACTTTTTCCACGGTTGAATTCACCGACGACGGCAAGATGCAGTCGGCCGTGGGCAAGCCGTGAGTGGAGTTCCCGGATTTGATGGGTAAAAGGTATGAATCTTGACGGCAGTTTTTCACATTCGTCGAGTGTGGCGCCGATAAGCTCATCAATGGAGAGCGGTTCATCAGCCGGTGTGATAACCGCGTCGATTATCCGTGATGCTTTTACAAGGGGGGGTTGAAATCGATCGCGTGGCATCGGAGGCTGTTGCATGGCTTTTTTATTTACCGCATGCGGTAATCCTCTTACCGCGGTTGAGGTCATACGCCCTTATCGACGGCGGTCTTTACGGCACGGTGTTCCCACAATGGTACCATTCGGGGTACTGCCGCTGCAATGAGATGAAAATAGGTAAAGGAGGAGGGTGTATTCAATCAAAGGGATAGTGGGGATAGGTTAGTGAGGTGATGAATTAATGGGTTAACTCTCCAACTTAAAAAAAACCTTGCACAAGAAAGAACACAATTGCATAATCATCCCATATTTTGCCTTTTCATCATAAGGAGTCATTCATGGACTTGACGGTAGTAAAAGAGAAAGCGAAGGCGCTCGGTATTAAAGCCGCGCGTAAAAACACCACCGATCTCATCAAATCGATACAGAAGGCGGAAGGTAATTTCCCCTGTTTCAAAACCGCAAACGGATTCTGCGATCAGCAGGGCTGCCTGTGGCGGACGGATTGTCTCTTATCCAAGTAGGTGACAGCTAAGGAAAGTTTTTCTTTCAGGAGGTGCCCTTCTTCCTGAAGACGACGATATTTCTTGCACTTTCCGAAGCGGAGGGTGCACGTTTACGCTTTGGAGGCGCAACGGTTTTAGTGCCCTTACCGCGCCGCGCAGGGGCCGCTTTATCCGAAGCGGTGAAAGTTACCTTTACAATACGTATTTCATGCGTACGGTCGGCGCTTTGAAATCGCCCCTTGATGACATGGGGCGGTTGAAGCCGCAGAACCTGCGCAACGGGAGGAAATGAGGAGAGGCTCGCGAAGTGCATCCAGAGCCATTTTCCCGGCGGCTTCGCCTCTTCGTCGCGGGAATAACCGATGCAGACGCCATAGCCGCTGAATCCCCACCCCTCCTCTTCGGCAGGTACCCGGTCGGCCGGCGGCTGTCTGATCAGAAGACAGAAGAGGTCCCCGTCGTACGGAAAATCGCTTACCTCTTTCGATGGAATATAGCGCAGCGCAAGATCGACAATCTCCTCTTTTGACAATCCCATGGCGCGCCTCCCCGGCATTATCCTCTTGTTTGTACTGACGACAGAGTTAAAAATGAACATTGTACGCCTGATCCTCAAGAACTTTCTATCCCTTGCCGAAAAACATAAGAAGTGCGGAGATCCGTTCGTCATGGTATACTTACCGAAAGATTATGCGCCACGATTCCGGAAAGCATCGGTCCGCCATGTGTGCACTGGCAATGGTTGTCGGCATGCATTGTCACAACGGCACGGAGCCGGAGTTCCCTTATGTGCCGCAGGTCGTTTTCACCGGGTATATCAACGGCGACTTCGACAGCTTGGCGGGAAACAGGTCATGGCCGAACCGCTGTGAACTCGTCGGCGATACGGTCCGCATTTTTTGCCATTCGACCTTTTTCAGCGAATCGAACCGGATCCGCCACGGTGATCTGATGCGCATCGATCTTCTGCCCGACAGCGGCGACGGGTTTGAGAAGCGCAACACACTGTTCCATCTCGCCCGGTATTATGAACGGAACGAATCCTATACCATCAATAAGGGAGATACCATCGATAATTCCATCCGGTTCGAGTCGGAAATGAGAGCATTTTCGAGAACAATCGGCGGGGAGGTTGAACTGGAGGAGATCTATGTCGCCACCCCGTCGGTGATCGTAGGGCGGTATCTCGAGATCACGGGCGGACACCTTTTCGGGAGCATCCATCGTCAATGAAAAGATTGACTTTTGCACTATCGGTCTGCGCGCTGCTCTTCGCTTCCGCCCGTGCCGCGGAAGATCCCGGCGGCTTTAACGGCGCGCGCTGGGGAGCGTCTCCCGACGAAGTGCGCAAGAGCAGCGGCGCAACCTCCTGGCAGAGCGATCCGTCGGAAAAGAACTTCCCTCCCGAGCTAGAGGTTTCAGTGTTTCGCACGGCGGCCGACATCGCCGGTTACAAGGCATCGGTGAGATACTACTTTCAGAACAAACGGTTCTTTCAGGCAACCGTCGATTTCAACTTCGACGACCTGAAGCGGTTCGATTTCAACTACAACGTATTTCGCAGCGTCAATGAATACTATACCGCCATACGGGCGAAGACGATTCTTTTCGTGAATGATATCTACGACCTGCTCCGGAAAAAATACGGCACGAAAGAACCGGTCTTCAGGGGGCTCGATCCGCGGATCGTCTTTACGGAACTCGACCGCTACGTGCTGCAGGAACGGTGGAACCTGCGGTATCACCCCTACGATTTCTACCTCAATATCGTCACCGCCTCTTATGCCCGCTGGAATTTCCCGCATACCCGGGTCATCTTCTCCCTCAACATCGCCGCGGCGCAGAAACGGTTCGACTATCAACTGTCGCTTTCGTCGACCGACATGGCAGGCCCGCTTCAGAGGGCCATGGACGCAGTGCGGGCAAAGGGGCTGTAGAGCGGGGGGGGGGTGGTGAGCGATCCTTGTGACCTTCAGGTGTACCTGTTGTATTTTTTCGAGTAAATGTGAAAGGAAAATCCAATGAAAATGAATTTGACCGTTGATCTGAACGCCGAGAAGATTATTGAGCTGCTGGACCAGCTTCCGCAGAAAGAGTTCAGCCGAATGAAAAAAATAATCGATGATAAAGCCCGACTGCGCTTTCACGATGCACTAAGCGAAGCACGGAGGGAGTTTCGGCGATTGAAGCTTACCCGTAAAGATGCCGAAAAGGCATTGGCGGATGCGCGTGGAAAAGCATAGCGGAAACTTTGCGTCGTCATCGATACGAATGTCATCATCAGCTACCTGTGGGGAAGCAGGAAGGCTGAATCGATCGTCAGGCTTCTTTTCAAGGGAGAAATACTGCCCGTCGTCAGTGAAGCCATGATCCTCGAACTGCTTGCGGTGGGGGATCGCGGTAAATTTAAAGGGCGCTTCTCCCCGTTACTGCTTCGGAAAGTATGTGACGCATACAGGGATAGTGCAATCATGGCGGCGCCGAGACGGAAAATCAGGTCGGGCATCGATAAAAAGGATGATATTTTCCTTGAATGTGCAGTCGAAGCCGGAGCCGACTATGTTATTTCCGGTGATCGACATTTAACGGCAATAGGCAACTTTGAAGGCATACTTATCGTTACCCCTGCCGATTTCTTGCGTATAACCCGGTAGCTACTTGTACCACGCTCCCCGCACTAATGCTCCAAGGCCCATCCTACCGCTTTCTTCGCTTTCAGGCTGATGGTTCGCGAAGAGCCCCCGCTGAGAGAACTCACAGCATTCCCCGCAATAGATGAACAGTTTTCATTCGATTCACTACTAATATACCGAATAAAATAAATCAGAATGATTTTAAAGGAACTACGATGTCAGCATCGGTTTTAGAGAAAAATGATGGAGGACAACCCTCCGATGAGAACTGGTACAGCGGTGTCACCCAAGAGCAAAGCCCGCAGGATAACGATCTAAACGTGCAGGTTGTCGACAAAGGCAGTTCGGTTGAATTCGTCCTTCCCCCGAGAACCGCTCAGTTTATGGAAATGTCGGTGATCGACCCGAAGGGAAAGCTTGTCTGGAAGACGCAATCCTTCAATAAAAACACCATCGTCTGGCACAAGCAGACGACCTTCGGCGGAAGGGTTCCGGGTGGCAGGTATACTTTCCGGATGAAGCTGGGCAACCGGCAGGTGGACGGGTGCGCCCTGGTGGCATGATGATGACTCACGGGTAGCCCTTACCCGTTTACTCGAATGAATGATTTTTTTATGTGACCTGAATCCACTTCGACTGTGCTCGGTCCATTGCTACGATAAATTCAGGGCAGCGCATTTCGTCAATGCTCAATGCATCGCTTCAGGTTCGTCGTTTATAGAGGTCGGACGGGGCGGCTCGTACACCGCCCCCCCTCCTTTGATTTAAGCAGATTACCCTTCCCGCCTCTTTCATCTACACCCCCCACACCCTAAATCCTCATTTTCTCTCAGGTTTATATATATTTATAATACATTATATATGATGAGTTCCAGAGACCCATAATCAGGCAGGTGCTGTGATTCGTTCAATTTACGCTGTTAGTATCGCCTTTTTACTGGTTGCCGAGACCCGAGGGGTCACGGTGAATATCAATTCCGGGAACCCGGCGTATCCGTTTCCGCAGTTCCAGCCGTATAAAAACCCGACCGCCACCCTGAGGAATCTGGGGACAAATAACGCGGTGGGGGTGACCCACGCCGAGATGGAGAAGACGATACGGGAGGCGTATCAGATACAGATGAACCGTGCATCGAAACCGGGCGGAGGGGTAGGCGGCAAAGATTATATCAAATATGCCTCATCACCGCAGTGCTCTGAAGGTGATGGGTATGGCCTGCTTGGCGCCGCGGCAATGGCTGATAAAGAGACTTTTGACGGAATGTGGCTCTATATCCATGATTTCACTATGAACAAGGTGAAACGGTACAGTGACTGCAGGGACGCGACTCCGGGGTATGCGTACAGTCAGCTTCCCGGGTGGACCGGCGCAGGTGCAAACTCCGCCGCCGACGGGGATTTTGACATTGCGTTGGCGCTGCTGCAGGCGCACAAGCAGTGGGGCGATACCATGGGGATAAAAGATGCCTGCGGGAACTTGGTCTCGTACAAACAGGCGGCAATCGACTTCCTTACCGCGCTGACTGATACCATGACGTACGCGGCAAGCGGCAGCGGACTTTTAAGCGGAGATATCGGTCTTGACGGATACATGAAGGGCGGTGATTCGTGGGGAGAGATGACAGCCTGGGCGGGTAATGCTGCGCGGACGGGTTTTACCAAACCGGCACAGGATCCGGGACCTAAAACACAGCATTTTGATTATGCCGCGCCGGCTTACTTTACCCAGTTTGCCGATTTTCTCGCGGCGGAAGACTCGGTCGCCTATGCATGGAATATTTACCAGTTCCGCCGCGCCGCGGCTTCGTCCGACTGGATCATGGGGAAGCTGCTTGCTAATCCTGCATATATTCCCTTCGCCGGTGATGTGACGCTCTCGGCGGCCAACCAACCTACTTTTACCGCCTACAGCGACGGTGAAGATTTCCGCCTGGCATGGCGTACCATACTCAATTACATGTGGCACGGCAATCCGTCTTCAACATGGGATCCGGTATCTCATCAGGTACTGGAGGGAACTCCGAATTCGTTTGAAAGGGACATCGGTCTCCGTTATGCAAAGTTTCTCTGGAATGCGCGAGAGGACCCGTGGAATAACGCGTGCGAAAAGGTATCCAATTCGCTTTTTCAATACTGGGGACCGTCGGTGCTGAAGTACCGATATAGTCTGACGGGAGAGCCGACGGCGACCTTCGTACTCAACTGGGTGCCGGGAACCGGCTCACCTTCCGCCGTCGCCTTACAGGATTTCAACCTGATGGCGGAGCTCTACCGCACCTGCGAAACGACCTGGGACGCAACTACCCCGGGCGACGGATATCTGACAAGTGTCCCCTTTTATTTCCACGGCTGGTTCAGACTGCTCGGTCTGCTTGTCCTGTCCGGAAATTATCAGTCTCCTTCGACGGTAAAACCCGGGGCCAACGTAAAGGTGTACTGCGCCATCGACAAGACATTCGCATTTGAAAGAGATACCGTTACCTATACGATCGATTACAGGAACTATGGATCGCTTGATGCCGCCGGAACAGTTATCGTCGATACGCTTCATAAGGATTTCCAGTTTGTTTCCGCCACCAAAGGCGGAGTCTATAACAATACTGCGCATACCGTTACCTGGAATGTAGGTAACGTGCCAGGGTTCAAAACAGCAACAAAGATTACGCCGACGACCGGACAGGTGGAACTTAAGGTGATAGTTAAAACCGCAACCGAGAAACAGTACCGTAACCGGGCAAGCATCTCCTGCTCCAACGGAACCGGCTGGACGTCGAACGAGTATCCGAACAACGTAAATGCGGTCATGCAGCGTAATTACCTTGATATAGCCAGAAGGGCGCTCATCCTCGATCAGACCTGCAAGAAGGACCTGGTGAAACCGGGAGATACGGTTGAATTTGCCCTGAATTTCCTTAACAGTTCGGAAGCAGGGTGGATCAATGGAGGTCGTTCGGGTGTAAGGTTTTCGTTTGCATTCGGCGATGCGAGTACGAATTCGGACGGAAAAAAAATGAGGTTCCGCCTTTTTCACGATGCGCATGAGGCGTATATCGACTACGGCAATTACCGTGTGTCATACTTTATGTACGATCCTGAAATAACCTGTTATTCAGGGGATCCTGGCTGTACGAAAGGGTGGGGAATCAGGTATGATTTCAATGAGGGAGTTGAAACTCAAGATGTTAAGGTTTTTCAGGAAAATATCGTTGAGGGGCAGGATTCACGTGGGAAATGGAACCAGCGGATAGTGCTCCAATTTTCAGATCCTCTGGATCCCAAACGCCGAGAAAGTCTTTCCGCTTTCGATTATCTTGTACGGCAATATTATGGCAATGCGGGAGTAAACATTCATCGCGGCGGCGCTGAGCCGCTCCGGCTTCAATGGGAATTATTTAACTCGACCTATATGCCTCCGCGCCCCACCTGGAGCCAGCATTGGTCATGGGATGCCGCTGCGGTTGACGTGAGTGAAGGAAGCATGTTTTCCCCCGTCACCAACGACTGGACCGATCCCGACAACCCCGACGCTCCAGTTGACAGGTGGCACCCCAAGGCATGCAGCAAGGCCTCCCACACCATCGACAACATCCTGGTGGAGGAGTGGGACGGCTACACCTGGCGTCGCGTGGCGGGCAACGGCCCGATGCCGGGCAGGGAGGCGAACAACGTGGTCATCCGCGACACGGTCCCCGAGGGGTTCACGTTCGTCGCATTTACCGGGGAGAATCCGCTGAACGAACCTCCGCAATACGACGCTAAAAGTAAAGTAATCACCTGGAAAAGGTCTGAACTGCAGATCCGCGAGGGCGGCACCATCACATTCACCGCGAAAGCCGACGGCTCGTGTCCCACCGCGCCCGACCGATATGTCGTCAACCGCGCCTGGATTTCGGCCGACAAGGAGTCTCCTTTCGCCGACAGTTCCGAGATCGGCATCTCCTGCGATACGGTGATCAAGCCGCCGCCGGCCGATCATATCGACATCGTGCTCGATACCATTGTCATTGACTCAAGCAACGACAATGATTTCGTCCGCATCACCATGGACGAGGGGACGCAGACGGCGGTCGCCTATGCGGTGGTGCGCGACCGGAACGGGAAATTCATCCGACGCGTTACCGGCGGCCTCTGGACGAGCCGTGACGGGACGGTTGCGACCGCGGCGGCCGCTGCGGCGACATCCTGGCAGGGTATCATCACCAAGACGGGCGGCGGCTCCACGATCATCGTTGTTTCCGAGCCGGGAGACACGCTCAAGCCCGATACGCTCGCGATCACGACCGTTGCCACGCCGCCGTGGCCCGTCATTTCAACGGCGGTCATGTACGACGACAACGGCGACATCATTCCCGACCTGCTCTCCCTGACCATCAACGATACGTTTCACGTCAACCAGCAGCTCGACTCGGTGATCATCGACTACCGGGGGAACAGTTACCCCTTCGCGGCGGCTTCGTTGACGCTGCGGCAACAGGCGCTTTCCATTCCATTCACCTCGCTCTCCGGCGTTGATCCGCAGCCTTCAGGCCAGGTGACGCTCGTGATGACGGTGGAGGGTGAGAAAAAACGGGTGACAAAAGAGTTTAGTGACGGGGTGGGCCCGGCGCTGACGGCCGTCAGCCTGGTGCAGGACCTCTCCGCCAACGATACGCTGAAGCTCTCTTTTACCGAAGATGTCGTCATGCAGACGCTCATCGGTCCGACGCTGCAGCTGATCAGGGCTGCGACGGGCGATACGGCGGTACTCACGGTGCTTTCGTACTGGGGACCCGCAATTTACGGCACTACTGACGTGGTGGTCTCTTCGCCGGGGGGAATACGGCCGCAGGAGGGCGATCTGCTTCGCCTGGTGCCGGGAGTGAAGGGAGGCAAGATCGTTGACACAAAGAAAAACCTGCCGCACCTGCTCAACCGGCCGGTGGCGATCCCGCAGCGACCGGCGCAGCTTACCGGCGGGTACTATGTCGACGAGAACGCCGACGGCGTGGTGGAGGCGGTGTATTTACAGTTCCGGAAACCGGTGCCGCTCGACAGCATCGCAATATCCCTGACCTGGGGAACGCAGCGTGCGGACAACCTCGTGGGAACGAATCTGTCGTACGGGGCCGACCACGCGACCGTGCGGATCGCGCTGCCCGACGTGTTTACGAGTGCAAACGGCGTCAAAACTTCCGGGATTATGTATGTGCGGGTTCAGTTTACCGCCTATGTCAATGAGGTGCGCGTCGGCGAGGCCGTTGACCGCGCGGCGCCGGTGATTGCCGGCGCTACCTTCAAGGTCGGTGCAACGGTCAATGCCGATATGCCGACGGTCGATACGCTTATAGTAACCTTTTCGGAAAAAGCGCGTGTTGCATCAACCGCCTATCCCTTCAGTCTGTTGCGCAATGCGGAGATACCTTACACCTTTTCGCTTCAGCTGCTGTCACTTGACGAACAAGCGGCGGTTTTCGTCGTCAAGGGCATCGAAGGCGTGACGTATCCCGAGAGCGGCGACAGCGTCTTTATCAATCCGGCGTCGGCGGTCGGCGATTCGATGACATGGCAGAACAACCCGGCCAACCGCCGGGTGCCGCTCCTCGTTCAGCGCGGAGCGCTCAAATGGGACGTCGTCGTTTTCCCCAACCCCTTCAACCCCGATCAGCACGTCGGCAACATCCCGGGGACGTCGGTTCGTATTGTCAATCCGGGGAACTTCAACATGCCCATAAACATTTCCGACGCCCGCATCAATATTTACGACGCGGTGGGAAATCCGGTCGTCAAGTCGACGTTGTTCGAAAAGGGCGCGTCCGGCCTCGTCTACCAATGGAATGGAACCAATCAAAAGGGACGGAAGGTGGGAGAAGGCACCTATATCGGCATTGTTACGGTGAACGATGAGGGCGCCGAGGGAGTTAAAAGGGTGAAAATCGGCGTGCTGCGGCGCGGCATAGATACTCATTAGAGGGCCGTAACAGAACTGACGCCAAATCATGCAATCATATCAAGCTGCGCGACGGCGGTTTCGCCGGTCTGCACCTGTGCGTCGCTGCTGTAACCGCGATGTAGTGTTACAGCGTGCTTACGGTTGTCTCCCCGGGCTTCTGCGGTTTGTTCGACGCTGAGCTCCTGACGCGCCTGAGCTTCCTGAGCCGATGCGGCAGCGGCGACCGCCCGGTCCTGTCCCGACGGGTCCGCGGGCGCAAGCGCGGCACGACGCACGGTCTGCATCTTGCGTATGGTGGCCTCCGGGTTATCATTTACCGGCGATGTATCGATGCTTACCTCTCCGCCCACGGCATACCGCTTGCCGTCTGGTCCCGACTGGTAGGAAAATTGTGCCCCGCCGACATACCCGCCCCCCGCGGCAATATGCGCCGCTTCATGGGCTTTTACCTCCCGGTCGCGCCGTTTGAGTTCCGCGACCTGTTTCTGCTCTTCAGGGGTGAGTTCTTCGGTTGAACCGGAAGAGGGAACTCTCCCGGCAGGGGCTTTCTGCTGCTCTTCAGCCCCGGCTGCAGCACGGGCATTGTTGCAGGAAGAACATTCCCCCGGTGGATACCCATAGCTGCCTGCGGAAACAGTAACCGAGCCGATCATCATGGTATAATTCTCCCTCTCTGTTTATCGGTTGTTTTGACGGGGGACTTGAGTGGAAGAAGTGACAATGCCCTGACACGGCGCGGAATTTAATTTTACCTTACATGGTGATCCGGAAAAATGCAATCCCTGTCCATACAACGGAGACCCGATGAGTCCGATGCTGCTTTGTATCCAGATGCTTCCCCTTATTGTTTTCATCATCGTCGATGCTCTTATCGACGAGTCGTTGCATTTTTCCTTGTAACGTTGCCTGGCGCCGCATCGTCTGTTTATATGGAAAAAGTAGTAGAGCGATTTCTGCGTCGTGCATAAAGCAGGAATCGGCAGCATCGGTGAGAGATCACTGAAATTTCAAAATGGGGCCGTCACTATGAACGAACATGTATTCAGAAACCTCTACCATGAACATGGCCGCAATCTGTACAACTTCATCCTCTGGATTACGTCAAACCGCAGCATCTGCGAAGATATTCTTCAGGAAGTGTTTGTAAAAATATGGCGGTGCGAAACCGTTCCGCCCGACCCGGAGGAGCTTCGGCGGTGGCTGCTCACGGTAACCCGGCACACCTGCCTCGATTTCCTACGAAAAAGCTCCCGTTTCGCCCGTTTCCGTAATAAATATCAAGAGGAGTGGTTTGAACCGCCTTCCGATCCCGATGCCCCCTTTCTCTGGGCGGAATTACAGAACCTTCCAGAAATTGAACGAAGCATACTCTATCTTCATTTGAAGATCGGACATACTTACAGCGAAATCGCCGGCATGCTCGACCTGACGGAAAATCTTGTCCGTGTCCGGGCATTCCGGACGCTGAAACGTTTACGGGAAACTTTGATAAAGAAGGAAATATGAACTCGACCATGACCAACCATCCGACAGAGGAAGCGCTGGTCGAATGTGCACTCAATGTGGGTGACGGGAAGATCCTTGCACATATCGAACAGTGTTCACAGTGCAGCGACTACATCGAGGAGGTCCGCACGGTTTCCCGCGATATCGCCGCTATTGACGACGAACCGGTCCCGGAGCGGCTGGCATCGAAAATTCTGGCGATCGCGCACTGTAAACGGCCGGAAAACTTTGTGATGACCTTTCTGCAGACATGGTACAACAACCCGTTTTTGATCGGGCTTGCGACCGTGGGGGCGATTCTGCTGCTGTATGCGGTGCTGTCATTGCATATGTGAAAATGGGGGGCGGTAACTGACGGCGTTACATTGTCGGGGCGCGGGGGCATGTTGTGTGACATGCTCCGGCATGCCCTGACGCGCCCTCCTATGAGGTGAACCGGCGTCGGCACCAATCCGTCGCCGTGCATGCTTTCCTGAGACAATATCTGTTTCCCTGAAATGCCCCGCAGGTACTGATACAGCGCTTTGGTCGGCCATGCAATAGGGTTTTGCAGGAGATTTGCCGCCTGAAGGGAGAACGTTGGTACGTTGATGCGTTAGAAGTAACGCACTAACGTTACTGGCTGCTCTGTGACGGGCAGAGGTACGTGTATTGGATCCGTTCAATCGACTTCTGGGCGGCTGTGCGCACTTGGTCGTTGGAGTCGTTGAGCAGTCCCTGGAGCGCCGGGAGCGCACGCTTCGCTTCGCAACCGATCGTTCCGAGGGTCGTCACGGCAAGGCAGCGCAGATCATCGTTTCCGCTCTTGCAGATATGTACCAGCACATTGACGCCGATTGGTCCCATATCGATGAAGGTGGACCTTACAAATGTTCGAAGGAGCGAGTCTTTATCGCCCAGAGATTCCGCAAGTGCGTACAGTACTTCCGAAGGAACGGGATTCATGGTACTGAAAATCGCCGCGGCCGCCCTTCGTACCGAGAGGTCGGGATCGCGCAATCCATTCTTTATTGCCGCGGGGACACCGTCGATCCGGGGGTTCATCTTTCCGATTGTTTTAATGGTGAATTCACGCACCACTGCGTCATCGTCTTCGAAGGCTTCGATAAGTTTCGGAAGCAGTTTTCCATCAATTTTTTCAAAGGCGCTGAGTCGGAATGCGGCATTGCGCCTTTTTTCAACATCACTGTGGTGCAACGCAGAGATATGTTTTCCGTAGGGGCTGCATCCGTTCAAGACCAGAAACATCCCTATCACCGACAACAAAATAAATTGACGCATCATGAGAGTTCTCCTCCTGATAAAATACTTGAAGAGGCTTTGTCCCCTTTCATGAACATTAAAGATGAAGAAAAGAATAAGTTAAAATTAAACACGACCCCTTTATGATTTGTTTAAACGCTATAATAATGGCGATTCTTAAACACATTAGTAGTATCCATTACAAGCATTGTTCGAAAAAGTATACATCGATGAAAGGCAGTTTGTACATAAAATAATCAAGAAAGTGTAGAACAGTTACCTATTCCGGGACGATCAGATACCCTATTAATGCTCCGAACAGCATCCCTGACCAGGGATTCGATGTCATTGCTCAGCCGATACCGCCGTGAGCAGCGCATTTCCCCACGTACCCCAAGGCAAATCCTGCTGCCGCGCCTATAATAATGCCGACAATTTTTTTCCAGCTCATATTTTACCACCATTTCAGTCAAATTTTATTTTTACTGGTAATGATTCTTTCAGGCCGACCGGCCGATCCGGTCACGAAGCTCATGAAAATCCGCTTCGTTGGCATGAACCATTACTTCCGGCACTCCCGGTTATACTGCCGAATCGGGAAATCCGCCGATCGGTATTTGCTGATGAACAGGAGGGGCAGGGAGGGGGGGCCTCCGCCTTCAATGATACGAGCTCTTCAAATTCAAGTCCCGCACTCCCTGCACATATATTCATACAATGGCATTATTTACTCCTGTCGCTCTTTTTTCAAGCGCATTAAAATACACGTGTTCAGGCTGAACGCCCACGAACTGCTTTTCAACCTTTCCGTTCTGGAAAATTATCACCGTGGGAATGCCGGTAATACCGAATCTGCCAGCAATTTCAGGGTTCTCATCAACATTCAATTTGTATACATGGACTTTTCCAGGCATCTTCTCGCTTATTCGCTCGATGATCGGACCGACCATCTGGCATGGTCCGCACCACGGAGCCCAGAAATCGACTAGTACCGGAAGTTGTGCGCTCAATACGTCCTTCTCGAACGTAGCATCTGAAGTCACTTGTGCCATAGTTTCCTCCCTGTTGGTAGTTCAATTATTATAGAGGAAATTATGCAATCGTTGTGCCACTTATATATTGGATCAAAATGGGGTTTTATATGGATAGCGTAAAATGGTATATTGCAATTGCAACAGGTCGCAACGCGACTGATCGTTGATTTGCAACAAGGTGTTGCAACAGCAGGAAGGATTTAAATGGACTGTTTTTCTGAAACCGGGCTGTCGGTGGAATGTACTGAAACGATTCTGCAGACGCTTGCCGAGGGGCTGATGCTGATCGATACCGGTGGAACGATTCGCTACTGCAACCGGGCGCTCGAGGCCATGGTCGGCCGTTCGAGTGAGGAGATAATCGGACGTCGCTGTTGTTCTATGATGGAAGAGCAGTGTACACCACCTCCTGCCTGCAGTTTGTTTTCATCGGGTGAAATAGTCAATATCGAATGTACTCTTGTGAATACCTCGGGTGCGACCGTCCCGGTGCTGAAAAATGCCAGGGTTATCAGGGATTCCGGCGGGAGCGTTATCGCCGCGGTGGAGACGCTCACCGATATATCAGCGTTGCGCACCACCGAAGACAAACTGCAGCAACTGAAGCGGGAGGCGGGTAAAAGCGAAGGTTTGGGGAGACTGGTGGGGAAGAGCCATGTCATGCGGGAGCTTTATACGCTTATCGAGCTTGCCGCGGCTTCGAATGCAACGGTCCTGGTTTCGGGAGAAACCGGCACCGGAAAAGAACTCGCCGCCGGGGCGATTCACGAGAGGAGTGCGCGGAGAAACGGCCAGCTGGTAAAAGTAAACTGTTCGGCGCTTCCCGAGGCGCTTCTCGAAAGCGAGCTCTTCGGCCATGCGCGCGGCTCCTTTACCGGTGCCATCCGCGACAAACCGGGACGGTTCGAGGCAGCCGACGGCGGGACACTCTTTCTTGATGAAGTCGGCGAACTCTCGCCGCTCATTCAGGTGAAACTGCTTCGTTTTCTGCAGGAGCGGGAGTTCGAGCGGGTGGGCGAGAACAACACGCGCAAGGCCGACGTGCGCATCATCGCCGCCACCAACCGCGACCTGCGCGCGCTGGTGCGCCGGGGCGGTTTCCGCGAAGACCTCTTCTACCGGCTCAAGGTGTTTCCCCTGCACATCCCCGCCCTGCGCGACCGCAAAGAGGACATCGGAGCCCTTGTCACCCACTTCATCAACCGGTTCAACCGGGAAACCGGCAAACGTATCACCGGACTCACGCACGACGCGGCAGTCACCCTGATGGATTACTGCTGGCCGGGGAACATCCGGGAGCTTGAAAACGCCATCGAACACGCGTTCGTCACCTGTCAGCAGGAGAAGATCGGCCTGTTCGACCTGCCGATGGAGATCCGGAAGGTGGAATTGCGCAAGGGGATCTGTCAGGTCGGGGATGAGGAGGAGGCGGACACCGCCGCGCCGGTCCGGCCGGGGCGGGAGATTCCCCGGTACCCGGTGAACCGAAAATTGACAGATGACCAATTCAGGGAGCTGCTGCGGGAGTGCGGCGACAACCGCAGCGAAGTCGCGCGAAGGCTGGGGGTCGACCGCACCACGGTGTGGAGGAGAATGCGGCGGCTGGGGGAGGTGGGATGACGGCGGTGATAGGTGATAAAAAACGGGCCGCTTCAGCGGCCCGTTTTTTATTTCATTCCCGGTAATTGAATCGTTTCTTGAAACCGTCCCCCCCGCCGCCACGGTAACCGCCGCCTCCCCCGCCGCGCTGTTCGCGTTCGCGTGCTTCATTGACCGTGATTTTACGGCCTTCCATCTCTTTGCCGTTGAGTTCGGTGATTGCGGCATCAGCGTTCTGCATTTCGACAAAACAGAAACCACGTGATCTTCCCGTATCGCGATCCGTGATGATTTTAACCGATGTCACCTCACCGATCGGTGAAAAAAAATTCTTTACCCCCTCTTCGGTAGCATTGAAGGGGAGATTACCGACATATAACTTACTGGCCACAAAAAACCTCCATGAGAAACGTTGCAGATGCATTGACAGACTGACTAGAGAATGGGCTCCTCACGATCAGCGACAAATGTCCATTAAATGGTAAATAATTGTTCTCAGCACCGAACGCAAGAAAAATCGTCAAATAATAGCCTGATTCTTTTCCATCCTGCATCGGGGATTTGTGCTCCGATAACCTGACAGACCTCATAACCGCACGCGGAGCCGATTTTTCCACAGGCATCGAGCGGAAAACCGTTCACTAGGCCGAAAAGAAAACCGGCGGCCCATAGGTCCCCGGCACCGGTGGTGTCGACCGCATGTCCGTCTCCCATGCGCGGCACGGTTATCGTGGTCCCGTTGTGGGTGATGTAACTCCCCCTCTTTCCAACTTTGAGCACCGCGCAATCGGTTTTGCGCGACAAAGCATCAAGGGCTTGTTTCTCATCGGAAAAACCGGTGAATGCCCGTGCCTCATCCTCATTGGCTATGAGAATATCGACATACTGTTCGCATAATGTTTCGAGCAGCGATTTTGATGTTTCCACCACGGTGAAGCTGGCGAGGTCGAGCGAGATGAGCACTCCGGCGGTTTTTGCGGCTTTGAGGGTGGCGCAAATAAGGTCGTGATTGAAGAGAAGATACCCTTCAATGTGAACAAGAGCGACATCGGTAAAGAGATCAGGGGTGATTGCGCCCGGATCCATTTCCGAGGATGCGCCCAGGAAGGTGAACATGGTACGCTGTGCGTCGGGAGTAATGATTGAAAGAACGTTTCCGGTCGGAGTGCTGCTTGTCTGCAGAACCGGTTCGACGCCGTGGGAATGAACACCCTCTTCGAAAAGGGTACCGTAGTTGTCGTTGCCGCGTTTACCGATGAAACGGGCGCTGTTGCCCAGTTTCCCGATACCGAGAATAGTGTTGCACGCCGAGCCACCGGGAACGATGATCGGCCTGTTTTCCGAACGGCCGAGCAGTTCCTGAATATGGCGGCTGGTGGTAATGGTCATGCCGCCTTTGGGGGCGCCGGTGGCGGCAAGATATGCCTCGTCTTCAATCAGACAGATATCGACAAGCGCCGAACCGACAGCGGCGATTTTCTTTTTTGTCGGCAGTGCGGAAAAGGGCATGTGCATAGTTATTCTCCAGGAAGGATAAATGAAAATAGTAAATGGGGATCTTCCGGAAGATATATTTTGCTTGAATTCAACCTGTTTTATCGAGTATTCCATGCAGCAGCGCCCCTTTCCTTCCGCCGAGTATGAGCTGATCTCCCGGATACAGTCGGTACTGGGAACGCACGAGGGAAATTATTATGAGCAGGGTATCGGCGATGATGCGGCAATACGGTATGATCCTGAAGGAAACCGTCTTATTATCACTACCGATCTCTCGGTGGAGAACGTCCATTTTTCTCGTTCGTATATGAGCATGCGGGAGATCGGGTATCGTGCGATGGTGTCGAATCTCAGCGATTGCGCCGCGATGGGGGCCCTGCCGGATGGAGCTTTCGTGCAGTTGGTGATTCCGGAGCGCGGAAGCGGCGGCGCGCAACAGGTTGAAGAATTGTATCGCGGTTTTAACGAGGCATGCAAACGGTGGCACTTCCCGGTTGTCGGCGGCGATCTTTCGCTGGGGGGGCAGTGGGTCATCGGTATCACCCTCATCGGAAGGGTGGCGGCCGGGCAGCGCGTGCTTTTGCGCAAAGGAATGCAGTCCGGCGACAAAGTGTGGGTGAGCGGCTTTCCCGGCAGGAGCGCCGCCGGCCTGCATCTTTTACAGACGCGGGGCAGAAACGCGATACCCGTCCGTTATCAATCGTTTGCTGATGCTCATATCAGGCCGGTAGCGCGTATCGGGGTAGGCATGCTGCTGGCTGCCGATACGGCGGTCCACGCAATGATGGACCTCTCCGATGGGCTTTCGAAGGATTGCCGCACGCTTGCCCATGAAAACGGTTGCGGGATAATTTTACAGGCCGACCCTTCACAGGTGCCGCAGGCAATGGTACAATTAAGTCGGGAAACCGGGCGTCAGTGGGATCAATGGTTTTTTCATGGCGGAGAGGATTATGAGCTGCTTTTTGCGGCTTCCGCCGATTTCAACCCGGCCGTCTGTACACGGGCTGCGGACGGTTGTACGCCGCTCTGTATCGGTGAATGCACCGCAGCAGTGCAGGGGGTCGCGATGCGGCAGGGCGGGACGGTTGATCCGCTTCCCGCAGCGGGGTACGATCATGCCGGTGCTCTCTTGCAGTAAACGGTGAGATCAGCTATTTTTGGTTCAAGTGCAGATCGTTAACTATTACTTTTTGTAAAATTATCCGTTACCTTGGCACACGGCAGGCTGAAATGATGGAGCGTCGTCGGAAAAAACTCGGTGAAATTCTGATCGCCCAGGGGATGATCAACGAAGAGCAGCTGCTCTTCGCGCTCCAGGAGCACAAGCGGACCGGGGTCAGCCTGGGAATCGTTCTTGTCAAGCTCGGCTATATCAGCGAGGACGAATTGCAAAGCGTGCTGGGGCAGCAGATCCAGCTCGACCAGCGCAAACGGATCGGGGAGGTGCTCCTCGAGCAGGGGCTCATTACCCAAGAACAGCTGCAGAGAGGGCTGGAGGAACAGCGGAAAAGCGGCATGCGGCTGGGCAAGTGCCTCGTCAAACTCGGCTTTATATCAGAAATGAAGCTTGTCGATATATTGAGCGCCCAGCTTGATATACAGCATGTCGTGCTTGAAAATTTCAGTTTTTCCCGCAAGCTCGTCCGCATAGTTCCAAAAGAAATGGCGGAAAAATATAAGGTGATTCCGCTCTTCCAACAGGAAGGCGTCATTACCATGGCGATGGCCGATCCGACCAATCTGCGGACGATCGATCACTTAAAATTCAAGACCGGCAAGGAGATCGAACCGGTCATTGCGACTGAAAAGAGCATTATCGAGGCAATCGAGAAAAATTACAGCGATGAGCTCGAAGACATGTCGACCTTACTCGGCGAGGTCACCGGCAATGAGGAACTCGATCTCGTCGCCACCGAAGAGGGAACTGAAACGGTGACCGATGAGGAGGGCGCACAGGTCATCAAACTGGTCAACCTGATGATCAACAAGGCGATCGAGGAGGGTGCCTCGGATATCCATCTCGAACCGCTCGAAAAGTACGTCCGGTTGCGCTATCGCATCGACGGCGATCTGCAGGAAAAAAATTCCATTCCCTTGCAGCTGAGGGCGCAGATCACTTCACGCTTGAAAATCATGGCCGGGATGGATATCGCCGAAAGACGCAAACCCCAGGACGGCAGGTTCCAGATACGGCACGAGGGACGTGAGATCGACCTGCGCGTCTCATCCTATCCGGTAATGACCCGTAAAAGGGGGGTCAACGAAAAGATCGTCATGAGAATTCTCGATCCGGATTCGAAACAGTTAACACTTGATCAGCTCGGTTTTCTTCCAAAGACAAGTGAACTATTCAACAATCTGATCAAACGGCCCGACGGCATCGTCCTGGTTACCGGGCCGACCGGCAGCGGCAAGAGTTCGACATTGTATACCGCTTTACAGCTTATTTATGATATTTCACTGAATATCGTTACCATGGAGGACCCGGTCGAAATGCACCTCGACGGCATCTGTCAGGGACAGATCATGCCGCGTGCGGGATTTACTTTTGCAGATGGGATGCGGGCGATCCTGCGCCAGGACCCCGACGTCATCATGATCGGCGAGATGCGCGACACGGAAACCTGCCAGATGGCGATCCAGGCCGCTCTTACCGGGCACCTGGTCTTCTCCACGCTGCACACCAACGATTCGCCGAGCGCCTATACGCGCCTGCTTGATATGGGTGTCGAACCGTTCCTTATCACCTCCACCGTCATCGGCGTTCTCGCGCAGCGACTGGTGCGCCGGCTTTGTCCCCGATGCCATGAACTGTATACTCCCGATCCGGAGGTCCTTGCACGGACCGGTCTGCGGCCCGGCACGCAGGTTTACCGGGGGAAAGGGTGTAAATTCTGCAACCATACCGGATATAAAGGAAGGCTCGGGCTGTACGAGCTCCTTACACCTGATGAACAGATGACGAAGATGATACTGCAGCGGCAACCCGCGGATCTGATCAAGCAGCACGCCCTCAAGCGGGGGGATTTCGATTCGCTCCGCCGCGATGGTTTACGGAAGGTTATCGAAGGAGTGACGACCATCGAACAGGTGCTAGGAGCCACACAGGATGATTGATACGGAAAGCGGCATCCTCGGCCGCCTGGTACTCAACAGCGTCCAGCGGGACGCGGTGGTGTATGATAGTGGGCCGCAACTGGTGTTCGCCGGTGCGGGAACGGGCAAAACAAGGGTACTCACCGCAAAAATCGCATGGCTGATCGACCGGGGAATCCCGCCGTTGCATCTGTTTGCAGCAACCTTCACGAATAAAGCGGCGCGCGAGATGCGCATTCGGGTCGAACGGTTCGCCTGCCGGCCGACCGGGGGAATGTGGATCGGCACGTTTCATTCTCTCTGCGCGCGTCTGCTCCGCAGCGAGTGCAGGCATATCGGCTACGGAAGCGCTTTTTCCATTTTCGACACCGCCGACCGGACGGCGCTTCTGCGCGGCGTGCTGCAGCGGCTCGGTATCGATGACCGGACGGCCTCGCCGCGTCAGATCCTCGCGCAGATTTCCCGGTTTAAAAATCAATGCGTTTCGGCGGACGAGGCGCGCGGAAGTGCGGTGGGGTTTTGCGAACAGGAACTGGTGCGGATCTATACTGTTTATCAACAGACGCTCTGCGAGCAGCAGGCGATGGATTTCGACGATCTGCTCATGAATGCGGTTGTCCTGTTGCGGGAGCATCATGAAGTTCTCGAACAGTACCGGCAGCGTTTCGAATATGTTCTTGTCGATGAATATCAGGACACCAATACGGCCCAGCGGTATCTGCTGCAACTGCTCGCCGGGCGCCATAACCGTATTTTCGCGGTTGGTGACGACGACCAGAGTATTTACGGGTGGCGTGGCGCACGGATCGAAAACATCCTCATGTTCGAGCAGCACTTTCCCGCAACGGAAATATTCACACTTGAGCAGAATTACCGTTCGACCGGTGCGATCCTCGATTTCGCCAATGCGGCGATTGTCGGAAATGCCGGCCGTGCCGAAAAAAAACTCTGGACCACCATGGGTAAAGGGAGGCGGGTAGCGGTTACCCGCTACCGGGATGACCGTCATGAGGCACAGGCGATCGGCGAGCGGATTAAAAAAGCGTGCAATGGAAAGGTACGGCGGGGTGATATCGCCCTGCTCTTCCGCACCAACGCGCAGTCGCGGGTGTTCGAGGAGGCATTTCGCAAAGAGCAGATCCCCTATGTGCTGGTAGGAGGCATCGGGTTTTATGAACGGGCTGAAATCAAGGATTGCCTCGCCTATCTCCGGCTGCTGGTGAACCCGCGCGACAATGTCAGCTTCGAGCGTGTTTACAATGTCCCGGCACGCGGCCTGGGCGGGAAAGCCCTGGAAACGTTGTCGCAGAAAGCAACAGAAAAAGGCGCTTCGCTTCTTGAAACACTTTGTGCATCCGACCCTCAGGAACTGGGAAGCCGTTCGAAAAAGGGGTTCTCGGAGCTTAGGGAGTTTTTCGAACTCCTGAGGGATGAAGCCGGGGAGGGAACATCGCCGCACGAACTGCTCAAGGAGGTACTGCAACTTTCCGGCTATATGGACCTCCTAGCCGATCAGCACACCGAAGAGGCTGCCGGCCGTATCGAAAACATCAATGAACTGCTCAATGCGCTGGCCATATGGGCGCGTGAGAATCCTGACGGAAGTCTCGCGGCGTTTCTTGAAGAGGTATCACTGGCAAGCGACGTGGACACCTGGGAACAGCGGGAGGACGCGGTCAACCTGATGACGCTGCACTGTGCAAAGGGACTGGAGTTTGGCCGGGTGTTTCTTGTCGGCCTTGAAGAGGGATTGCTGCCGTCACGGCAGAACTTCGATGACGAGATGAAAATTGAGGAGGAGCGACGGCTGCTGTATGTCGGCGCGACCCGGGCAAAGGAGCAGCTTTTTTGCTCGTATGTCGACCGTCGTTACCGTTTCGGGGAACTGTTGCCGCAATCGCCGTCCCGTTTTCTTCAGGCAATCGATCCGTCGATGTATGATGCGGATGATCAGACCGGGAATTTCGGAGCGGTCCCTCCACGGGAGCCTGCGGCCCGCGTTGCCGGCCGGGAGGCGGTAAGGTTTACGCGTGCTGATATTCCCGTCAGGAAAATCCGGCAGAAACAGTTTAGCGCAGACGACGATTTTTCACAGGATGTCGTCGAATACCGGATGGGGCAGCAAGTCCGGCATAGAAATTATGGACGAGGCCGCATTATCAGTATCAGCGGTTTCGGGAGCGACATGAAGGTGATGGTGTTATTCAACGACGGAACGCGACGTAAACTTATGGCGAAGTTCGCCAATTTCGAACAGGAGTGAGGAAGGAGTTCTATGATCGACCGGGAGCAGGTCCTTCATGTCGCACGTCTGGCGCGGCTCAATCTGACCGGGGAAGAGGTGGAACAATTCTCCCGGTCGCTCGGATCGATTCTCGAATATTTCGAGCAGATCAGGCATGCACCCACCGAGGGGGTGGACGCAACCAACGTCATGGCACGGAGGCATGATGCGCTGCGAAATGATATACCGGTACCCTCTCTGAAACGCGATGAGATCCTTCAGAACGGGCCGCAGATCAGGGAAAACCATTTCGCGGTTCCCAAAGTGATCGATGGATGAGGCCGGTGCAGATGAAGCGGAATACTAGAAAAGTATCGCAGGCTGGAGGGGCGCGGTAAATGGCGTATGTGCTCTTTGTCATTCCTGCCCGGTTCGGTTCGACCCGGCTGCCGGGCAAACCGCTCAAGGAAATCGGGGGCGTTGCGCTTATCGTCCATGTTTACAAAAACGCCATGGCGTCGAGGGCGTTTGATGAAATCTGTGTGGCAACGGATGATGAACGTATCGCCGATGTGGTCCGTGGGGCAGGCGGCAGGGCCGAGATGACTGCTCGTGACCATGTCAGCGGCACCGACCGGGTGTTTGAAGCTGCCAGGAGGTTTCCCTGTACCCACGTCGTCAACCTGCAGGGAGATGAGCCCCGGATCCCCGGCGATCTTTTAAGAGCATTTTCAACCGCGCTTAAACAAATTGATGACAATTACTTGCTAACCGTCGTCTCTCATGCTACAATTGAAGAAAAAAAAGACCCCGATGTGGTCAAGGCAGTCATTGACCACCGAAACGAGGCGCTCTATTTTTCCCGTGCACCGATACCGTTTGAACGGGAAGACGGCGCGCCGTGCTATAAACATACGGGAATCTATGGATTTACATTAGAAGGCCTCAAGCGGTTTTGCACCTTTCGGGAGGGAGCGCTCGAACACGCGGAGCGGCTCGAGCAGCTCCGGGCATTGGAGAACGGGATGAGGATACGGTGCCTTGTATATGATTTTGATTCGTTCGGTATTGACACGCCGGAAGATCTGGAACGCTTTCGTCTCCAGGTAGCTGGAAACGAATATGGAACCTGAAAAAAAACATATTCTGGTCGTTGACGACGAATTCTCGATATGTGAAGTTCTGGGTCAGTATTTGAAGAAAGACGGCTACAATGTCACCATGGCATCGAGCGGTGAAGAAGCGCTTGAGGTCCTTGGCCGGACTGCCGTCCATCTGATCATTTCCGACATCAAGATGCCGGGAATTTCCGGCGTCGACCTTCTCAAACATGTCAAGGAAACGAACGGCGCGCTGCCGGTGCTCATGACGACCGGCTTTCCCACGCTTGATACCGCCATCGAAGC